>NZ_JBIUVC010000006.1:0-494296 GCF_044742755.1 Streptomyces sp. NPDC087845
CGACTACGGCGTCGTCGGCGACCTCTTCCAGGTCGTGCCCCAGCTCACCGAAGAGGTCACATCCCGCAAGGGCTGACCCACCCCTCCTTCCGGCATCGACAGGACGGTCCGGGGCCGTGTGGTGCGTACCCACCACACGGCCCCGGACCGTTTTCGATCACCATTGACGCAGATCCGGCGGCCTTATAGCTTCACTATACGGATTGTTGATTCCAGGAAGCGGAAACAACGCGAGTGTGGAGGATGTGGAAATGGGAGAGCAGGAGAAGGTGGCGACGAGCCTCGCCGGTGCGGTCAGCGAGGAGATCAGCGCTTCCCTCGCGCCGGTCGACGCCGAGCTCGCCCGCCGTTACCCGGGAGTCCCGGGCACGCGCCAGCCGGTCCACACGGTCTACGTCCCCGGTGACGTTTTCACCGCCGGCACCATCCGTTCCTGGGGCGACCAGGCGCTGCGGGCCCTCGACGAGCACGCACCCGACGCCGCCTCGTTCGCCGCCGTCCTCGGCATCCCGGACGAGCTCGCCGCCCCCGTCCACGAGCGGGTGCGCGCCAAGCTGGAGCGCGAGCCCGTCGAAGACCTGCGCATCGACTTCGAGGACGGCTACGGCTCCCGCTCCGACGCCGAGGAGGACGAGGCCGCGGCCCGGGCCGCCCGGCTCGTCTCGGAGGCGTACGGGAACGGAACGGCCGCCCCGTACATGGGTATCCGGATGAAATGCATGGAGGCCGCCGTACGCGACCGCGGCATCCGCACCACGGACGTCTTCCTCACCGGCCTGGTGCGGGCGGGCGGACTTCCCGACGGGCTGGTCCTCACCCTTCCCAAGGTGACGTACCCCGAACAGGTCACCGCCTTCGTCCGGCTCCTCGAAGCGTTCGAGCGGGCGCACGGACTGCCGGCCGGCCGGCTCGGCTTCGAGATCCAGATCGAGACCAGTCAGTCCATCCTCGCCGCCGACGGCACCGCCGCCGTCGCCCGCATGATCGACGCCGCGCAGGGCCGCGTCACCGGTCTGCACTACGGCACCTTCGACTACAGCGCCTGCGTCGGCGTCAGCGCCGCCTACCAGGCCAGTGACCACCCGGCCGCCGACCACGCCAAGGCCGTCATGCAGGTCGCCGCCGCGGGCACCGGCGTACGGGTCTCGGACGGCTCCACCAACGTCCTCCCGGTCGGTCCCACCCACCAGGTCCACGAGGCGTGGCGGCTCCATTACGGTCTCACCCGCCGCGCCCTGGCCCGCGCCTACTACCAGGGCTGGGACATGCACCCCGGCCACCTGCCGACCCGGTACGCGGCCGTGTACACCTTCTACCGCGAGGGCCTGGAGCAGGCCGCCGCGCGGCTCGCCGCGTACGTGGCGAAGGCGGGCGGCGACGTCATGGACGAACCCGCCACCGCCAAGGCGCTCAGCGGATATCTCCTGCGCGGCGTCGACTGCGGAGCCCTGGACACCGCCGAGGTCGCCCGCCTGACCGGGCTGACGCGCGCGGACCTGGACGCGTTCGCATCGCCGCGGCGGGGCGGGCTCACGGTGGGACAGATGTGAGGCCCCTCCCGGCCCGACAACGGGCCGGAGGAGCTTGGTACGCGGTCCTTCGGCCAACGGCCCCGTGACGAAGGGCCCTTGGCCGAAACGCGGGATGCGCCATCAGACGGTGTCCTACGCTGGCGCGACAACGGCCGACGGTGCCGTGAGCACCTCTCGGAGACCAGATGGAACCGGCCGCCATCGGAGCGCGCCTCGCGTCGAGCGTGGTGGGCCCGCTCATCAAGAAGCTGTTCCTGTCCGAAGGTCCCGGGGCCGATCTGGTCGACAGGCCCATCCGCATATCCTCACTCATCTCCTTCCGGGGCGAGAAGCGCACACTCTCCGACAAGGACCTCCACACGCTTGCGGAAGAACTGGTCAGACGCGCGGCGCAATCGACCGGCGTCGAGGACGTCCTGCCGACATTCGAGAAACGTGCCGTCGCCAACGCGGTCGCCGATTCCCTGCGCGTCATGGGGACACTCGACATGGAGGATGTGCAGGCGGTGAAGCTGGGGCACCTGGAACTCTCCCGGCGTCTGAGGGCCCAGAGCAGGCCGGCCAGGCTCGGATTGTCGAGTGACGCGGTCACCCTGCACGCGGGTGTGATGGACACTGCCTGCCTGCACATCCTGAACTTCTTCACCCAGCGGTCGGCCTTCGTGCCGCGCACCCTGGTCGAGCAGAGCCGGTCCATCGAAGAACTGACGCTGAAGATCGACTCGTTGATCGCGCGCGCTCCGTCCCCGGCCGACGGGCCGTTCGAGGACCGGTACGCCGGATACATCGCGACCAAGCACGGCAAGCTGAGCATCTTCGGCCTCGACCTCTCCGGAGCACCGGAGACCTGGCGGCTCGACGCGGCCTACCTGAGTCTGGACGCGGCGGGCGAGGCCACCGGCACCGGGCCCGTGCTGCTTTCGGCCGATCATGTGCTGGCCGGCCGCAACCGCGTACTCCTGCGTGGTGTGGCCGGTTCCGGGAAGACCACACTGGTGCAGTGGCTGGCGGTCTCCGCCGGGCAGAAGGCGCTGGACGAACGCCTTCTGTACCTGTACGGACTGGTGCCGTTCGTGCTTCCGCTGCGCACCCTGACCAGGGGCGGTGCCACGCTCCCGGCACCTCACGAATTCCTCTCGGCGGTGGGCTGCCCCATCGCGGCTCTTCAACCGCCCGGATGGTTCGACCGGGTGCTCAGGGCGGGGCGCGGGCTCATGCTCATCGACGGCATCGACGAGATCCCCGAGGACGACCGCAACGATGCCCGCCGCTGGCTCCGGGAACTCATCAGCGTGTATCCCGCCAACCGGTGGCTGGTGACGTCCAGACCGTCGGCGGTGCAGGAACACTGGCTGGTGGATGAGGAGTTCGCCGAGCTGGACCTCGCGCCGATGAGCAGGGACAACATCGCCGAGTTCGTCGAGCGCTGGCACGAGGCGGCCGGCATCAGCGATCAGTATGCCCATGAACTTCTACGGGCGATTCGCGCCAAACAGGACTTGGGCAGGCTGGCCACGAACCCGCTCATGTGCGGATTGATCTGCGCACTGCATCAGGACCGCCGCGGCTACCTCCCCGAGGGGCGCAAGGAGATCTACGACGCGGCACTCTCGATGCTGCTCTTCAGGCGCGACCGCGAACGCGGAGTCTACAAGTCGGGCTCGATCTACATCAGCGAGGCGCACCACATCCAGTTGATCCAGAAACTCGCCTACTGGATGATCCGCAACGGCCGTTCCGAGATGGACCGCAGCGATGCGGTCGACCTCCTGGGGCAGGCGCTGCCGACGATGCCGAAGGTCGCCGAGCAGGGAACGGCGGACGAGGTCTACCGGTACCTCCTCGTCCGCAGCGGCCTGTTGCGTGAACCGAGCGCAGACTCCATGGACTTCATTCACAGGACCTTTCAGGACTACCTCGGGGCGAAGGCCGCGGTGGAGGGCCTCGACTTCGACTTCCTCATCGCGAACGCGCATCTGGATCAGTGGGAGGACGTCATCAGGATGGCCGTCGCCCATGCACGGCCGACGGAACGGACACGGCTGCTCACCGGCCTCATCAGACGGGACGACGTCTCCCGGCACGTCATGAACAGGCTTCACCTGCTCGCGGCCGCCTGTCTGGAGCACGCGACCGAGCTGGACCCGGCGGTTCGCACGGAGGTGCAGCAGCGCGCGGCGGCCCTGATCCCGCCGCGCTCGGCCGACCAGTCCCGCGCGCTCACCGAGGTCGGCCCGGTCGTACTCGATCTGCTGCCCGGTCCGAGGGAAGCGGCCACCGGCGACACGCCGCTCGATCCGGAGGAGGTGAGCCCCGAGGCACAACTGATCGCCGATGAGGCGTACTTCACCGTGCTGACCGCCACACGTATCGCGACCGATGCCGCGATCACCGTTCTCGCCCAATACCGCGGGCACCAGGATCCGCGTGTGCGCACGGAACTGGTGCGGGCCTGGAGCAGGTTCGACACCGCTCTCTACGGCAGCGAGGTCGTTGCCCACATCAGCGAAGAGAGTATCTACTTTCCGGTGTCCAACCTGCGTGAGCTCCGCGCGCTCCACGACTTCGGCGGCCGCTCGCGCATCAAGGTGTCCGGTGAGTTCACCACCGTTGATTTCGTCAATTCATGCCGCAGCGATCCTCTGACCCACCTCTGGGTGGATGCCAACATGGGAGGCACCTGGGGCTGGTTGCACAACTTTCCCCGTCTGCGCTCACTCACCATCGAGACCCCGCTGCCGCACATCGATGTCAGCAGCCTGGCCCAGGTTCTCTCCCTGCGTACGATCCGGGTACCGGAGGGGACGGTCGCCGTGGGCACGGACAGGCTGCCCCCGTCGATGGAAGTCGTCCGCGAACGGCTGGGCGGCGCCTGAGCGCCCGGCCGCTCAGGCTGGCGGCAGTTCGCCCGAGCCGCGCGGGATGAGCGTCGTGGGGAGCTCCACACGGGCGGGGGCGTGGTCCGCGCCGTCCAGGCGGCGGAAGAGGTGCTCCGCGGCGGTGCGGCCGACGGCGGCGGCGTCCTGGGAGATGACGGTGATGCCGAGCAGGTCGGCCAGTTCGATGTCGTCGAAGCCGACCAGGGCGACCCGGCGCTCCTGCTCCGCGAGAACCCGCACCGCCGTCACCGTCACCCGGTTGTTGCCCGCGAACAGCGCGGTGACGGGCTCCGGGCCCAAGAGCATCTTCTCGGCCGCGGCCCGGACCCGGCCGGGGTCGGTCGAGCCGAGGGAGACCCAGGACTCCTCCACCGCCGTCCCCGCCTCCGCCATGGCCGCGTGGTAGCCGCGCAGCCGCTCGGTGGCGGTGTGGATGCGCGGCTGGTCGCCGATGAAGCCGATCCGGCGATGACCGTGGGCGATCAGGTGGGCGACCCCCTCGCGGGCGCCGCCGAAGCTGTCGGAGAGGACCATGTCGGCGTCGATGAGGCCCGCGGGACGGTCCACGAAGACGGTGGCGATGCCCGCCTTTATCTCCGGCTCCAGATAGCGGTGGTCGTCGCCGGCCGGAATCACGATGAGCCCGTCCACCCGGCGCGCGCACAGGGCGAGGACCAGCTCCTGCTCGCGCTCCGGGTCCTCGGCGCTCGAACCGTTGATGAGCAGGGCGCCGTGTGCCCGGGCGACCTCCTCCACCGCGCGGCTCAGGGGCCCGTAGAAGGGGTCGGCGAGATCCTCCAGGACCAGGCCGATGGAGGCGGTGCGGCCCTTGCGCAGGACGCGTGCGCTGTCGTTGCGGCGGAAGCCGAGCGCCTCGATGGCCTCCTGGACCCGGCGTTCGGTGTCCGGCGTGACCCCGGGCTCGCTGTTGACCACACGGGAGACCGTCTTGAGGCCCACTCCTGCGCGGGCGGCCACGTCCTTCATGGTCGGCCGGTTGCCGTAGCGGGTCTCGGGGTGACGGGCGGTCTCGGCCACGGTGCGCTGTCCTGTCGTCGGGTGCGGATGGTCCGGCGGGCCCGCGAGCGGTGCTGCGGGGAGGCCGGGGGCTGTGCCGTCGAGCATAGGCCCTGGACAACGTTGTCAGCTGAATGGAGACTGGGCAGACCGAATACTGAAGCCGCAGGTCCCGCACTCTACTCATCACGGAGCCACACCGATGCATACCGACCTCGTCGCCGCCCTGGACGTCGGCGGCACCAAGATCGCCGCCGCACTGGTGGACGGCAGCGGTGCGCTTCTCGTACGCGCGCAGCGGCCGACGCCCGCCCGGGAGAGCGCCGAGGCGGTGATGGGGGCCGTGACGGAGGTCCTGGCCGAGCTGTCCGCCTCATCGCTGTGGGGGCGGGCGACGGCCGTCGGCATCGGCAGCGCGGGCCCGGTGGATGCCTCGGCCGGCACGGTGAGTCCCGTCAACGTTCCCGCCTGGCGCGACTTCCCGCTGGTGGAGCGCGTGGGCAAGGCGGCCGGCGGACTGCCCGTCGAACTGGTCGGCGACGGGGTCGCGATGACCGCGGCCGAACACTGGCTGGGTGCGGCCCGCGGTTACGACAACGCGCTGTGCATGGTCGTGTCGACCGGGGTCGGCGGCGGCCTCGTCCTCGGCGGAAAGCTGCACACCGGCCCCACGGGCAATGCCGGGCACATCGGCCACGTCAGCGTGGATCTGGACGGCGACCCGTG
Organism: Streptomyces sp. NPDC087845; assembly: GCF_044742755.1. Classification (NCBI taxonomy): domain Bacteria; kingdom Bacillati; phylum Actinomycetota; class Actinomycetes; order Kitasatosporales; family Streptomycetaceae; genus Streptomyces; species Streptomyces sp. NPDC087845. Next base: position 6,155 of record NZ_JBIUVC010000006.1, read on the forward strand.
CCCGTGCGGTTCGCGCGGCTGCGTCGAGCGCATCGCCAGCGGGCCGAACATCGCCCGCCGGGCGCTGGAGACCGGCTGGCGGCCCGGACCGGACGGCGATGCCTCGGCCGCCGCCGTGGCTGCCGCCGCGCGCGCCGGGGACGAGGTCGCCCTCGGGTCGTTCGAGCGTGCCGCGCAGGCGCTGGCCGCCGGAATCGCCGCCACCGCCACGCTCGTCGAGATCGACATCGCGGTGATCGGCGGGGGAGTGGCCGGTGCGGGCGACGTCCTCTTCGCTCCGTTGCGCCGGGCCCTGCGCGGGTACGCCACGCTCTCCTTCGTCCGGCAGCTCACGGTGGCCCCGGCGGTCATGGGTACCGACGCGGGCCTGGTGGGCGCGGCGGCCGCGGCGGTGCGGGTGGGTTCGGACAGCCCTTAGGGCCCGGCCGACGGGACGGGAGCCGCCGGACGGGCGGGACCGGTGTCCCGGGGCCCGTCCGGCGGTCCGAGGCGCAGCACCGAGGCTCGCGGCGCCGAAGGTGCGACCGGGCCGCGACCGCGATTCCCCGTCACCTCTCCCGTAGTCCGTCCGCCGGCATCCGTCAGCAGGTGATCCGCAGGTCTGCCCAGTCGGCGTGGTCGGAATCGGTGCCGTCCCCGCCGTCGGTGACCACCAGACGGACCACCTGCGCGCCGCGCACGTCCGCGGAGAGCGACTGGGCGGGCATCGCCTGGGTCAGTACGCCGGTCGACGCCACCTTCCTGCCGTCGGCCCGGACCTCGAAGGCGACGGTGCCCCTGGTCTCCTTCTCGTCGTCGACCCCGACCTGTGCCGTCACGGCGTCGCACACTCCGCCGGTGTAGAACTCGACGGCGCTGTCGGCGTGCACACCGAGGCCCTTGGCGAAGACCGTGCCGCCGATGGTGATCGGATTCCCGTCGCCCGCCTTGCTCTCCCCGTTGCTGGTGTCCTGTTCGACCGGGCCCCAGCCGTTGGTGGCGGAGAGCCGGGGCAGGTCGCTCAGATAGCTGTCGCCCGCGGGTGGCGCGACCACCACGTGGGCCTGGAAGGGGACCGAGGACCTCACCCGGGTCCCGGCCGGCGAGCGGTACCGGGCGGTGAGCGTCAGGTCGTACGTACCGGTCGCCGTGCCCGCCGGGGCCGTCACCTGCCAGCGGGTGGTCAGCGCCCGGCCGGTCGGCAGGGCCGGTGCACCGGTCGGCGACACCGCCGTCACCTGCCAGCCGGCGGGGCCGGTGAGCGTCGCGGATACCTTCGCGGCGGGCGTACGGCCGAGATCGGTCACCGTCGTCGTCAGCGCGGCGGTGCGGCCGGCCTCGATCAACGGGCTTCCGTCCAGGCCGAGTTCCACGGCGGGCGGGTGCGCGGCCCAGTTGCCGGCCGCGGCGATGCGCAGCAGTACGGTCCCGTGCGCCGGGACGGTCGCCGAGACGCGGCCGGCGGTGTTGTACGTCGTGTGCTCCCACAGGTCGCGCATCGTGTACGCGGTGGCCTTCGGCAGTCCCGCCGCCTCGGCCGTCGTCGAGATGCGCTGGGCGCTGCCGGTCTCGTTGAACAGGGCCACGACGCGGCTGCCGTCCCGCATCTCCTTGGTGACGACCCAGCGTCCGTCGGTGGAGGAGAGTACGGTGCCCTGCTTGCCCAGCGGGTCCTGATCGACCGCGACGACCTCGTGGTTGGAGAGGATCTCGAAGGTCTCGGGGCCCGCCGTGCGCAGATCGGAGCCGATGAGCAGGGGTGCGGCCATCACGGACCACATGGAGAAGTGGGTGCGGTACTCCGTGTCCGTCATGCCGCCGTTGCCGACCTCCAGCATGTCGGGGTCGTTCCAGTGTCCCGGTCCCGCCGCGGCGGCCAGGGGCAGATTCTGCTTCATGATCGACAGCATGCTGCCCCAGCTGTCGTTGATGTCGCCGGTCGTGCGCCAGAGGTTGCCGAGTTCGCCGGCCCACTCCCAGGGCTTGTTCTCGCCCCATTCGCAGATGCTGTAGACGATGGGGCGGCCGGTCGCGGCCAGCGCGTCCCGCATCGTCGTATAGCGCTCTTTCGCGTCGACCCCCTGGTTGTTGCAGTTGTCGTACTTGAGGTAGTCGATGCCCCAGTCCGCGAACTGCCGCGCATCGCTGTACTCATGGCCGAGCGCGCCCGGAAGTCCGACGCTGTCGCAGGTCTTGGTGCCGGCGCTGGTGTAGATGCCGATTTTCAGGCCCTTGGAGTGGACGTAGTCGGCGACGGCCTTGATGCCGTTCGGGAAGCGCTGCGGATCGGCCTCCAGTTCGCCGTCCGCATTGCGCTGCGGCTTTGCCCAGCAGTCGTCGAGATTGACGTACTGGTAGCCGGCGTCCTTGAGGCCCTTCTCGACGAAGATGTCGGCGATGCCCTTGACCATCGATTCGTTGAACTCGGCGCGGCAGTGCGTCGAGTTCCAATTGTTGAACCCCATCGGAGGCGTGAGCGCAAGGCCGTTACCGGCCCGCGGAGCCGACGCGGGAGCGGGTGGGGCCGCAGCGGCGGGAACGGTGGTCCCCGCGGTGCAGAGCAGCCCGGCCAGCAGCGCTCCGATGAGTCCGCGGTGGCAGGTTCGGGTTGTACGGGTTGGAAGATGACGCATCGTTACGTTCCTCCATACTCGCGCATGATCGGATGACAGCATGTGCACGCCAAGGCGTGTGATTACGTTAGAGCGTGTTGAAGTCTGTTGGAAGAGGCGGGATGACGGCTTGTCCGTCATCTCGTCAAAACCCTTGACGGAGGCACGACTTGAGGGTGAGATCCAATCGCACGTTCGGTTGTGTTGGGTTGCATCTCCGAAGGGGCTGGGCATGACGCAGTCTGATTACGGCAAGTCAGGTGTACCGGGCAGCGTCGCAGGACATCGGATGTCCAGGCGAAGTCTGCTGCGCGGTGCGGCAGTGGGCGCGGGAGCCGTGGCCCTGCCGTCGTTGCTCACCGCCTGCGGGAGCGGTCCCGGCGGCGACGGAAAAACGATCACCATGGGTTCGAATTCGTCCGACCCGATTCCGAAAAAGGCCTTCGCGGACGCCTTCGCGGCATACGAGGCGCAGTCGGACGGGCGGAAGGTGAAGGTCAACACCGTCGACCACAACACCTTTCAGGAGAACATCAGCCGGTATCTGCAGGGCAAGCCGGACGACGTCTTCATGTGGTTCGCGGGCAACCGGATGCAGTTCTTCGCCGAGAAGGGCCTGCTGCACGACATCAGCGACAACTGGCGGGAATACACGGGCTTCTCGGCCGCCCTGAAAGCCCAGTCCACCGGCGCGGACGGCAAGCAGTACCTCACGCCGTACTACTACTACCCATGGGCCGTATTCCACCGCAAGAGCCTGTTCGCCGACCGCGGCTATCAGGCACCGAAGACGCTCGACGAGTACGTGGCTCTCGCCAAGCAGATGAAGAAGGACAAGCTGGACCCCATCGCCTTCTGCGACAAGGACGGCTGGCCCGCCATGGGCACCTTCGACTACATCGACATGCGCACCAACGGCTACGAGTTCCACAAGAGCCTGCTGGCGGGGGAAGTCGCCTGGACCGACAGAAGGGTCAGGGAGGTCTTCGACACCTGGCGCCGGCTGCTTCCGTACTGCCAGCAGGGCGCCAACGGCCGTACCTGGCAGGAGGCCGCCAACAGCCTCCAGAAGAAGGAGGCGGGCATGGCCGTGTTCGGCCTGCCGCACCCCGGTGCCCAGTTCCCCAGGAGTGAACAGGGCGACATCGACTTCTTCCCGTTCCCCGTCATCAACCCCGAGCACGGACAGGACGCGGTCGAGGCACCCATCGACGGATTCCTGCTGGCGAAGAAGTCGAAGAACCTCAAGAACAAGAAGACCCTGGAGAGCGCCAAGGACCTGCTCACCTGGCTGGCCACCGGGAAGGCCGAGGACATCTACCTGAAGAGCGACCCGAACAACGTCGCGGTCAGCGACCGGGCGGACATCTCCGCGTACTCACCGCTCCAGAAGAAGGCCGTGGACCTGGTCTCCGGGGCGAAGCAGATCTCCCAGTTCCTGGACCGGGACACCCGGCCGGACTTCTCCTCCACGGTCATGATCCCGGCGATCCAGACGTTCATCAGCAACCCGGACGACGTGGACGGCCTGGTCAACGACATCGAACGGCAGAAGAAGACCATCTTCGCCACCGACTGAGCTCCCAGGACAATCCCGATGGAATCCCACTGAACCTGGAGTACCGACCGTGTCGTTCATCTCGGCGCGGCGCACCCGACGGCGGGTCTCGCGGCGGTTCACCGGCCGCGACCTCGCCGTACTCGGTGTGCTGCTCGGCATACCAGTCCTGCTCGACATCGCCATCGTGTGGGGACCGACCCTCGCCTCCGTCGTGCTCTCCTTCACCAGCTGGGACGGCGTCGGTGACATCAAATGGGTCGGTACGCAGAACTACGCGAACCTCTTCACCAACTACCCGCAGTTCTGGCCCGCCGCCCGGCACAACCTGCTCTGGCTCGCCTTCCTGGGCCTGGTCGCCGCACCGTTCGGGCTGCTGCTCGCCGTGCTCATCGACAGGGGCGTGCGCTTCAGCCGCTTCTACCAGTCGACCCTGTACATGCCCGTCGTGCTGTCGCTCGCCGTGGTCGGTTTCATCGCCCAGCTGGTCTTCTCCCGCGACCAGGGCGCCCTCAACGCGGTCATCGGGGACACGGACTCGCCGACCGACTGGCTCGGAGATCCCGACCTCAACATCTGGATGGTCCTGCTGGCCGCGGCCTGGCGGCACACCGGCTACGTGATGATTCTCTACCTCGCCGGGCTCAAGGCGGTCGACCCGTCCCTGAAGGAGGCCGCGGCGATCGACGGGGCGGGCGAGGCCCAGACCTTCTTCCGCATCGTCTTCCCCACACTGCGTCCGGTCAACGTCATCGTCGGTGTCATCACCGTCATCGAGTCCCTGCGCGCCTTCGACATCGTGTACGCCGTCAACCACGGCCGCAACGGGCTCGAACTCCTCTCGGTGCTCGTCACCGACAACATCATCGGTGAGGCCAGCCGTATCGGCTTCGGCTCCGCCATCGCCGTCGTCCTGCTGGCCGTCTCCCTGGGATTCGTCGTGACATACCTGGTCCAGGAGCTCCGAGGGGAGAAGAACCGTTGACCGTCCATGCCGCTCCAGCCCCAGCCCGCCCCACCGCACCGCGGACGCCGTCGGCCCCGGCCGCCCGGCGCCGGACGCGCCCCGGCAGAATCGGCGTCCACGCCTTCCTGATGGCGGTCTCCCTCGCCTTCCTCGCTCCGTTGCTGCTCGCGGTGTACGCCTCGCTGCGGCCGTACGACGAGACCTCGGCACACGGCTACTTCTCGCTGCCGCGCCACCTCTCCCTGGACTACTACCGCCAGGCGTTCTCCGACTCCGGCATGACGAAGTACTTCGTCAACACCATGATCATCGCGGTCCCGGGGGTGATCATCACCCTCTTCCTCGCCTCGTTCACCGCCTTCGCACTGGCCCGTCTGAAGGTGCGCGGCGGGCTCGTCCTGCTGATGCTCTTCACCGCCGGGAACCTGCTGCCGCAGCAGGTGATCGTCACGCCTCTGTACGTCGTGTTCAACCGCATCCCGCTGCCCTACTGGATGTCCGACTCGATGACGATGTTCGACTCGTACTGGGCCGTCGTCGTCGTCCAGATCGGCTTCCAGCTCGGCTTCTGCGTCTTCGTCCTGGCCAACTTCATGCGCACCCTGCCGCAGGAGATCCTCGAAGCCGCCATCGTCGACGGCGCGGGCGTCTGGACCCAGTACCGGCGGATCACCCTGCCTTTGTGCCGCCCGGCCCTGGCCGCGCTCGGAACGCTCCAGTTCACCTGGATGTACAACGACTTCCTGTGGGCTCTGGTCTTCATCTCCGACGGCGACAAGCTCCCCATCACCTCGGCGCTGAACAATCTCAGGGGCCAGTTCTTCACCGACTACAACCTGCTGGCCGCAGGCTCGGTCATCGTCGCACTGCCGACGCTCGTGGTCTTCCTGCTGCTCCAGCGCCACTTCATCGCGGGGCTCACGCTGGGCTCCAGCAAGGGGTAGCTGCGGACCTGCGAAAACAGCTTCACGAGCCAACTCTGACGAGGTCCTTTTGATGCTCTGACGGGACGGCAGACTTGCTCTGATCCGAGGTGGTTGGCACGTCCGGCAGGGTGCTTACCCCGCCACTACCGACAGGCTGGGAAGACGCCGGGCCCGGCACCCGGCTCAGGCCCGCTCCAACGGCAGCGGGCCCACCGTGACCGGCAGCCGGTCGGCACCGGTCCCACTCCGGCTCGACGTCCTCAACCTCATGACCGCGGGCAGCCCTGTCCTCCGTCACCCCTGGCTGTGCCACACGGTCGGATACGCGCACTCGTCCGGGAAATCGGTGTCCGCGCGCCGGTGGTGCGGGAACCAAGGGCGCGATGCTCTCCCACAGGTCCCAGCCGACGAGGATGGCGGGGGCGCTGGTCCGGTCGAGGAGGAAGCCGCCGAGCGCCGCTCCGAGGAGGAGGCGGGTCAGGAGTACGGCGCTGCGTGCAGCCAGAACCGTGGTGAGCGAGTCGGCGGGTGCGCCCCTGTTTCGTCGGCGATAGCCCATTTTTCCCTTATGGTGCCGACAGCAACGGCCGACGCGACAACCACGCCTTCACCTGCCCGGGCCCGCCTTTCCCGCATCGCTGAAATGGCTGGACCGTAGCGGTCCGGTCATGCCGCCTCATACCGATGCGCCCGGCCACCGCGCCATTCGATCCAGTGCGGGTCATCGAGGGGGTCCCAGGCGTCTTCAATGCCCGCCCGCCTTAGGAACTCGACGAGGTCGCGGTCGCCGTGGGCGAGCCCGGCGATCTCGTCGCCGACAGTGACTCTCCGGCCGCCTGCGGGGGAGGGGCGGTGCACGACTATCGAGGTGCTCATGCTGCCATGGTGTGCCCGCTCGGCTGCTTGTGCCCGCGGTGTACCAGGCGACTTCGTATGCGGTGGCTGAGTGGCGCGTGCAGCCAATTTTCTTCGGGATGCGCTTCTTGCTGGGTGATGTCTAGGCTTGGTCCGTTGGTCCACGAGGCATGCCGGAGCGGTGCAGACGACACCCCGGCCGGGTCGGCCACACTCCTCGTCCTGCGAGGGTCGCCATCGACACCTCACGGACCTCCTCCTAGAGGGAAGAGGAATCGGTATGAGTTCACATCGCATCCGCATGAGCGCCGCAGCGATCACCGCTGTGGTGGCCCTTCCACTCTCGCTCGGAGCATTCGCCCCGCAAGCGTTTGCGGACAATGCGGCATCCAGCCCTTCCAGCACGCCGAGCCCGTTCGGCCCGGGATGCTCCTCGCTGCCGCACAGCGGCAAGGGCAGTGCCACCGGCATGTCCAAGGAACGCGTGGCCACCGCAGCGGCCAACAACCCGAAACTGACCAAGCTGGCACTCGCGTTGAAGGACGCCGGGCTCACCACCAAGCTCAATGACGCGAAGCACATCACGGTCTTCGCCCCCACAAACGCGGCGTTCGACAAGATTTCCAAGATGCAGCTTGCCGGCTTGCTCAAGGACAAGGCGCAGCTGAAGAAGGTCCTGACCTACCACGTCGTGGACAAGACCATCACCCCCAGCGAGCTCCCCAACGGCAGCTTCAAGACGCTGCAGGGCTCCATGCTCAAGACCTCCGGGTCGGGCACGTCGTTCAAGGTCAACGACAGAGCGAAGATCGTCTGTGGAGACATCAAGACGGCCAACGCCACGGTCTACCTCGTCGACACGGTCCTCATGCCCCCGTCATAGAAGTAGCCCCACTCCGGGCGGCGGTCGGCCAGTAGGTGTGCCGTCCCGCCTCCCGCCTCCCCTGGGAGGCGGGAGGCGGGAGACCAGGCCGGGTTCGGTGTCCGGCCGGCCGTGCGCGCAGGTGCGAATCCCGTCTGTGAGGAGGGCGAGGGCATGCTCCCGGTCGATGGTGCGGCGGCGTCACTCGTGGTCGTCCTGCTGCTCCAGCGCTACTTCATCGCGGGGCTCACGCCCGGCTCCGGCAAAGGGTAGTGACCGGAACGTGCCCCGCACCGCGACGGTCGGCGGCGACTGGGCTCAGGGCCTCTCAACGGCCTCTCAGCGGCCTGCACCGGGACGCTTCCGGTACCGGTGAGGACCGTGTCGGCGCCCCGGTGTGTGCAGCCGATGGCTTTCCCGCGGAGAGAGCATCGGCAGGTTTCTACTCACAGCCGACTCCGTCCCCGTCCCGGTCGAGGTGCCGCCCGTAGCCGGGTTCTCCGGCGTGGATGGGGGCGGCGCCGGCTGCGCGGACGGCAGTGCAGTTGGCGTAGTACGCCGAGCCGCTGCCGCCCGAACCGGATCCACCGGATGTGCCGCCGTCCCCGTCCGCGGGCGCGACGGTCACCTTGACGATCTTGGTCTTCGTGACGGTGGGCACCGGCTCCGGGCTTGCGGTCACCGTCTCGGTGGCCGCCGGTGCCGGAGTGGCGGTCACCGTGGCCGTGGCGGTGACGGTCGCGGATGGCGCGGCTTTTGCAGCGGCCGCGCTCTCCGTCTTCGCAGGATCTTCCGCACCACCAATGCCCACACCTATGAGGAACAGGACGGCGGCGGCCGGGATCAGGATCCGCTTGCGCGTCCACTTCGGACGGCGTGCAGGGGAAGCAGGCGCGGTGCAGGGGCCGTTGCCCGGCGGCTGGGGCGGCTGGGCCTACGGCGGTTGGTGGCTCTGAGACATATGTCCCCCCGAGGTCGGTTCATGGAGAGATGAACGTACCGATGCTGGAATCAGGCAAGGAGCAGCATCTTCCGTTGGTGATGGAGTTGTGACCAACAGGTGAATAAGCAGCCTGGGCTCATAACGGTCTCGCAACCCTTCAAGGTCGCCAGCTGTGACGTTCGGTGACGTCCCGTCACGTCCGACGTGCTTCACCCGAGGGCGCGGGCGGGTCGGTGGCCTGTCACCCGGAGGCACGGCGACCGGCCACGCCTCGGGCCGGGACTTCTCGGCGGGAACAGCGAAGATCGCGCGCAGGCCTGAAGATGCCGACGGACGTCGTGCTCGGCCGGCGTGAGGGTCCTCCTCCGGATTCCTCACGCACTCCGGCCGCCGTGTCGGAGCCGCGTGGACGTGCGGACTCGTACACAGGGAGGTTTCCCGAGGGCATCCGGCGGTTCTGTTCGGGTAACAGCATCGCCACAGCCGGGTTTTCGCGGCAGGGTGTTGCGGGCAAGCCACAGGGGGCTACGGAAGAGGGGGAACCGTGATCGTCTGGATCAACGGTGCGTTCAGCGCGGGGAAGACGAGCGCCGCGCGCGAGCTGGTCGATCTGATCCCGAACAGCACGTTCTACGACCCCGAGCTGATCGGCGCGGGGCTGCGGTACCTGCTGCCCCAGAAGAGACTTGCCGAGGTGACGGACTTCCAGGACCTGCCGATCTGGCGGCGTCTGGTGGTGGATACCGCAGCGGCTCTGCTGGCCGAGGTGTCCGGGGTGCTGGTGGTGCCGATGACGCTGCTGCGACAGGAGTATCGCGACGAGATCTTCGGAGGGCTCGCCTCCCGGCGCATTCCGGTGCGCCATGTCCTGCTCTCACCTGAGGAAACGATCCTGCGCAAACGGATCGCCGACCGGGTCGAGTTCGCCGACGACCCGGAGCACAGTGAACGCATCCGGCAGTGGGCCTACGAGCACATCGAGCCCTACCGGGCGGCGCTCGGCTGGCTCTCCCGGGACGCCCACACCGTCGACACCAGCGCGCTCACTCCGTACGAGACGGCCGAGCGCATAGCCGAGGCGGTCCGCACCGGGGCGGCGAGCGCGTGCGAGATCGTGCAGACACCCGAGCCGACCGCGGAGACCGTCGCGGCCGGCGTGCTGCTCTTCGACGAACACGACCGGGTACTGCTCGTCGACCCGACGTACAAGCCCGGCTGGGAGTTTCCCGGCGGAGTGGTCGAGGCCGGCGAGGCACCCGCCCGGGCCGGGATCCGCGAGGTGGCCGAGGAGATAGGCATCCACCTCGACCGGGTGCCGAAACTGCTGGTCATCGACTGGGAAGCGCCCGAACCACCCGGCTACGGGGGGCTGCGGCTGCTCTTCGACGGCGGTCTGCTGCCCCGCGCGGACGCCGAACGGCTGCTCCTGCCCGGCCAGGAGCTGCGCGGCTGGCGGTTCGCCACCGAGGAGGAGGCGGCCACCATGCTGCCTCCCACCCGGTACGAACGGCTGCGCTGGGCGCTGCGCGCCCGGGAGCGGTCGACCGTGCTCAACCTGGAGGCCGGAGTCCCGGTCGGCTGAGGCCCGAAGCGCCGCGGCCGCTTCGGCGGCGAGCGGATCGCCGGGCCCGAAGCAGGCCGAGGCCGGTGCCGGCGCGGACCGCGGCAGGGCGCGTCAGATCTTCTTGGACTCCGCGTAGTTCCGCAGGAACAGCGCCTCGGCGAGCGACAGGCGCTCCAGCTCCTCGGGCGACACGCTCTCGTTCACCGCGTGGATCTGCGCCTCCGGCTCGCTCAGGCCGATCAGGAGGATCTCGGCCTCCGGGTAGAGGGCGGCGAGGGTGTTGCAGAGGGGGATCGAGCCGCCCATGCCGGACGTCTGCATCTTCTCGCCGGGGTACGCGGCCTCCATGGCCTGCGCCATGGACGTGTAGGCCGGGCTGGAGGTGTCGGCGCGGAACGGCTGGCCCTGGCCGACCTGTTCCACCGACACCCTCGCTCCCCAGGGGGCGTGGGCCCTGAGGTGGGCGGTCAGCAGCTCGGTCGCCGCGGCGGCGTCCTGGCCCGGCGGCACGCGCAGGCTGATCTGCGCCCGCGCGTTCGCGTGGAGCGAGGGGGTCGCGCCGACCACCGGCGGGCAGTCGATACCGATGACGGTGACGGCGGGCCGGGCCCAGATCCGGTCGGCGACCGTGCCCGTGCCGATCAGTCCGACGCCGTCGAGGACCTTCGCGTCCTTGCGGAACTCGGCCTCCGGGTACTGCAGTCCGTCCCATTCGGTGTCCGTGGCGAGCCCGTCGACGGTCGTGGTGCCGTCCTCGGCGCGCAGCGACGCCAGCAGCTGGATCATCGCGGCCAGCGCGTCCGGGGCGGCGCCGCCGAACTGTCCGGAGTGCAGGTTCCCTTCGAGGGTGTCGAGCGTGACGCGCAGCATCGTCATACCGCGCAGCGTCGCGGTGACCGTCGGCAGACCGACCCGGAAGTTTCCGGTGTCGCCGATGACGATCGTGTCGGCGGCCAGCAGCTCGGGGTGCGCCTCCGCGTACCGCTCCAGACCGCCGGTGCCCTGCTCCTCGGACCCCTCGGCGATCACCTTGACGGAGACCGGGACGCCGCCGTTCGCCTTGAGGGCGCGCAGGGCGAGGAGGTGCATGATGAAGCCGCCCTTGCAGTCCGCCGAGCCGCGACCGAACCAGCGGCCGTCGCGCTCCGTCAGCTCGAACGGAGGCGAGAGCCAGGCGGACTCGTCGAGCGGCGGCTGCACGTCGTAGTGCGCGTAGAGCAGTACGGTCGGGGCGCCGGCCGGGCCGGGCAGGAAGCCGTACACCGACTGCGTGCCGTCGGGGGTGTCGAGCAGGGCGACATCCTGGAAGTCCTCGGCGCGCAGCGCGTCGGCGACCCAGTTCGCGGCCGCCTCGCACTCGCTCTTCGGGAACTGCGCGGGATCCGCCACCGACTGGAAGGCCACCAGCTCGGCCAGCTCCGTCTTGGCGCGGGGCATCAGCGAGGCAATGGTCTCGGAGATCGGACGGGCGGTCATGGGCACGCTCCTCGTGGGTGCGACGTTATGTGTACGAATCCGGCTACATGTACACCGATTGTGCGGCGTTGCATGGAGGACGAAGGTACGGTCGATCCTCCCACAGCGGGGGCCGGGCGCGGGGCGCCGTAGGATGCCGTGAGCAGCATGGGCCATTGGTGGGATCGGGAGCAGAAGCACATCGTGAGCAGCGAGAACGCAGACGCCGGACATGAGCACGAAGAGTCGTCCGTGTGGGACGTCGTCGTAGTCGGTGGCGGACCGGCCGGAGCTTCCGCGGCATACGCGGCGGCGGTCGCGGGCCGACGGGTACTGCTCCTCGAAAAGGCGGAACTGCCCCGCTACAAGACGTGTGGCGGCGGCATCATCGGGTTTTCGCGTGATTCGCTGCCACCCGGATTCGAACTGCCGCTGCGGGACCGGATCCATGCGGTCACGTTCTCGCTCAATGGCAGGCTGACGCGCACCCGGCGCTCCAAGCGGATGCTCTTCGGGCTCATCAACCGCCCCGAGTTCGACGCGGGACTGGTCGAGGAGGCGCAGAAGGCGGGCGCCGAACTCCGGACCGGAGCGACGGTGACGAGGGTCGAACAGCACGGCGCCGCGGTACCCGACCGGCGCACGGTCGCCGTGGTGCTGTCCGGTGGCGAGACGGTCCTGGCCCGCGCGGTCGTCGGTGCCGACGGCAGCGCGGGGCGGATAGGAGCCCATGTCGGGGTGAAGCTCGACCAGGTGGATCTCGGCCTGGAGGCGGAGATCCCGGTTCCGGCGACGGTCGCGGAGGACTGGGCGGGGCGGGTGCTCATCGACTGGGGTCCCATGCCCGGCAGTTACGGCTGGGTGTTCCCCAAGGGCGACGTCCTCACCGTCGGCGTGATCTCGGCGCGGGGCGACGGCGCGGGGACCAAGCGCTACCTGGAGGACTTCATCGCCCGGCTCGGTCTCGCCGGTTTCGAGCCGAAGATCTCCTCGGGGCATCTGACGCGCTGCCGCAGCGACGACTCGCCGCTGTCGCGCGGGCGGGTACTGGTGTGCGGAGACGCGGCGGGGCTGCTGGAGCCGTGGACGCGCGAGGGCATTTCCTTCGCGCTGCGGTCGGGGCGGCTCGCCGGTGAATGGGCGGTCCGTGTCGCGGAGTCGCACGATGCGGTGGACGCCCGGCGCCAGGCGCTGAACTACGCCTTCGCCATCAAGGCCGGCCTGGGTGTCGAGATGGGCGTCGGACGGCGCATGCTGAAGCTGTTCGAGCGCCGGCCCGGGGTGCTGCACGCGGTACTGACGGGATTCCGCCCGGCCTGGAACGCGTTCGCCGGGGTCACCCGGGGGACGACCTCGCTGGCCGAGCTGGTCCGTACGCATCCGCTGGCACAGCGGGCGCTCTCGGCGATGGACCGTTAGAGCCCGACGCCGTCCAGGGAGGGATGCCGTCGAGGACGGGGCGGGTGTCGTCGAGGGCGGGACCGGCCGGGCGGTCAGCCCTCGACGGTGATCCGGAAGACGGGGTGGTCCGGGCAGGCGGCCAGGAGTTCGGCATCCGTGGACTTCGCCGTGACGCCCTGGAAGTACTGGTTGACCTCCCAGCCCCACCGCTCCAGGTAGGCGCGGACGACCAGCGCCTTCTGGGCGTCGTCCGCGATCTCCACGGCCGTGAAGGCGCGGATCTTCCGGCCCACCCGCAGTTCGCCGCCGCCGGCCACTCTCATGTTGCGCACCCACTGGGAGTGGCCCCGCGCGGAGATCAGGTACTGCGCTCCCTCGTAGGAGTGCGGGTTCACGGGGATGCGCTGCATCTGGCCGCTCTTGCGGCCGCGCACCGACAACTCGGCCGTGCCGAGAAAGCTGACGCCGTGCCGGGCGAGCCGGCCGATGACGCTGTTCAGCCGGACGTTGAAGGCATTGGCCTGAAGGTAGTACGGCTGAGACATGGTGACTCCTCGACGTTTTGAGAGCGGTGCTCTCGCTTGAGATCAGTGTGCACGGGAGTGGCGCTCGAAAGCAAGAGCACCGCTCTCGTTATTGGTCGGTGCTCTTCGCCCGTGGCAGACTGAAGCCCATGAGCACTGTCCGAGGAGCCAGGGAACGGGCCCGCATCGAGGTCACCGCCGCCATCAAGGACGAGGCGAAGAAGCAGCTTGCGGCGGAGGGCGCGGCGAAGCTCTCGCTGCGCGCCGTCGCACGGGAGCTCGGTATGGCGTCCTCCGCGCTCTACCGCTACTTCCCCAGCCGGGACGAACTGCTCACGGCCCTCATCGTCGACGCGTACGACTCCGTGGGCGAGGCTGCCGAGGCCGCCCACCGGGCCGCTGCCGCCGACGCCGTCCCCCACCTCGCACGCTGGGCCGCCGTCGCCCGCGCCGTGCGCGACTGGGCCCTCGCACACCCCCATGAGTACGCCCTGATCTACGGCTCGCCCGTGCCGGGATACACCGCACCGCAGGCCACGATCGGCCCCGCCACCCGCGTCGGCCGCGTCCTGATCGCCGTCGTCGGCGAGGCCTACCGCACGGACGGCCTCGCCGTGCCGCCGCTCGCCGACGAGCTGCGCCCCGAGGCCGAGCGGATGGTCGCCGAACTCACCCCCGACCTCCCTCCGGGCGTCGCCGTCCCGCTGATCGCCGCCTGGTCGCAGCTGTTCGGGCTGATCTCCTTCGAGATCTTCGGCCAGTTCAACCGGGTGGTCGAGGCCCGCGCGTTCTTCTTCCAGCAGGCCGTCACCGAGCTGGCCCGCGCCGTCGGGCTGCTCGGCTCCCGGAACAGCCGAGGGCTGTCCGGCGGGTCTTGAGCGCCCGCCGCAGTCCTGTGCCGTCGTCCTGTGGACTGCCGGGCATTCCCTTCGGACCAGGCCGGACCGGGGCACAGCGCCGGCGCGCGAGGCCGGCACGGCCTCCGAACGGCAGCCCTGGACCGGGCGTCGTCCTCCGGCCGGTACGTTGCCCCTCCGACCCGTACGTCGTCCTCCGGCCGGTACGTTGCCCCTCCGGTCCGTACGTCGTCCTCCGGCCGGTACGACGTACTCCACAGGGAGTACGGGTGGTCACCACGCACGGCTGACGCCCGCGCCGCGGCCCGCCGTCTAGCGTGGCCGCCATGGAAGAGCAACGCTCACACCGGGGCCACGGCGAGCCGCCGCGGTGGCTGACGGGGGCACCGGGTCGCTCCACCTCCCGGCTGCCCTGGCCGTCGACGGTCCTGCTCGGTGCCGTCGTCATGATCGGTTCGACCATCGCGGCGCGGAGCCAGATGGACGAGCGGGCGCCGCTGGACCTCTTCGCCCGGCTGCTGCTCTTCCTGGCCGTCGCCGTGCTTCTCCTGCGCCACCGCCACCCCGTGACGGCCGTCTTCGGGAGTTCGGCTGCGGCGATGGTCTATCTGGCGGCCGGGTATCCGTACGGGCCGGTCTTCCTGGCCGTCGCCGTTGGCTGCTTCAGTGCCGTGGTCGCCGGACATCGGCGAGCGGCCTGGTCGGCTGTCGGCATGGTGTGGCTGGGGCACGTCCTGGTGGCCCACTGGCTCTATCGCCTGCTGCCGCCCTCCGGCGGCCACGCCGCTCCCTGGGGGCAGGAACTGGGCATCGCGGCTTGGGCGGTGGCCATCGTCGCCACGGCGGAGTTCGTACGAGTACGCCGTGAGCAGTGGGCGGACCAGCGTGCGGAGCGGAAGGCCGCCGAGCGGCGCCGGGCCGACGAGGAGCGCCTGCGGATGGCGCGCGAACTCCATGACGTCCTGGCCCACAGCATCTCCGTCATCAATGTCCAGTCGAGCGTCGGGCTCGCGTTGCTCGACTCCGACCCCGAACAGGCCCGCACCGCCCTCACCACCATCAAGGCCGCCAGCAAGGAGGCACTGGGCGAGGTCCGTCAGGTCCTGGACACCCTGCGCACCCCCGGGGACGCCCCCCGGACCCCGGCACCCGGACTCGACCGGCTCCCCGAGCTCGTCGAACAGGCGGCGGGCGCCGGACTGACCGTCACCACCGAGACCGGCGGGGAGCGGGGCGCCGTACCGCCGGGCGCGGATCTCGCCGCCTTCCGGATCGTGCAGGAAGCTCTGACGAATGTGGTCCGGCACTCCGGATCGCGCACCGCGCGGGTCCGTATCGGTTACGAGCCCGGCCGCATCCGGCTCCGCATCGACGACGACGGCCCCGCCACCGGCAACGACGCCGGCGGCAGCGGCAACGGGCTGGCGGGCATGCGGGAGCGGGCCGCCGCACTGGGTGGCACGATCGAGGCCGGGCCCCGGGCCGACGGCGGTTTCCGGGTGCTGGCCGAGCTTCCGCTGCTGTCCGACGCGCCCGGTGCGGCCGCGCACGAGGAGGAGACACCGTGATCCGCGTACTGCTCGCCGACGACCAGCTGCTGGTCCGGGCCGGCTTCCGGGCCCTGCTGGACGCCCAGCCCGACATCGAGGTGGCGGGGGAGGCCGCCGACGGCGAGGAGGCCGTACGCAGGGTGCGCGAACTGCGGCCGGACGCTGTGCTGATGGACATCCGGATGCCGCGCCTCGACGGCCTCGCCGCCACCCGCGCCATCACCGAGGACGCCGAACTGGGCGATGTGAAGGTCGTCATGCTCACCACCTTCGAGCTCGACGAGTACGTCTTCGAGGCGATCCGCTCCGGCGCGTCCGGCTTCCTCGTCAAGGACACCGAACCGGAGGAACTGCTGCGGGCGGTACGCGCCGTGGTGGCCGGCGACGCCCTGCTCTCCCCGGGGGTCACCCGCCGGCTGATCGCCGAGTTCGCGGCCCGGTCCAAGGAGCCCGCGGCGGCAGCCGGACTGAGCGAACTCACCGAACGGGAAAGGGAGGTGATGGCACTCGTCGGCATCGGGCTCTCCAACGACGAGATCGCCCGGCGGCTGGTCGTCAGCCCGCTCACCGCCAAGACCCACGTCAGCCGCACCATGGTGAAGCTCGGCGCCCGCGACCGGGCCCAGCTGGTCGTGCTCGCCTACGAATCGGGGCTCGTACGCCCCGGCTGGCTCGGCTGACCCGGCCACCGCTGCGCAGACCCGTGTCCGATGTTCCCGCGTCCGGCGTCGTCGCGCGCCGGCCCGCCCGTCAGGACCAGGTGACTCCGGAGTTCTCGCGCCAGAGCCGGGCCGGTTCCGGGTCCCCTGTCACGGTGATCGCCGTGAGCGGCAGCCGATTCCAGAGTGTCAGATAGAGCTCGGCGACTGTGGCGCTCAACTCGCAGTCCACGGAGTCTCTTTCGGCCGGCGTGTCTTCCCGTACCGCCTGTGGCGGTTCCGATGAGAGCCGTACGGTCCAGGTGGCCCCGGCGTCCGTGGCCCGCACTCGCAGCGAACGCGGTGTCCCGGTACGCACCTTGCTCTTCGGGCGGGCGTGGAACCCGCGCAGCAACTCGTCGATTCCGTCCGCCGCGTGCTCGGCCGTCACCGGTGACGGCCGCCCGCCGCGTGCCGACTCCGCGTCCACCCGGTGAATCGTGGTCTCGTGTGCCTGCCGCCGGGCCCAGAAGGCCAGTGGCGACGGCGCGGGCATGAAGGTCCAGCACTCCAGCCCGGCCGGTGCGGCCCGCAGCGCGGCGACCAGGAGGCTGTGGCCCTCACGGAACCAGTCGAGCAACTGCCCTCCGTCCAGATCGGGTTCCCCGCCGCCCGGGTGGTACGAGGTGTGGCCCTCGACGACCAAGGCGGTTGCCCAGCGATGGACCATTCCGGTGTGCCGGAGCAGATCGCGTATCCGCCAGCCCGGACAGGTCGGCACGGGCGCCCCGGTTCCCGCCTTCCGCGCGGCGGCCGCCATCAGCTGCCCCTCGACGGCCAGGGTGTCGATGTGATCCGAGATCTCCATGGTGCTGATTGTGCCGGTGCGCCGGCTCTCGGGCAGGGCGAATCCGGGCCTCTCCGCGGTCCGGCCGGCCGACCTCTCAGGCGTGCGCCGCGTTGCGTGCCCCGTAACCCAGCGCGGCGGCCGCGGTGGCCAGCAGCGCGACCGTGGTGAGGGCCACCGGCAAGGAGGACCAGTCGGCCAGGAAGCCGATCGCGGGCGGCCCGAGCAGCATCCCGCCGTAGCCGAGTGTGGACGCGGCGGCCACCCCTCCGGGCCCGGCCAGCTCGCCCGCCCGGCCGACCGCGACGGGGAAGATATTGGCCAGACCGAGACCGGTGACGGCGAAACCGAGGAGTGCCGACCAGGTGGTCGGGGCGAGCGAGCCGAGCAGCATTCCGGCGGCGGCCGTCGCGCCGCCCGCGACAAGGGTCCGGGTCTGGCCGAGTCGTTCGAGCAGCGCGGTGCCGCTGAGCCGGCCCGCCGTCATGGCCAGTGCGAACAAGGAGTAACCGGCGGCGGCGACGCCCGGGTGGGCATGCAGGTCCTGTTCCAGATGGAGGGCGCCCCAGTCGGCCAGCGCGCCTTCCCCGTAAGCGGTGCAGAGCGCGATCACGCCGAACAGCAGCACCATGCGGCGGGCCCGTCCGGTGGGCCGCCGCAGTTCCCCGGCGTCGTCGGCCGTGGACGCGGACCCCGGCGCCGGGTGGCGCAGCAGTACCGGTCCGACCACCGCGGTGACCAGGAGTCCGACGCCGGTGAGGACGAACAGGTGCATGGCGGGGGAGAGGCCGCCCGCGACCAGCCCGCCGAGCCCGGCGCCGACCATTCCCCCGAGGCTGAACGCGGCGTGGAAGCTGGGCATCACGGGACGCCGCAGGGCAGCGACCAGATCGACCGCCGCGCTGTTCATCGCCACGTTCATCCCGCCGTACGCGGCGCCGAAGACCAGCAGCACCAGGCCGAGCGCGAGCGCCGAATGCGTCTGCGCGGGCAGGGCGATGCTCAGGGAGAGAAGGACGCCGCAGACCACGGTCACCGGATGGCTGCCGAAGCGCCGGCACAGCCGGCCGGTGAGCATCATGGTCACCACGGCCCCGGCGGACACGCCGAGCAGGGCGAGGCCCAGGGTGGAGGCCGAGGCACCGGTCTGGTGCTTGATGGCCGGGATGCGGACCACCCAGCCGGCGAAGAGGAAACCGTCGAGGGCGAAGAACACGGTCAGCGCGGTACGGAGGCGGGCCGACGAAGGTGGGGCGGTGTTTCCGCCCGGTCCCCCCGGCAGGGCCGTCCGCAGTTTGTTTAGTTGCGGCACAAACTCAGCATAGGGGCGCCCGGACAACGGGCGCAAGACGGCCGCCCGCCACGGCCGCAAGGGGCACAAGTGCGCCACCGGGGCGTGGGCGGCACCCGCGGATCATGGGAGACTCGCCCCCATGAACGGCAAGGTGACCACCACCCGGACAAAGTTGGAGAGGGGCCGCAGCGCGCTCGGACCCGCGCTGGAACTGGTCCACACCGGACGCGCGCCCACCCGCGCCGTCCTCACCTCCGAGCTCGGGGTCACCCGGGCGACGGCCGGTGCGGTCGCCGCGGAGCTGGAGGCGCTCGGCCTGATCCGCGTCGACTCCCGGCCCGGCTCGGCCGCCGGCTCGCAGGGCCGCCCGTCGCACCGGCTGGCCATCCGCGAGTCCGGCCCCGTCGCCATCGCCGCACAGGTGCACGCCGACGGGTTCCGGGCCGCGCTCGTCGGGCTCGGCGGGCGACTCGTCGCCACCACCCCGAGCTGCGCCACCGTCACCGCGGACCCGGCACAGGTCATCGGCGATGTGGTCGACGCCTGCGCCCGGTTGCTGCGGGACAGCGGACTGCGCTGCGTCGGCGCGGGCCTCGCCGTGCCGTCCGCGGTCGCCGAACCGGAGGGCAACGCACTCAACCCGCTGCACATCGCCTGGCCCGCGGGCGCCCCGGTGCGTGAGATCTTCGCCGCGCGGGTACGGGAGGCGGGCATCCCCGGACCCGCGTTCACCGGGAACGACGTCAACCTCGCGGCGCTCGCCGAACACCGGCACGGTGCCGGGCGAGGCGCCCAGCATCTGCTCTGTGTGGCCACCGGCCACCGTGGCGTGGGCGGTGCACTGGTCCTCGACGGCCGTCTGCACACCGGGAGTTCGGGGCTCGCGCTGGAGGTCGGCCATCTCACGGTGCACCCCGAGGGCCGCCCGTGCCACTGCGGCGGTCGCGGCTGCCTGGACGTCGAGACCGACCCGCTCGCCTTCCTGATCGCCGCCCGCCGCGAACCCGGTCCGGAGGAGTCGCTGCTCAAGCAGGCGGGCGACCTGCTGCGTACGGAGTACGAGGACCCGGCGGTACGGGGTGCGGCCGAGGAACTGATCGACCGGCTCGGCCTCGGGCTCGCCGGGCTGGTCAACATCCTCAACCCGGACCGCATCATCCTCGGCGGGCTGCACCGGGCCCTGCTCGACGCGGATCCGGAGCGGCTGCGCGCGGTGGTGGCCGACCGCAGCCTGTGGGGGCGCAGTGGCAGCGTGCCGATCCTGCCGTGCACACTCGATTACAACAGCCTGGTGGGCGCGGCGGAACTGGCCTGGCAGCCGGTGCTGGACGATCCGCTGGCCGCTCTTGCGTGACGAAGTCCACGGGCGACCGTGCTCTCCTCAGCCCTCGGACGGGCTCGACACCCTCCAGGCGAACGCCCGCGCCGGGTTGCCCACCAGGATGGTGTCCAACGCCTCTTTCCCCAGGGCCTGTTCGAGGCGCGGACGCAATCGGTTCAGCAGATGCGGCATGCCCGGGGTCTCGGCCACGGTCGTGTCGCCGCCCAGGAGCAACTGCCCGCCGAAACCGGCGTCGGTGAGGGCGGTCAGCTGCTCGGGCAGTCGCCAGTCCGTCGCGTGATGGGCCCGGGACGGACCGTCGAATGCCAGGAACGCGCCTGCCCGGGCCGCCTCCCGCTGTACGGCCGTCTCCGGTGACCGGCCCAGATGGCCGAGGACCACCCGCTGCGGCCCGACCCCCAACTCACCGCAGAGCAGGTCCAGTACGTCGAGAGCCGCCGTTCCCAGCTCCAGGTGGACGGCGATCGGCGCGCCGGTGCGGTGGTGGGCCTCCGCTGCCGCCGTCATCGTCAACCGGGAGTGGGCGTCGATGCCGTGAAAGGCTCCGGCGACCTTGATCAGACCCGCGCGTACGCCGGTGGAGCCGATGCCCTCGGTCAGCTCCGAGACGAAGAGTCCGGCGAGGCGGTCCCGGAGGCGGCCGGGCAACTCCGGCGGATAGTGCGCCGCTTGATGCAGCCCGGTCGCCGCCACCACATGCACGCCCGTCGAACGGGCCAGCGCCGCCAGGGCCTCGGGCTCGCGCCCCATCCCGTACGGAGTCCACTGCACCACCGCCCGGCCGCCCAGCGCGCGGAAAGCGACCAGCTGTTCGGCGGCCCGCCCCGTGTCGTCCAGCTCCTGGCCGGGCAGGAGAGGGCTGCGCAGGAAGAGGTGGTCGTGTGCGTCGCAGACGCCCAACTCCGCTGCGGGGACGTCGCCGAGTACCGTACGGACGGTCGCTACCACTGCCGTCCCTCCGTGAGTCGCTCCCGCTCCGGTGCGCTCAGGTGCAGGACCTCGAACCGTTCCCCGGGCGCCTCGGGGGCGGTGTGCTCCCAGAGGGTGAAGTGGAGCAGTTCCCAGTGGCGGGGATCGACCGCGAGTGCCGTGGCGACCGCTCCGGGTGACTGCGCCAGTCTCCGGCTCTCATCGAGGCCGGCCCCGACCGCGTCCGCGGGCGTGACGGAGGCCGCGACGGCCGTGCGGTGGCGGGTCGCGGTGCGGGGGAGTGCGGCCGACGCGGGCCCTCCCTCGTACGCGAGTCCGGTCCAGTGCTGTACCTCGGGGCGTCCGAAGTCACGGACGATGCCCTGGAATCCGGGGCCCCAGAGGAAGGAGTTCATGCCCTGCGGTGTCGCCCACAGATAGAAGGGGGCGTACTGGTTGACCGGTGCGTGCTCGCCCCGTTCGCGGATCAGGTACGCCTTGATGCCGAGCCCCGGAAAGGTGTCCAGGAGATGGCCCTTCGTCGCGACGCGGTCGCGGATGATTCCCATGTCGTGGTCGGCCGGGAGGGTGATCTCATACTGCATGGCGTGCATCGCGTGCTCCTCGGGCAGGGTATTCGTCGACCCCGGCCCGCGGGTGCCAGTCGGTCGTGGTGCCGTCCGCGGCCGCCTCGACGACGGCGAGATGCGTCATGAACGTGCGCGGGGCGGCGCCGTGCCAGTGCCATTCGCCGGGCTCGATCCAGACGGTGTCGCCCGCCCGGATCGCCTCCACCGGACCGCCGCGGCGCTGCACGAGCCCCTCGCCCTCGGTGACATGGAGGACCTGGCCGTGCGGGTGCCGGTGCCAGGACGTGTGGCCGCCGGGGGCGAAATGAACGCTGAACATCCGCAGCCCGGACGGAGCCCGGGGTGCCGCTATCTCGTCGAGCCAGACGGTGCCGTTGAAATGCTCGGCAGGTCCGGCGGAGGTGTCGGGACGGTTCCTCGTGATCTGCATGTGCCGTGTGCTCCTGGGGTGTCAGACGGAGGTGCCACGCGGGGCGAGCAGCGAGAGCAGCCCACGGGCGCCCGCGTCGAACGCGTCCGTCGAGCCGGAGGCGCGGGCCAGCACATAGCCGCCCTGCACCGTCGCGACGATCGTCGCCGCCACGTCCTCGGGGACGAGGGAGGAGCCGAACTCGCCCTGATCGAGGCCCTCCTGGACAATCTCGGCAAGCCGGCCGCGCAGCCAGCCGATCGTCTCGTCGACCGGTGCGCGCAACTCCTCGCTCGCGACGACATCCGGATCCATCGTCAGCCGCCCGACCGGACAGCCGCGGAGCACATCGCGCTCGCGCAGGAGATACGCCGAGATCCGCTCGTACGCCGTCCCCGAGCCGTCGAACAGCCGTCCCGTGGTCTCACGCAGCTGCGCGGCCGTGCGGCGGATGGCCGCGAGCGCCAGATCGGGTTTGCCCGCGAAGTGGTGGTACATGCTGCCCTGGCCCGCGCCCGCCTGCTGCTGGATGGCCTTGGGGCTGGTGCCCACATAGCCGCGCTCCCACAGGAGTTCCCGAGTGGCTTCGATCAGACGGTCCGGAGTGCTCATGAAGTGACTGTACATACTAGTAGGTACAGAATCCAGTGATCTCGGTCGGCGGGCGGGAGCAGCCGCAGATCCACCCCGTACTCCCGAGGGGGTACGCGTACGGCCGCTGGCCGTACGACGACTCGGGGCCCCTCCCGGGGCGAGGCTCGAAAACGTCAGGAGAACCTGACCGCGAACCCCGAACCGAGGGAGCTGACCGAGATGAACACCCTGGCGCACAGCGGTGGACCCGGGCCCTGGATCCTCCTCTTCCCGCTCTTCTGGGCGGCCGTCGTCACCGGCGGCGTCACTCTGCTGCGGCGTACCGCCCGGCGCGGCCGACGAGGCCCCTGGCAGGCGCGTCCCACCCAGGAGGCACCTGCCGAACCGTCGCCGATCACCCTGCTCGGCCGCCGCTTCGCGGCCGGGGAGATCGACGAGGAGGAGTACTGGCGCCGGCTCTCCGTCCTCGACGAACAGTTCGGCCGCGGCGGCAAGGGAGCAGCGGCATGACCACCACCGCCCCCACTTCCGATTCCACCCCCAGGTCCGCCACCGCCGCCGCTGCCCGGGTCGTCGACGCCGTGAAGCTCTACGGCACGGGCGACACCCGGGTCAGGGCCCTGGACGGGGTGAGCGTCGGCTTCCCGGCCGGCCGCTTCACCGCGATCATGGGGTCCTCCGGCTCCGGAAAATCCACCTTGATGCACTGCGCGGCCGGACTCGACACCCTCACCTCCGGCTCGGCCTTCATCGCCGCGAGAAGGGGGAGCGGGGCGCCGGGGGCCCCGCTCCTCCTTCTCCGCTACCCGACCACCGCCGACCGGGCGACGGAGGGCGTACGGCTCTCCAGGTACGCGACGGCGTCCGGCTCGAACGGCCCGTCCGTGGTCGCCCCGTACACCGAGTGCGGCGGCTGCGCGGCGAACAGGGGAGGGGGTGCCGGAAGGGTGAACCAGACGACCTTCCCGGCCCCGCCCGTCGGGCGGACGCCCCAGCTCTCGCTGACCGCGGCGATCAGTGCGAGCCCGCGCCCCGAGGTGCTGGACGCGCTGGGCTCGCGCACGGTCGGCAGCCGTGGGTCGTGGTCGTGGACGGACACCGTCAGCCGTTCGAGCAGCAACTCGATCTCGACGGTGCACGATTTGTCCGGCTGGGCATGCCGGTGGACATTGGTCAGCAGTTCGGTGACGCCGAGCGCCGCATGGTCGATCAACGGATCGAGATGCCAGTAGCGCAACTGCGCCGAAACGATTCTGCGGACCTGACCGATCCGCGACGGCAGGGCCTGGAGCTCCACCGTGCAGTGCCTGCTTGGCTCGCTGATCACGGCTGCGACTCCCCGAAATAGGTCCGGAAGGCGACGAAGGGGCGGATCCAGCAGATGGCCGGCTGCTGATTCCCGACCGGCAGTGACGGATCACAGTGTCACTGCCGGTAAACCATGAGTGACGTGTGACCAATGTCGCTCAGGGGGCGCGGCTCCGCAACTCGCGATGCTCCGGTCGCGCCACTCCGTCAGATCATGCGGCCGCCCGCGCTGCGCAGCGTTTCGAGAAATCTGTGGGTCGGTCCGGCCGTGTCCGGAGCGTGGTTGCGCTGTCCCATCGTCAGCCGGTACCGCGTCCCGTTGAGGCGAGCCACGGCCGCCCCGGTTCCGGCGAACCACGGCCTGCCCGCACTCACCGCCACCACCGGGGCGCTGTCGATCTCCCGTCCGTAACTGGTCAGCAGGGCCAGCCTCCCGTCCTTGACGACCACCTGCCCGGCCCTCGTGAGCGAACGGGCCCACCGCTCGATCCGTACCCCCGTCGCACTGAACTCGGTATCCGGCATGACTGCTTCGCCCCCTTCGTAGTGCTTCTGATGGGCAGTCTGCACAAGCCGGCGGCGGCACGCCAGGCCGCGTCCGGGAGCAATCCGGCGACCGTTCCGTCCGTCCGGGCCAAGGCTGGGCTATGGAATATCAAAGTGAACGTTTCTGCAGGTGGGGGGAATATCGTTGACGGCGGAGAGTCCGGTGACACGAGGAGGAACGCGTTGATGGGCCACAGCGAGCACACAGACGAAGGCCGGTCCGCAGCGACCATCGACATCGACCGCTCCGACCCGGAGTACCGGGCCTGGCTCAAGGAGGCAGTCCGCAAGGTCCAGGCCGACGCCAACCGCTCCGCCGACACCCATCTGCTGCGCTTCCCGCTGCCCGAGAGCTGGGGCATCGACCTCTATCTCAAGGACGAGTCGACGCACCCCACCGGCAGCCTCAAGCACCGGCTGGCCCGCTCGCTCTTCCTCTACGGGCTCTGCAACGGCTGGATCCGGCCGGGCAGGCCGGTGATCGAGGCATCCAGCGGTTCGACGGCCGTTTCCGAGGCGTACTTCGCCAAGCTGATCGGTGTGCCGTTCATCGCCGTGATGCCCCGCACCACCAGCCCGGAGAAGTGCCGCCTGATCGAGTTCCACGGCGGTCGCTGCCACTTCGTCGACGACTCGCGGAAGCTGTACGAGGAGTCGGCCACGCTCGCCGCCGAAACCGGCGGTCACTACATGGACCAGTTCACCTATGCCGAACGGGCCACCGACTGGCGCGGCAACAACAACATCGCCGAGTCGATCTACCAGCAGCTGAGGCTGGAGCGCTACCCGGAGCCGACGTGGATCGTCGCCACGGCCGGAACCGGCGGCACCTCGGCGACCATCGCCCGCTATGTGCACTACATGCAGTTCGACACCCGGATCTGCGTGCCCGACCCGGAGAACTCCTGTTTCTTCGACGGCTGGACCCATCACAACCTCCTGGCCACCAGCGACCGCGGCTCCCGGATCGAGGGCATCGGCAGGCCCCGGATGGAGCCGAGCTTCGTGCCCGGGGCCGTCGACCGGATGATGAAGGTGCCGGACGCGGCCACCGTCGCGGCCGTGCGCGCCCTGGAGAAGGCCATCGGCCGGAAGGCGGGCGGCTCCACCGGAACCGGGCTGTGGAGCGCGTTCAAACTGGTCGCGGAAATGGTCGGACAGGGCAGCACGGGCAGCATCGTCACGCTGATCTGCGACCCGGGCGACCGCTACCTCGACAAGTACTACTCCGACAGCTGGCTCGCCGAACAGGGCCTGGACATCGCCCCGTACACGCGGACCATCGATGCCTTCCTGAGGAGCGGCAACTGGCCCGGGTAGCACCGACGCGGGCCGGTGCGCGCGGCCCGGGTCCGGGCTCAGGCCCCGGACCCGGCCAGCCGCCGGTCGAGATTGCGCACCGCGTCCCGGAACGCCCGGCCCATCCCCGGCCGGCCCAGCCGCAGGGCGAACCGGAAGGTCGCGGAACCGTCGGCGGCGAACGTCCACTGCACCCGCGTCCCGGCCCCGGCCGGGGTGAGCCGCCACTCCTCCAGCAGGGCTTTCGGGCCAGGGGTGCTGGACTCGTCGACCCGGTAGGTGTACCGCTCGCAGGGCTTCGCCGCGAGGATCGACTCGCGCAGCACCGTGCCGCCCCTGAGCCGGACCTCGCGGCCCGCGCCGTCCTCGGTCGGGCGGGCCGCCGTCACCGAGGTGAACCAGCTCGGCCAGCCCGCCACATCGTCGGCGAGCGCACGGTAGACCACCTCGGGTGGCGCGGACACCTCGGCGGCGAAAACCAGTCGCAGTGGAGCGGACTCGATGAAATCGAGGTCCACGGAACGGAGTCGGCGTGCCATGGATCGCACCTCCCGTGCGGCCGGCGGCGTGCGGAGTCGCGCACACCATAGCTGTCGCGCCGTCAGATGTCCTTGCCCGTACGGAAGTCATGCGACCGAGCGCTGCGGGACCGCCCGTGCGGCCGCCGTGATGTTGCGGGCCATCCCACCGAACACCACCGAGTGGAACGGCCACACGCTCCACCAGTAGGCGTGGCCGAGCAGTCCGCGTGGATGGAACAGGGCCCGCTGCCGGTAGACCGTCCGGCCCCGCTCGTCACGGTCCACCGACAGTTCGAGCCAGGCGGGACCGGGCAGTCGCATCTCGGCGCGCAGCCGCAGCAGCTCGCCCGGAACAATCTCCTCCACTCGCCAGAAGTCCAATGAGTCGCCCACCCGCAGCCGCTGTGCGTCCCGCCGCCCGCGCCGCAGCCCGACGCCGCCGACGATCCGGTCGAGCCAGCCCCGCACGGCCCAGGCGAGCGGGAACGAGTACCAGCCGTTCTCGCCGCCGATGCCCTCGATGACCCGCCAGAGCGCGGCCGGTGCCACCGGCACGGCCAGTTCCCGCTCGTCGCGGTAGAGGCTGCCGCCGGACCAGTCCGGATCGGTGGGCAACGGGTCGCTGGGGGCGCCGGGCACCGCGGCGGACGACCAGCGGGTGTCGACCCGGGCATCCTTGATCCGCTGGAGCGCCAGCCGCAGCGCCTGCTCGAAGCCGATGGCCCCACCGGGCGGATCGGGTACGTACCGGGCGATGTCGTGCTCGCGACAGACCACCTCGTGGCGCAGCG
Organism: Streptomyces sp. NPDC087845; assembly: GCF_044742755.1. Taxonomy (NCBI): domain Bacteria; kingdom Bacillati; phylum Actinomycetota; class Actinomycetes; order Kitasatosporales; family Streptomycetaceae; genus Streptomyces; species Streptomyces sp. NPDC087845. Next base: position 33,296 of record NZ_JBIUVC010000006.1, read on the forward strand.
ACTCCGCCAGCGGCCGGGCGATGGCGGGCGGCACGGGTGTCACCAGGCCGATCCAGAGACTGGAGAGCCCCGGGGTGAGCACCGGCACGGGAAGGATCACCCGGTGCGGCAATCCGGCGACCTGGGCGTACCGCCGCATCATGTCCCGGTACGTCATGACCTCCGGGCCGCCGATGTCGAACGTACGGTTCACCCCGTCCGGCAGGCGGGCGCAGCCGACGAGATACCGCAGCACGTCCCGTACCGCGATCGGCTGGATCGACGTGCGCACCCAGCTCGGGGTGATCATCACCGGCAGCCGTTCGGTGAGATGGCGCAGGATCTCGAACGAGGCCGAGCCCGAACCGATGACGACCGCGGCCCGCAGTACGGCCGTCGGCACCCCGGAATCCAGCAGAATGCGCCCCACCTCGGCCCGCGACCGCAGATGCGGTGACAGTTCCCGCTCGGGCACCCCGGCCGGGGTGAGCCCGCCGAGGTACACGATCCGGCCGACCCCCGCCACCCGCGCCTGCTCACCGAAGATCCGGGCCGCCTCGCGGTCCTTCTCCTCGAACCCGGGTCCGGAGCCGAGCGCGTGCACCAGGTAGTACGCCACATCCATGTCCCGCATCGCCGCCCGCACCGCAGCGGCGTCGAAGACATCCCCCTTCACCACCTCGACCCGGTCCGCCCACGGCTGGTCACGCAGCTTCTGCGGGGTCCTGGCCAGTGTGCGCACGCCGTGGCCGGCGTCGAGAAGTGCGGGCACCAGCCTGCCGCCGATGTACCCGGAGGCACCGGTCACCAGACAACGCAGCCGCGTACCACCGGAGGGTTCGGTCACCCGCCCGAGTCTTCCACCGCAGGGTCCTTCGGGGCTCGTCGGAGGGCTCCGAACGGCGGCACGCGGGCCACCCGCCGCGTCGGCGGCGCTACGGACGCGGCCCGGCCGTACGGTCCAGCATGCCGTCGAGCACCCGGCCGAAGACCCGGCGGCCCGCTCCGCAGATCAACGGATCGGCCCACCGCGGCAGCAGCCGGACACTCAGCTCCTCCACCCACACCACATGGGATCCGCAATCCGTCGGATACACGTCGATCGACGCCCGGCCCCGCACCAGCCAACCGCGCTTCTCCAGCCGGCACAGCCCCGCGCGCCCGGCGGCGGGCGGGGTCCAGCGCACCACTTCCATCGGATCGTCGAAGCCCAGCGGCCCCACGCCCGTGCGCGCCACGAAGACGGTCCCCGGCCCGGTCGGCAGCCCCGTGGGCACGGTGATCCTGGTCAGCGGTACCTGCGCGGCGTGCCGTTCCCAGTCCGTCACCCGGCGCCAGCACTCGGCTGCGGGCAAGGGCGTGAAGCGCTCGATCCGGAAGACGGCCACGGTGCGATCCTAAGGGCTGTCCCGCCACCACCCCCGGTGAACGAGTGCGCGGCGTCGGAAGCGGAGCATCGCACGGCGGAGGGGCCTTCGCACACTCGATGTATTCGGATGTTCCGGCAATGCGGAGAGGTGCCGCAGCCGTCGTCGCGCACCCGTGGGGGACGGCTGGACAGCCCTGGGGGTGCCACGCACCGCCCGGCCGCTCAGGAGACGTCGTCCGCGACCCGGCCCGCCACCAGCAGGCCCGGCAGATGTTCCTCGATCTCCTCGCGGGCGGCGGCCGACAGACCCGCGTCCGTGACGAACGTGTCCACCTGCTCCAGTGCCGCGAACGAACTCAGGCCCACCGTGCCCCACTTGGTGTGGTCCGCCACCACGACCACACGCCGCGCCGACTGGACGAAACGCCGGTTGGTCTCGGCCTCCGCCAGGTTCGGCGTGGAAAGCCCGGCCTCCACCGAGATCCCGTGCACGCCGAGAAACAGCACATCGAAATGGAGCGAGGCGATCGCCTGATCCGCGACCGGGCCGACCAGGGAGTCCGACGGGGTCCGTACACCACCGGTGAGTACCACCGTGGCGGCCCCGGTCCGCGCTCCGCCCGCGGCCCCCGGCCGTTGCGCGGAGTGGAACACATCGGCGACTCGCACCGAGTTGGTCACCACCGTCAGATCCGGTACGTCCAGCAGCTGCTGGGCGAGCGCGTACGTCGTCGTACCGCCGGAGAGCGCGATGGCGCTGCCGGGCACCGCCATGGCCGCGGCCGCCCGCGCGATGTCCTCCTTGGCGGTCAGTTCCAGTGCCGACTTGGCCTCGAAACCGGGCTCGTGCGTACTGGCCTCGACCACCGGAACGGCCCCGCCGTGCACCTTCTCGACCATGCCCTGGCGGGCCAGGGCGTCCAGATCCCGGCGGACGGTCATGTCCGAGACGTTCAGCCTGCGGGTGAGTTCATTGACCCGGACCCCACCACGCCTGCGCACCTCGTCGAGGATCAGGGCACGCCGCTGCTCCGCGAGCAGGTTCTGATTCTCGCTCAACGCCGGTCCGGTCCTTCCCTCTGGCCGTGCGACAGTCTCTTCGGACGGGGGTCATCCTGCCACGCGGTGTCGCCGGCCGCCGCACTGGGGAGATTCCTTGAGAGCGGTGCGTACACCGGCCCTCCTCCATGATTCTGGTGACCGTGCATCAGCACCTCCCCCCACCACCGAGAGCGAGTCACTCCAGTGCCCCCTGCCACCCAGGCCCTGCAGAGTCCCGGGCCCGCGCTGGAACTTCTGGTCCACGGCGTGGGCGGAACCACCCCGCAGGAGATGCTCGACGACCCGCGTCCGGTCCGAGTGACCGGCGACGCGACCGCCGCCATGTACCGCCGGGCCGGGGACATGGACGCCGAACAGCACCCGGAGCGGTACCGCGACCGGCCCATCGCCGAGGCCTACTGCTGGTCCAACCTCACCTCCGGCAACGGCTCCCGCGCACTGTGGCTGCTGCTGCTCCCGTTCATGGTGGTCAATCTCGCCCACTGGATGCGGCCCACCGCCCGGGGCCGCAGCCGCGCGGTGCGCCTGTACGGGGTCCTCGTCCGGCTCGTCGCGCTCAGCCTCACGGTCCTGCTGACCGCGGCGGCGTGCGAGGTCGCGCTCGATCTGACGGCCTGGCAGTGCGCGGGCGTGCCAAACTGCTCGGACAAGCGGTCCTGGCTCGGCTTCCTTTCGACGGCACAGGGCGGCTGGTGGTCCCAGCCCGGCCGGAGGCTCGCCCTCGCCGCGCTCGTGCCCACCGCCCTGGTGGGCCTGCTCTGGTTCCTGTCCAACCGGACGTGGAGCGCGTACGAATCGCAGCGCCCGCTCACCGGATCCGAACCGGACCGGGCCGACCCGGAGACCGCGCACACCCCCGACACCGCCGGCGCCCCGGCCGGTGGCCGCCCGGCCCTCGGCCGACCCGGATTCTGGTACGGCCGCCGGCTGGTCGCCCGGCTGCGTGCCGCCCACACCGCCGCCGGATTCCTCACCGTCGCCGCGTCGGTCGCGGGCGCCGCGGCCCGCCACGACCGTGCCGCAACCAGCCCTGTGCCCGGGATCGTCGGCCGACTGATCGAAGCGGCGCTCGTGCTGGGCGCGCTCGTCGTGCTGTGGGTCGTCTGCCGCCGCGGCCGCAGCGAACGGCGCCTGGACAACCGGCTCGACCGGGCCCTCATCACCTATCTGCCCGGCGCCGCTCTGGCCCTGCTCGTCCTCGCCGCCGTGTACGCGGCTTGGTCGCGCCCCGCCTGGGTCTCGGCGGGCGCCCTGCCCGGCGACGTCGCCTTCAGCGTCATCACGCTCGGCCAGGGGGCGCTCGTCGTCGTCCTCGCCGTGGTGTCACTCGGCCTGTACCGCAAGGTTCCCGAACCCCGCACCGTCATGTACGGACTCGGCGGACCGGTGGTCGCCATGCTCGCCTGCGCGCTCGGCGGCGTCATGACCGGCGGCGTCGCCCAGCGCGTCGCCGACTGGCTCGATGGCCCCGGCACCCCGGGCATGGGCCGGAACACCGTCATCGAGGGGCCGCCGGTGCTGCTCAGCTGGCAGGCATCGGTCATCCCCGTGCTCCTGGTGCTGCTGGCGGTCCCCGGCGCCGTGCTGCTCGTACGCACCTGGCTCACCGCCCGCGCCCTGGAACCCGAGATCGACCGGGAGTACGGGCAGGAGCGGCCGGACCCCGCCCGGACCCGGCAGATCGCCCGGATCCGGGCCACGGCAGCCCTCACCGACTCGGCACCCTGGATCTTCGGCCCGGTCTCCGGCGCCACGCTGCTCCTCGGTGCGGCGGCGGTCGGCGGGGCCTGGGCGAGCGGCGAGGTGCCCGGCCTGGCGATGAAGGGCAGCGGCCCGTTCATCGAGTCCGTGGCCGAAGCGGCCCAGTCGACCGGCTCCTGGATGATCGGATTCGGCTTCATACTCTTCGTCACCTGGGGACGGCGCGCCTACCGCGACGCCTCCGCCCGGCGCACCATCGGCATCCTCTGGGACGTCGGTACGTTCTGGCCGCGCGCCGCCCACCCCTTCGCACCGCCCTGCTACGCCGAGCGTGCCGTCCCCGACCTGGCGTCACGGATGTCCGGCTGGACCCGGCTCACCCACGGCAGGCTCGTCATCTCCGGCCATTCCCAGGGCAGCGTCCTCGCGGCGTCCGCGGTCTGGCAGCTGCCCGCGGAGACCCGGAGCCGGGTTGCGCTGCTCACCTACGGCTCACCGATCGAGCGGCTCTACGCTCGCTGGTTCCCCGCCTACTTCGGCCACGGACCGCTGCAGGGGCTGCACCGGTCCGTGCACTGCTGGCGCAACCTCTGGCGGGCCACCGATCCGATCGGCGGCCGGGTCCGGCTCGACGAGGGACCGGGGCCCGAGGTGGACCGGGGGCCGCTGAAGGACCCCCTGGTCTACGGGCGTACCCCCGAGCATCCGCTGCCCGAGCCGATTCTGGGGCACTCGGACTACCAGGCCGACCCCGTCTTCGCCCAGGAACGAGCCGCGCTGCTGAACCGGCTCGCCCCGGTCCTGCCCCGCCAGGCCGACGGGGAGGAAACCCCGAAGACCCCGCGCGCTCAGGGGAGTTCGGGCAAGTCCTCCGGGTAGAGCAGGCTGAGGTCGTCCGTGCTCGGCTCGGCGAGCTGGGCGACCCTGCCCGCGTGCCGCTCCACCATCGACTCGAACGTCTGCCGTGCCGTACGGCCGTTGCCGAACGCCGGGCCCTTGGGAAGCTCCGTGAAGTACTTCAGCAGCGCTTCGCCGGTCCCGGCGGCCAGGCTGTACTCGTGCTCGTCGGCCTGCTGCCCGACGATCCGCAGCAGTTCGGCGGGCTCGTAGTCGCTGAAGGTGATGGTCCGCGAGAAACGGGACGCCACCCCGGGGTTGACGGTGAGGAACCGCTCCATCTCAAGGGTGTATCCGGCGACGATGACGACCACCGCGTCACGGTGATCCTCCATCAGCTTCACGAGTGTGTCGATCGCCTCCCGGCCGAAGTCCCGGCCGGAGTCCTCGGGCGACAGGGCGTACGCCTCGTCGACGAACAGCACCCCGCCGCGCGCCCGGTCGAAGGCCTCCTGGGTGCGGATGGCCGTCGAGCCGATGTGCTCGCCGACCAGGTCGACCCGGGAGACCTCGATCAGATGGCCCCGCTCCAGTACCCCGAGCGAGGCGAGGATCTCGCCGTACAGCCGGGCCACGGTGGTCTTGCCGGTGCCGGGGGAGCCGGTGAAGACGAGATGCCGCCGGACCGACGCGGCCTTGAGCCCGGCCTCCCGGCGCCGACGGCCGACCTCGATCATGTCGGTGAGGGCGCGCACCTCCCGCTTCACGCTGTCCAGGCCCACCAGCGCGTCCAGCTCTCCGAGAACGGCGTCCGACGCGCGCACCGGCACGGCGGCGGGCACCTCGGCCGGGGCGGGCTCCGCGGCCCGCTGTCCGGGCGCCGCTCCGAGCAGCCCGGGGGCCGACTGGGTCGCCGTCAGCACGGTCGGGGCCGGGGGAACGGGGGAGCGCAGCGCGCTCTCGTCGCTCGTGCAGTCCTCCACGACGGGCCCCGCCCCCTGCCCGTCTCCGTGGGCGCCGCCTTCGGCGAACTCGTAGCCACCGCGGGCGCACCGTTCGGTGCGGCAACGGGTCAGCGTCGTACGGCAGCCGTCCATCACATGGAAGCCATAGCCCTCGCTCCCGGTGACCCGGCAGCTGTGGAAGGTGCCGCGGCCCTCGGCGGAGACATAGAAACCGGCCTCGGCGGGCGAGGTGACCGCGCAGCGCTCGATCGTCGGGTCCGCGCCCTTGGTGACGATCACTCCGGTCTGCGCGGCGTCGATGGTGCAGTTGTTCAGCGTGCCGCCGCTGCCGTGGTCGCGGAACCAGGCGCCGGTGGACGCCTCGCGGATGCGGCAGTCGTCGAGCTGGGCGGTCGCCCCGTCGCTCACCGACACCGCGGTATTGCGGATCTGGGAGAGATCGCTGTCGACGACATCGGCGCGCGACCCCCGGTCGAGCACGAAGATGGCGTCCGGTACGTCGTGGACCCGGCAGGAGTCCAGTATCACCGTCGCCCCGTCGCTCACCCAGACCGCCGGGTAGTCGCCCGTACTGTCATGTATCTCGCACTGGTTGGCGTCGACGCGGGTGCCGGGATCCCAGACCGAAAGACCGTTCCGGCCGAACCGGCGCACCGTGGAACGGGTCAGGGTGAGGACCGAGCGGGAACGCAGATCCACCGCGTTCTCCGGGATGTCGTGGATGTCGCAGTCGGCCAGCGTCAGGACGGCATCGGTGTCGAGCGTGACACCGTCCGCCGAAGTGCGGTGCACCGTGCACTCGGTGAGGTGGGCGGCGGCACGAGCGGTGACCTGGATTCCGCTGCCCTTGATCTCGTACACCTCGCAGCCGACGGCCTCCAGACCGCTGCCCTCGCCGGTGACGCTCAGTCCCGCGCCCGACGCGTGGTGGATCCGGCAGCGCTCCAGCCGGGGATGCGCGCCGTCCCGGACCGAGACACCGGACTGGCCGGCCGAGACGACCTCGCACTGCTCGAACACGCCGCCCGCGCCGTCGAGTACGGCGATGCCGACCCCGGCGGGGTTGTCGACCGTGCAACGGCGCACGGTGGGCCGGGCCGTGCCGCGCACCTCGATCCCCGCGGCGGAACGGGTCACGATCCGCAGGTCCGCGAGCTCCGGTGCGCCGTCCTCGACGAGCAGCGCCGGGGCCGTCGAGTCCTGGCCCTCCACATGCAGGTCGGAGACGACGGCGGAGGCACGGACGGTCAACGGGACGCCGTCGACCGGCGCGATCCGTACCGAGCCGACCGAGCCTTCGGGACCGCGCAGGGTCACGGCCCGGTGCAGGACCAGATTCTCCCGGTAGGTGCCCGGCGCGATGGTGAGGACATCACCGTCCGCCGCGGCCTCCAGGGCTGCGGTGAGGGAGGCGTATTCGCCTGTGCGGCGCCGCCACCGCGATGTGCCGGTGTGCGTCACCTGGACCGTGCCCTGTGCCATGGCGCTGTTGTGCCCCCACCTCGTGCGTGTGTGATGCCCGGGTCACCGGCCTTCCGGCAGCGACGAACCCCGGGTCCGCCCGCCGAGTGAGCGGGCGGGCCGGTCCACCGTAGCGCGCGCGGCGGCCGGGAGTTGACCCGATCAGCGGCGATCGGCAGCCGATCAGCTGCCGGTCCCGGTCCTGCCCCAGTCCGGACCGGCCTGGGCCCAGGCGCGGTCGATCCGGATGTACCGTCCCCGCACCATGCGCCAGACGATCAGGCGGCGGCTTCCTTCGATCAGCCCGACGGCGAGCAGCATCGCTCCGAACCCGGCCAGCGCCGCGTGCGTATGAGCCGTCGGCACGTCCATGGGCCGCAGCGCGGGGCGGCCGTCGAGGTCCGTCCAGATCTCCACCTCGGCCCCGGGCCCGGTCCTGCGGGAGAGCGTGGTCACCGTACCGCGGCGGTCCGTGCCGTCCGGCGCCTTCCAGCGTGCCACCACCAGGGTCTGCGGGGTGCGCTCCGAGGACACCTCGGGGTCGGTGACGAAATGCGGTGCTTCCGGCGCCCGGTGGAGCACGACCGCGGTCGTGGCATGGCGCCGGGCCTGCTGGACCCGTACCGATTTCTGGAGGGCGTCGTCGGTGAGCGATCCGCACACCCAGCCCAGCGCCGGCGCCGCCGCCACCATGAGGAGCAGCGCGACCAGGGCCACCCATGCCTCGCGCCGGTCAGTGGCGCGGCGCAGGGGATTGCGCCGCCACCGCCACACTCCCGCAACCGCTCGCACAGTCCCGCACCCCCTTCCGTATCCGTCTTAACCCGGTACGGCACGCCCCGCGCGCTGAAGCAGCGAAGAGAGAGCAACCTCACCCCCGACAGCGCACCGACCGCCCTCGCGAGTTCCCCGCCCCCCGACGGATGCTGACGGCTCGTCCGGGGCGCGTGCGCGACCGGGGAGGGCCGTACCGGCCGAGGAGGGCTGTACGGCCCGACGCGGGAACACCGAAGTCGCCGACGAGTCCCCATGGCTCGACGACGACCTCGGTGCGACCGTGTGCGACTCCCGGCTCAGTACCCCCGGCCCTGGTACGGACGGTTGTACGGGTCCTCGTAGGGAGAGGGCGCCGGGGCGGGGCGGGGCGACGCCGGACGCATCGCCTCGTAGCCGGTGCCCGGCGCGGGCCGCTGCTGCTGCGGTGGGTAGGGTGCCGCCGGGTATCCGCCGCGGGCCGCGGTCGGCTGCTGAGGGATGTACGGCGCCGGGGCCTGCTGCAGCTGAGCGGGCTGCATCGGCGCGTAACCCTGCTGGGCCGGCTGCTGGTAGCCGTACGACGGACCGGGCGGGGAGGGTGCCGCGGGAAGGGCCGGCAGGGCCGCGGGGAGAGCCGGCAGATAGCTGTTGCCGGTGTCATAGGCGGCAGGCACTCGGATCGGTGCGATCTGAGGGGTGCCCCGCTCCGCGACCAGGGAGTCGTAGATCGGGGTGTCGGGGAACGACGGTGCGGCGTAGTAGCCGCCGCCGTAGGTGGAGCGGGGGGAGGTCATGGCACCTAAGTTAAGCCCACGATGTGCCGGTTGGGGAGTCCCAATCTTGGGGTCATCCGTTTTACGCCAGATCTATCCGCCTGACCTGCTAAAACATCGTTAAAGCTTCCGTTGACGGAGGGGGCGTTTTCCGTGGACGGCCCATGGCTGAGCGAGAAGTGACGGGCAGGCTGCAAAGGGCGACACCCGAGTGGCACTCGCCAGGACGGAGGCTTCGACTCCGAGCACCTGGAACCTTACGGTTGTCAGGAGATCGCCGACGGCAGCCGTGGCCTGCCGTTCGCCCTGCCGACAGCACGCTTGCGTGGCTACTGGCCCTACTGGCTCGGCGACGGCGGCGTCGCCGCCCACCGGTTTCGGGAGAACGTCCACTCCCGCTACGCCGCCTGCGTCCGTCTCCACTTCATCCCCAACGCGGCACCAAGAAGGACGCCCGACTCACGGCCAAGGACGTACGCACCTTCTTCGACCGGCTCCACGCCACCTGCCGGTGCTGCGCCCAGAGCCTGGTACACCGAAGGACAGAGGTGCTGCGCGATCGGCCAGTGCTCCTGACGGTGAACTGAAACAACATCAGAGCCTTCGGGCAGAAAGCCGGGCCGACAGCCCTTAGGCACCAGCCATCCGGGCCTGGGGTGCGTACACGACTGCCGAGGAGCCACCCGAGTTCAGCGCGGTCGTGCTGCCAACCCGGTCACGACCAAGATCCGGGTCATACTCGGGCCGATGTCCCGCCAGTCGCTGCCATGAGCCATAAAGGCACAGGTCAACCGACATGAGTTGCGTGTACCACCAGCAGACGAAGCACCCTCTGGTGCCGTACTCACCGACGAAGCCCGGGTTCTTCCAGGAGCACGAAAGCTGCGGTCTTCTCGTGGCGGGTGGCGATGCGGCGTCACTGCTTCAGACGGTTGCACCGGCCCCACTCCGATGACCTTGCGGTGGACACGGGCACCGTCGCCGTAGCCGTCCACGGCGTAGTACGAGGTCACCCGGTTGTCCCAGAGCACGAAGTCACCGGCGTGTGCGGCGTGTGCCGAGTCCGACCCGCACGATCGCTTCGTGATACGGCAGCCGCACTCTGACGCCGGCGGGTGAATGATCGCGGAGCATGACCACGATCGCGCTGCGGGCGCGGGTGTACCTCACTTGATGGAGTCTCATCAGATGGTTGCGGCCGAGCGTGCCACCGCGCCACCACCGAGAAGCGCGCGGATGCCGCTCCGCCGCCTCACAGCTGCGATGCCCCGGATGTCGTCACCGTCCCGTGCCCCGGCGCAGCTCCTCCCGGATCAGGCACGCACCACTCGCATGCAGTACGGCGAGACGCGCGCGCTGCTCACCGCCGTCCCGTCGGGCAGGATCGTGGACGAGGAGTGAACAGGGCGGCGAGCGCTCCGCGTTCGCGGTGCCAGGCGTCCGGCAGCGAGGAGGGACTCGGCGCCGTCGAGAGCTACCGCCGCGCCGATGCGATCGAGTTCGAGTGGCAGCCCGACGACGGACAGCTAAGACTGAGGCAGCGGTTTTGGATCCGGACAACAGATCCCGGCCTCGTGAATTTCCGGACCACTCGCTCCGGCCATCTAAAAGCGCGAGTACGGGGCGCCGACCCTCATGGCGACGGTGCTCAGACGTTCCTCAAGGAGCTCGCATGGAGGAGAAATCCCTCGACGTCCTGACGCCCGGGCCGGATGAACCCGCGATCGGCTTACGCAAGTACTCCGGCCCGGAGACCGGCACCGAGAAGGACCTTGCCGAGGTGCTGGCCGACGTCATGGACGTCGAACGGGTGCCGATCGACAGCCACTTCTTCGATGACCTCGGCGCCAACTCATTGGTGATGGCTCATTTCTGCGCACGGGTCAGGAAGCGGGCGGACCTTCCCTCGGCGTCGATGAAGGACATCTACCGGCACCCGACGATCCGCAGCCTGGCGACGGGGCTCGCGAACGCCGCGCCCACCCCACTGGGGCCGTCGGTCCCGGCGCCGGCCGAGGTGGTGACCCCGATCGGCACGGTGCGGTACGTACTCTGCGGAACGCTGCAGTTCCTGATCTTCCTGGGGTACTCGTTCCTCGCCGGACTTGTTGCCGACCGAGGCTATGCGTGGGTCTCCGCCAGCTCGGGTGTGGTCGACATCTACCTGCGATCGTTCGTCTTCGGGGGCGTCGGCTTCGTCGGCCTGTGCACCTTCCCGATCGCGGCCAAATGGCTTCTCATCGGCCGGTGGAAATCACGCGAGTTCCCGGTCTGGGGTCTGACCTATCTGCGCTTCTGGACCGTCAAGGTGCTGATCCACGCCAACCCGATGGTTCTCTTCGTCGGCAATCCCTTGTACGTGCTGTACCTGCGAGCCCTGGGCGCGCGCATCGGCAAAGGGGTCACGATTCTCTCCCGCAACGTTCCGGTCTGCCCTGACCTGCTCACGGTCGGCGCCGGCACGGTGATCCGCAAGGACTCGTTCTTCCTCTGCTACCGGGCGCACGCCGGCCGTATCCAGACCGGCCGGGTCACCCTTGGCCGGGATGTCTTCATCGGAGAGAAGACCGTGCTCGACATCGACACGACGATGGGCGACGGAGCTCAGCTCGGACACACGTCCACGCTGTACAGCGGCCAGGCGGTCCCGGGCGGTCAGCGCTGGCACGGATCCCCGGCACAGCTCACGCAGCACGACTACCTGAGGATCGGGCCGGCCACCTGCGGCACGCTGCGCCGGGCCGGCTTCGGCCTCGTCACCGTGCTTCAGCTGTTCTTCCTCTACATGCCACTGGCTGTCGGGGGCGTGTACATGCTGGTGACCCTGGTTCCGGCGCTGAACAACCGGCTGAGCCAGGGCACGGTGGATCTCACCTCGCCGGCTCTCTACATCGACGCCCTGGTCCTTTCCCTGCTGCTGTTCTTCGGCCTCGTCGTCGTGGGCCTGGCCGCGATGTTCGCCGTTCCGCGCCTGCTGAACCTGGTCGTCAAGCCGGACAAGGTCTATCCGCTGTACGGGTTTCATTACTCGGCGCACCGGGCGATCGGGCGCATGACCAACATCAAGTTCTTCACTTGGTTGTTCGGTGACAGCTCCTACATCGTCCACTATCTGCGCGGCGTCGGATACGACTTGTCCCAGGTCGAGCAGACCGGGTCGAACTTCGGCACGGAAGTGCAACACGAGACCCCGTTCATGTGCTCCGTCGGCAGCGGGACAATGGTCGCCGACGGACTCTCCATCATCAACGCCGACTATTCGAGCACGTCCTTCCGGGTGTCCCGGGCCTCGATCGGGGCGTACAACTTCCTGGGGAACAACATCGCCTATCCCTCGGGGGCCAGGACAGGCGAGAACTGTCTCCTCGCGACGAAGGTGATGGTTCCGCTCGAAGGCGAGATGCGCGAGGGGGTGGGCCTGCTCGGCTCGCCGTGCTTCGAGATTCCCCGGTCGGTCGAGCGTGATTCCCGGTTCGACCATCTGCGCACCGGTGACGAGTTGCGCCGCAGCCTCGCCGCGAAGAACCGCTACAACATCCGCTCGATGGTCTTCTTCCTGCTCGTGCGGTGGCTGCACTTCTTCGTGCTCACGATGCTCGGTCTGGCGAACGCCCAGCTGTACGACTCCTACGGGCATGTGCTGATCGCCGTGTTCCTGGTGCTCAGCCTCGGGTTCACCGCTGTCTACTTCGTACTGGTGGAGCGCGGCATCGCGGCATTCCGCACGCTGCGACCGCAGGTGTGCTCCATCTACGACCCGTACTTCTGGTGGCACGAGCGCCTCTGGAAGGTGCCCGACACCTACCTCAACGTCTTCAACGGCACCCCTTTCAAGAACGTGATCTGGCGGATGCTGGGTGTTCGGATCGGCAGCAGGGTCTTCGATGACGGCTGCTACATGACGGAGCGGACGCTCACCACCGTCGGGAACGACTGCACGCTCAATGCGGGAAGCAAGATCCAGTGCCACTCGCAGGAGGACGGCACCTTCAAATCCGATCGCAGCACCCTCGAAGCCGGCTGCACCATTGGTGTGGGAGCCCACGTCCATTACGGCGTGACGATGGGCACCGGCGCGGTGCTCGCGCCCGACTCCTTCCTCATGAAAGGCGAAGAGGTCCCCCAGCACGCACGCTGGGGAGGGAACCCCGCCACGGAGATGCGGGACGCCCCCTATCAGCCCGAGGCGCTGACGCGGAAGGGATAGCGGCTCCGCCCATGTCAGCGCGGAACAGCACGGTAGCGAAGACGAATGGAGAGGGACGGCCAGAATGGGAATGCAAGCGCAGGCCGACCGGGAATTCTGGCGCGATGTGCTCGGCGCCGGTGGATTCACCGAAATCCCGCGGTGGACACGCAATCCGGTGAAGGGCGTCGGCGAACACGAGGTGCCGATCCCGGACGACATCGCGGCGGCGTCGGGCCGGCTGGCCAAGGACCTGGCGGTGCCGCTCGAATCGGTGCTGCTGGCAGCGCACGCCAAGGTGCTCGCCGCGCTGTCCGGCGAGCACGAGGTCGCGATCGGATACGTCACCGCGGAGGGCGGCCGGCCGCTGCCCTGCCGGCTGACGACCGAACCCGACTCGTGGCGGACGCTGGTGCTGGACGCCCATCGAGTGGCGTCGGGCCTGCTGTCGCACAAGAACTGCCCGGTCGATGAGCTCAGGCGCGAACTGGGCCTGGCCGAGCCGTCGATCGAGGCCGTATTCGATCCGCACGGCGCGGGCGGCGAAGTCGCCGGTAACACCATGCTGTGGGTGGGTTTTTCGCAGCGCGGCGGCCACCTTGTGCTGCGGCTGCGGTACCGGACCGACACGCTCGACGAGGACTGCGCCGCCAGGATCGCCGGATACCACCTCACCGCGCTCGCGCTGATCGCCGCCGATCCGGACGCCGAGCACGGGCCGCAGAGCCTGCTCTCCGCCGAGGAACTCCACTTCCAGCTCGAAGAACTGGCCGGTCCACGCCGGGAACTGCCGGACCACCGGTTCCACGAACTGTTCGAGCAGCGAGTGGCGGCACACCCGGACGCCGTCGCCGCGGTGCACGGGGAGCAGCAACTGACGTATCGAGAACTCAACGCGCGCGCCAACCGGGTCGGACGAGCCCTGCTGGCGCGGGGGCTGCGCCCCGAGGGCGTCGTCGCGGTGGTGACCGAACGCAACCTGGACTGGATGGCCGCCGTCCTCGCGGTCTTCAAGGCCGGCGGCGTGTACCTGCCCATCGAGCCGCATTTCCCGGCCGCCCGCCTCACGACCATGCTCTCCCGTGCCGCATGCGGGCTCGTGCTGACCGAACCCGGCAGCACCTCCACGCTCGACCGGGCCCTCGACTCGCTGCCCGGAGTCCGGAAGCTCTTCGTCGGCGCAGCCTACGAGGAAGACCATGCCGACGATGATCTGGGCCTCCACGTCGCACCGGACCAGCTCGCCTACATCTACTTCACCTCCGGCTCCACAGGTGAACCCAAGGGTGCGATGTGCGAGCACGAGGGCATGCTGAACCATCTCTACGCCAAGATCGACGACCTGGAGATCGGAGAGGGACAGGTGGTCGCCCAGACCGCACCCCAGTGCTTCGACATCTCGCTGTGGCAGCTGGTGTCCGGGCTCCTGGTCGGGGGGCGGACCCTGCTGGTGGAGCAGGAGGCGATCCTGAACGTCCAGCGGTTCGTCGACACGATCGTCGACGGCCGGGTCGCCGTCCTCCAGGTCGTACCCTCCTACCTGGACGTGGTCGTGTCCTGGCTGAAGCAGCACCCCCGCGAGCTGCCGGACCTGCGGTGCGTGTCGGTCACCGGCGAGGCGCTGAAGAAGGAGCTCGTGCAGCGCTGGTTCGCCGCCCGGCCCGGGATCAAGCTGGTCAACGCCTACGGACTGACCGAGACCTCGGACGACACCAACCACGAGGTCATGGACCGCATGCCCGACGGAGGCCGGGTCCTGCTGGGGCCCGCGGTCAACAACGTGCACGTCTATGTCGTCGATGAGCACCTGACCCCGGTGCCGCTCGGAGCCCCCGGTCTGATCGCCTTCTCCGGCGTCTGCGTCGGCCGCGGATACGTCAACGACCCCGAGCGCACCCGGCAGGCATACCTGGCCGATCCGCACCGCGGGGGCGCCCGGCTCTACCGGGGCGCGGACTACGGCCGCTGGACGCCCGAGGGCAAGCTGGAGTTCCTCGGCCGCCGCGACACCCAGGTGAAGATCCGCGGCTTCCGGATCGAGATCGGCGAGATCGAGAACACCCTGTTGCAGGTGCCCGGTGTTCGCGACGGTGCGGTCGTGGTCGCCGAGCGGGCCGACCAGAGCAAACACCTGGTGGCGTTCTACTCCGGTCGGCGTCCGATCGAGGTCGACGTCCTGCTGGACCGGCTCGGTGAGACGTTGCCCGCGTACATGGTTCCGTCGGCCTTCCACTGGCGGGAGACTCTGCCGCTGACGGCCAACAGCAAGATCGACAGAAGGGCTCTGCAGGCGCTCGCCGGAGAACTCGACGCCCCCCAGGACGACTACAGCGCGCCGGACACACCGACAGAACAGCAGTTGGCGGCCGCATGGGCGAAGGTGCTCGGCATCCCGCAGAACCAGATCGGACGACGGGACCACTTCTTCGACCGGGGCGGCACGTCGCTGTCGGCAGTAAAGCTGGCCATCGTCCTGGACCGTGCGGTGTCCCTCAAGGACGTCACCCGCCACCCCGTCCTCGCCGATCTGGCCAGGCTGGTCGACGGCAGGTCCGAGCGGCGTTCCGGGCTGCTTCAGCCACTGTCGGAATCGGACGGTGCGCAGACCGCAGCCCTGGTGTGCTTCCCCTACGCCGGCGGCAACGCGGTGAACTTTCAGCCGATGGCCAGGGCGCTGCCGGACGGTGGACCGGCGGTCTACGCCGTCGAGCTGCCCGGTCACGACGTGGCCGCCGAGAGCGAGCCGCTCGCGCCGATGACACAGGTGGTCGAGCAGGTCGTCGACGAGATCACCGGGCGTGGCCTGACCAGGGTCCTGCTGTGGGGCCATTCCTCGGGCACCGCGCTGGCCGTGGAGACGGCCAGAAAGCTGCAAGAGAGCGGGGTGGACGTCCCACGGGTGTTCCTCGGCGCGCAACTGCTCGGTGACGCCGACGACCGGCGCGCCACCATCACCGAGCTGACCGGCCGGAGCAACACCGAGATCGCCGCGAACCTGAGCACGGACGGCGGCTACACCGCGCTCGGTGAGCTGGGCGCGCAGCACGCCGAGCACGTCGGCGCCGCCTACCGGCACGACTGCGTGTCCGCACACCACTACTTCGCCGACGCCCTGGAGCGCCCGCCGACGCAGAAGCTCTCCGCGCCGGTCACCGTGGTCGTTGCCGCGGACGACCCGAGCACGGCGGAGTACTCGCGCCGGTACCGCGACTGGCAGCTTCTGGCCGGGCAGGTCGACCTGCACGAGCTCGCCGACGGTGGCCACTACTTCCTGCGTACCCGTCCGGCCGAGGCGGCAAAGGCCGTGCTGCACGCCGCCGAACTGTTCGCTTCTTCCTGAGTGTCAGCTGAAAGGAGATCGAGATGTCATTCACTTCCACGACGTCGCCGGCCGACGTAGAACTGGAATCCGGCAGACCCCCACGGCTGCGGGCCGAGGTCACCGGCTCCGCGCCGACCTGGGCGGCCGAGCATCGGGACGTGCTGCGCGCAGTCGTCGCCGAGCACGGTTCGGTCCTGGTCCGCGGCCTCGGGCTGCGTGACGCGGCCGAGACCGGAGCCGTCTTCTCGAAGCTGGCCACCGGTCTGATGACCGAGCAGGAGGCCTTCGCGCCCCGGCAGACCTACTCCGACGGGGTGTACTCCTCATCGAAGTGGCCGCCGAACCAGCCGATGTGCATGCACCACGAACTGAGCTACACGCTTGAGTTCCCCGGCCTGATGATGTTCGCCTGTCTCAGCGCGCCCACCGACGGCGGGGCGACCGCGGTGGCCGACTCACCGACCGTGCTCGACGCGCTGCCCACCGAGTTGACCGAGCGGTTCGAGCGCGAGGGCTGGCTGCTCACTCGCAGCTACAACGACGAGATCGGCGCGTCCGTCGCCGAGGCGTTCGGCACCGACGACCGGGGCGCCGTCGAGCGCTACTGCCGCGCCAACGCGATCACGTTCGAGTGGCAGCCCGATGGTGGACTGCGCACCAGACAGCGCCGCAGCGCCGTGGTGCGCCACCCGGTCACCGGCCGACGCTGCTGGTTCAACCAGATCGCGTTCCTCAACGAGTGGACGATGGACCCCGAGGTGCACGAGTACCTGGTGGACGTCTACGGTGCCGACGGGCTGCCGTTCAACACACACTTCGGCAATGGCGAACCGATCGGCGAGGACGTCGTGCAGCTGCTCAACAGTGTCTACGAGGCGAACACCGCACGCGAAGCGTGGCAGGCCGGCGACCTGATGCTCGTCGACAACGTCCGCACCGCGCACAGCAGGGAGCCCTTCGAAGGACCGCGCGAGGTGCTCGTCGCCATGGCCGAACCGGTGCGTCTGGCCGACTGCTCGCCGACCGTGGAGGTGACCACGCAATGACCACTGTCGACTCCACCGCGGGAGATTCCGAAAGGGTCGCGCCGATCACCGTGCCACCGTTCGCGGTGATCTCCGGTGCCCAGGTCCGGCGCACGCTGCACGGATGCGAGAAGCAGATCACGGAGTTGGTCGAGGCCACCTACCGGGTGCACGGCGCCGGTGATTCGGTGAACCCGCCGTCGTACTTCCTGCGTTTCCCCGACCGCCCGTCCTCCCGGATCATCGCGCTGCCCGCCTCGATCGGCGGGGAGACACGGGTGGACGGCCTGAAGTGGATCTCCAGCTTCCCCCAGAACGTGACGGCCGGCATCCCAAGGGCATCGGCCGTGCTGATCCTCAACGACCATGACACCGGCTACCCGTTCGCCTGTCTGGAGAGTTCGATCATCAGCGCCACCCGGACAGCCGCGTCGGCGGCGTCGGCGGCCGACTGGCTCAGCCGCGACCGGCCGCGGCCGACGCGCGTCGGGTTCTTCGGGGCGGGCCTGATCGCCCGCTACATCCATACCTTCCTGGTCGGCACCGGCTGGTCGTTCGACGAGACCGGCGTGCACGACCTGTCCGCCGACAGTGCGGCAGGCTTCCGGTGCTACCTGGAGCAGTCGGACACCACCGGCCGAATCACCGTGCACGACAGCGCCGAACAGTTGATCCGAAACAGCGACCTGGTCGTCTTCGCCACGGTCGCCGGCCAACCGCACGTCAGCGAACCGTCATGGTTCGCACACAATCCACTGGTGCTGCATGTGTCGCTGCGCGATCTCGCGCCGGAGATCCTGCTCGCCTCGACCAACATCGTCGACGACGTCGAGCACTGCCTCAAGGCCGACACGTCGCCGCATCTGGCCGAGCAGCTCACGGGCAACCGGGACTTCCTGGACGGCACGTTGGCCGACGTGATGGCGGGGCGGGTGACGGTGCCGACGGACCGGCCGGTGGTGTTCTCGCCCTTCGGCCTCGGGGTGCTCGACCTCGCGGTGGGCAAGTACGTGTATACGGAAGTGGCCCGCTGCGGAGAGTTGCACGTCGTCGACGACTTCTTCCACGAACTCAGCCGGTACGGATGAGCGGGCCGAGAGCCCAGGGGGCTCCTTCAGAGCTGATCCCAGAAGAAGAACCACCGGTCACGTCGCAGCAGCCCCTGACGCACGAGACAGTGGCCGCCGGCGCAGGGCTCCGTCCCGCCTGGTTGGACACGGGGGCTCGCCCGCACAGGCGAGAAGCCGCCCACGGCCGGACGGAAGTTCCGAAAGTGCTCTGCTCCAGCCAGAGGAGACCGTCGTGCCCATCATTTCCACTCCCTACGCTTTCAACGAAGATGATCTCTTTGTCGACCTCCGGCCGATCTTCGGGCACTCGCTCTTCCTGAAGTGTGAGGGCTTCAACTTCGCCGGCTCGATCAAGCTGAAGGCCGCGACCGAGATGGTGGAGGCCGCCGAGCGGGATGGAATCCTGACGCCGGCATCGATCCTCGTCGAGTCGTCGTCCGGAAACCTCGGCGTGGCGCTGAGCGTGATCGCGGCGAGCAAGGGCTACCGGTTCCTGTGTGTGACGGACTCCCGCGGCAACCTGTCGAACAGAATGATGATGGAGGCGTTGGGCAGCCGGGTGCACGTGATCGCCGAACAGGAGGCCCACGGTGGCTTTCTCGGCGCGCGGCTCGAGTACGTCCGCGCGCTGTGCGCCTTCGACGACCGATATGTGTGGCTCAGCCAGTACACCAATCCGAACAACTGGAAGGCGCACTACCGCACGACCGCGCCGGAGATCGCCCGTCAGTTCCCGCGGCTGGACGTGCTGTTCGTCGGAGCCGGCACCACCGGGACCCTGATGGGCTGTGCGCGCTACTTCCGGGAATGGCGCCGGTCGGTGCGGATCATCGCGGTGGACAGCGTCGGCTCGGTGTCCTTCGGCGGTTCGCCGGGCCGCCGGATGATTCCCGGTCTCGGCATGAGCATGCGCCCGCCGCTGCTCGACGAGTCCTATGTCGACGAGGTGATTCGTGTCGAGGAGGCGGACACCGTACGTGCCTGCCATCGTCTGGCCAGGCGCGGATTCCTGTTCGGCGGCTCCACCGGCACGGTGATCAGCGGCGCAACGGACTGGTTGGCCCGGCATGACGGGCGCGGACTCACCGCAGTGGCCGTCGGTCCGGACCTCGGCGAGCGCTATCTCGACACCATCTACCAGACCAACTGGCTGCAGGATCTCTACGGCGAGGACGTGCTCGACTCCGACACGGAGGCCTCCGATTCCTGGGCAGCCGCCCCCTCGCCGACGACACGGTGGAGCCGTCGGCCGGGCCCTGAGGACCGGAAGCTGCAATGGCAATCTGCACCGGCTCCGGATCGGTGAGCCCCGGGCGCTCCGTCCAAGGAGCCGGTAGCACCGACAAGGCGCTTCCTGATGTCCGCCTCGGCCGCTCGGGTCCGATCCGGTCGGGCGCGACGCTCGGGATCCCGATATCGCTGACGCTTCCGAGAAGCGGTGCTGAGCCATTCGTGTGAGCGATGGCGGAGGAGGAAACGCTGTCGGAACGGGATCCCCTGATGGCGGTGTGAACCGCCCCAGGTTCGTCGGAGATATCAGTGACCGCGCCCGTCGTCGAGCACCCGCACCTGGGGGGCGAGCCCGTACTCCGGGGGCTGGACGTCCCCTCCTCCACCTGTTGCCGCCGGCGCCGCGCCGAGAAGGAGCGTGACCGCACCGCTGTGGGCTCCGCGCCGGGCGGGGGATTAGGTTGGCGGAGAAAAGCCTTCGGGCAGCCGGACTCGCGATGGGGGCGAGCATGACCATGCTAAAAGGCGCCAATGTTCCGGTGGCGGCTCACGCCGTGCGGGTCGAATTGGGGTGGCGCGTCTCCCCGGGGACGCCGGACGTCGACGGCTCGGCGCTCCTTCTCGTGTCGGGAAAGGTGCGCGGCGACGCCGACTTCGTCTTTTACAACCAGCCCTCCCACGCATCCGGAGCGGTACGCCACGAGGGCAAGCGAACCGCCGGTGACGGGGTGACGGACAGCCTCGCCGTCGACCTGGCGCGCGTCGAGCCGGCCATCGACCGCGTGGTCCTGGCGGCCTCCGCGGACGGGGGCACGTTCGGGCAGGTGACGGGGTTGTACGTGCGGATCACGGACGCGGCGGACGGCTCGGAGCTCGCGCGCTTCGACAGCGCGGACGCGACAGTCGAGACCGCGTTCATTCTCGGCGAGCTCTACCGGCGCCAGGGCGCCTGGAAATTCCGCGCCGTCGGGCAGGGTTACGACACCGGCCTCGAAGGTCTCGCGACGGACTTCGGTATCTCCGTCGATGAACCACAGCGGCCCCAGCCGTATCAACAACCCCCATCGCCGCAACAGCCGCAGTACCGAACCCGGGTTGACCCTCTGTCACCGCCCCCTCCGGCGTTTCCTCCCGCACCGCCGACGGCGCCTCCGCCCCCTCCCGTACCTCCCGCCGCCCCGCCCGTCCGACTGTCCAAGGTGACTCTCACCAAGGACGCGCCATCGGTCTCCCTCGCCAAACAGGGCGGCACTTCGGGAGCCCTCCGGGTCAATCTCAACTGGGAAGTGCGCAAACAGTTCACCGGCTGGGGAAGCAAACTCGGCAGAGCGGTCGCCAACCACGCGGACCTCGATCTTGATCTGTGCGCCCTCTACGAACTCACCGACGGCCGCAAGGGGGTCGTACAGGCACTCGGAAACGCGTTCGGCGCGCTCCGGCAGCCGCCTTATATCCATCTCGACGGCGACGACCGCACCGGGGCCGTGGCCACCGGTGAGAACCTCACCGTCAACCTCGACCAGAAGGACAAGCTCCGCCGCGTCCTGATCTTCGTCACCATCTATGAAGGCGCCCGGAGTTTCGCCGATCTCCATGCCACCGTCACCCTCCAGCCCCAGCACGGCGCCCCGATCGACTTCTCGCTCGACGAATGCACCGTCCCGTCCACCGTCTGCGCGCTCGCGCTCCTCACCAACAACGGGGGAGACCTCACGGTGCAGCGCGAGGCCCGCTATCTCGTGCCCGAGCGCGGAGTGAGCCCGCAGCGCACCATCGACTACGCCTACGGGTGGGGCATGAACTGGACACCCGGCCGCAAATGACCCCCCGGGGGTCCGGCCGCCACTGCGGCCATCGGCCCCGGCCGGCTCCGCTCACCGGTCGGGCGCGGCCTCGGGACGGGCGTACGTACGCCCCTTCCAGGCCGCGCCCCGCCCCCGGTGGTGCTGCACCGCCGAATCGACCGTCATCAGCAGATACAGCGCGGCGGTGAACGGCAGCAGTGGCGCCAGCCACAGCGACTGCCGGTAGTAGCCCAGCATCGGCATGTACGTCCCGGCCATCACCGCCCATGCCGCCCCGCCCGCCCACGCCGCCGCCGGATCACCGCCCAGCAGCCCGGCGACGAGGGTGACCGGCGGCGCGAGGTAGACCAGCGTGAGCCCCAGCACCGTCCCGAGGAGCAGCGGCGGACTGTGCCGCAGCTGGGCATACGCACTCCGCGACACCATCCGCCACAGATCGCCCAGGCACGGATACGGCCGCACGCTGTCCACCCGCTCCGCGAGTCCCAGCCAGATCCGCCCGCCGCTCCGCTGCACCGCCCGCGCCAGCGTCACGTCGTCGATCACCGCCTGCCGGATCGACTCCGGTACTCCCGCCCGGTCCGCCGCCCCGGTCCGCAGCAGCACACAGCCACCGGCCGCCGCGGCCGTCCGCGCCCCCGCCCGGTTCACCCACCGGAACGGGTAGAGCTGCGAGAAGAAGTAGACGAAGGCCGGCACGACCAGCCGCTCCCAGACACTCGACACCCGCAGCCGGGCCATCTGCGAGACCAGGTCGAACCCGTCCGCCACCGCGGCGGCGACCAGTTCCCGCAGACTGTCCGGCTCATGCGCGATGTCGGCGTCCGTCAGCAGCAGGTACTCCGGTTTTCGGGCCCGGGCCAGCGAGATCCCGTGCCGCACCGCCCAGAGTTTGCCCGTCCAGCCCGGCTCCGGCTCACCGGGCGACGCCACCGTCACCGGCAGGCCCCCGTACCGCACGGACAGCGCACGGGCGACGTCCCCGGTGCCGTCCTCGCTGCAGTCGTCGACGAGGAAGATCTCCGCGACTCCCGGATAGTCCTGGGCCATCAGTGACGGCAGACTCACCGGCAGAATGTCGGCTTCGTCACGCGCGGGCACGACGATCGCCACGGACGGCCAGTGATCCGGAGCCTGCCGGCGCGGCAGCCGCTGGTCGGTCCGCCAGAAGAACCCTTGTCCCAGCAGCAGCCACACCCATGCGGCCAGCGAACCCACGGCGATCCAGGCAATGGCACTCATTCGCCGCAGTCTGCCCCACTGCGACGGAACCGCAAGGGCGGTCGACTATGGTGACCGGGTGAAGATCGCGCTCATGGACTCCGGAATCGGCCTGCTCGCGGCCGCCGCCGCGGTACGCCGGCTGAGGCCCGACGCCGATCTGGTGCTCTCGTCCGACCCCGGCGGCATGCCCTGGGGACCGCGTACCCCCGAGGACCTGACCGCCCGCGCGCTGGACGTGGCCCGCGCGGCGGCCGCCCACCGGCCCGACGCACTGATCGTCGCCTGCAATACGGCCTCCGTGCACGCCCTGCCGACGCTCCGTGCCGAGCTGGAACCCGCGCTGCCGGTCATCGGCACCGTTCCCGCCATCAAGCCGTCCGTCGCCGGCGGCGGCCCGGTCGCGATCTGGGCCACCCCCGCCACCACCGGCAGCCCGTACCAGCGCGGACTCATCCGGGAATTCGCCCGCTCCGTCGCCGTCACCGAGGTCCCGTGCCCCGGTCTCGCCGATGCCGTGGAGCAGGCGGACGAGCCGGCGATCGACCGGGCCGTCGCCGCGGCCGCGGCGCTCACCCCGCGCGATGTGCGGGCCGTGGTGCTGGGCTGCACCCATTACGAGCTGGTCGCCGAACGCATCCGTACCGCCGTGCGGCAGCCCGGTCTGCCCCCTGTCGCCCTGCACGGTTCCGCAGGTGCCGTGGCCGCCCAGGCACTGCGCCGAATCGGGGTGGCACCCGCTCCGTCGGCCGAACCGGCAGGCGGTCTCACCGTGCTCCTCGACGGGCGCACCGCCGACCTTCCGGAAGCCGCTCTGGCCTACGCCGAGGGGCAGCTGCTGGGGGCCGTCAGCCCCGCCCGCTGACCCGGTGCGGGGGCACCGGACCCATGCCCGGCGTGCGGATTCGTGAGTACGCTGCTTGGCATGAGGGACCACCCCCGAAAACCGAGGCGCACCGGAGCCGATCCCCCCTCCGACGTATGGATCGGCAGGGCCACCAACCGGGCCCAGTGGGTGCTCGCCGCCGCGGGCGCCGCCTGTCTGGCGCTCGGCGTCCAGCTGGCCGTCACCTCCGACTGGGCCTCCGGCGTCGTCCCGCTGCTGATGTCCGTGATCGGCTGCGTCGCCGCCGGACTGCTCATGCTGTTCGGCACCCTCGCCTTCGTGAACGTGGCCGTCAGGGTCGACAGGGACGCCCTGGAAGTGCGCTGCGGTCACATGGGCCTGCCGCGCCGCCGGATTCTGCTGGCCCAGGTGGTGGGCGCGGAGTTCGTACCCCGGGTCACTCCGCGCCAGTGGGGCGGCTGGGGCTACCGCTGGCGCCCCGAGCAGGGCACGGCCGTGGTGGTCCGCAGGGGCGAGGGCCTGGTGCTCCGGCTCGGTGACGGCCGGACGTTCACCATCACGGTCGACGACGCGGAAACGGGCGTACGGTTCATCCGCGAGCGCCTGCACCTGTCGACGACCGGTGCGTCGGCCGGGCCCTGACCCAGGACCCGGCCCGCGGCCGACGGCTGCCGGCGAACGGAGCAGCCCGCCGAGCGCCGCCGCGAATCCGCCCACCGAGCGCGGCGCAGACGCGGCGCCGGCGCGGCCGCGGGCCGTGCTGAGCGCCGGCAGCCGCAGCGTGAACCCAGTGGCGCCGACCGCGCCGCCGCTGCCGCGCAGCGGGCAGGGCCCGCTGCGAGCGCCGGCAGCGCGGCGGCGGGCTCCGGCCGATCGGCCGGGACCGGCGGGCACGGCAACGGCAGCGGCCCGGATCTGTGCGGGAAAGTGCCGAAACGATCCGGCGCCAAGGGTTCCGTCCGCCGAGAGGGCTGCCCGGCACACAGCCGACCACCGTAGACTCCGCCGGGTGAGCGCCACCATCACCTCAGTCGACGACCCGCAACAGCCCGCACCCACCCCCGTGTCAGGGGGAAGACGACTGCTGCCACGGCTCGTACGGCCCGCTGCCGCCGTGATCGCGGGAGTGCTGCTGTACCTGAGCTTCCCGCCGCGACCCCTGTGGTGGCTGGTTCTGCCCGGTTTCGCGCTGCTCGGCTGGGTGCTGCACGAGCGCAGACTGCGCGCCGGATTCGGCCTCGGCCTCCTCGCCGGGCTGGGGTTCATGCTGCCGCTGCTGCACTGGACGGGCGAAGAGGTCGGTCCGGTGCCGTGGCTGGCGCTCGCCGCGGCCGAGGCGCTGTTCATCGCGGTCGGCTGCATCGGCATCGCCGCCGTATCCCGCCTCGCCTGCTGGCCGCTGTGGGCCGCCGCGGTCTGGGCCCTCGACGAGGGGATCCGGGCCAGGATCCCGTTCGGCGGCTTCCCCTGGGGGAAGATCGCCTTCGGGCAGGCGGACAGCGTGTTCCTGCCGCTCGCGGCCGTGGGCGGCACGCCGCTGCTCTCCTTCGCGGTGGTGCTGTGCGGCTTCGGTCTCTACGAAGCGGTACGTCAGTTCCGTACCTACCGCAGCACGCGCGCGGTGCCCCGGGCCGCCGTCGCCGCGGCGGCCGCGACCGTCCTCGTACCCGTCGCCGCGGCGTTCGCCGCACTGCCGCTCGTCGACGACTCGGCGGAGGACGGCACCGCGACCGTCGCCGCCATCCAGGGCAACGTGCCCCAGCTCGGACTCGACTTCAACGCCCAGCGCCGCGCCGTCCTCGACAACCATGTGCGCCGCACGGAGCAGCTCGCCCAGGAGGTGAAGGCGGGCAAGGTGCCCCAGCCCGACTTCGTCCTGTGGCCGGAGAACTCCTCCGACCTGGACCCCTACCGGAACGCGGACGCCCGGATCGTGATCGACGACGCCGTGAAGGCGATCGGCGTCCCCACCGTCATCGGAGCGGTGGTCGAGCCCGACACCGGCAAGCTGCGCAACACCCTCATCCAGTGGGATCCCAAGAAGGGGCCTGTCGACACGTACGACAAGCGCCACATCCAGCCGTTCGGCGAGTACATCCCGATGCGTTCCTTCGTACGGCTCTTCAGTTCCGACGTGGACCGGGTGCGGCGCGACTTCGGCCCGGGAAAGAAGGTCGGCGTCTTCGATCTGGCGGGTACGAACGTGGGGCTGGTGACCTGCTATGAGGCGGCGTTCGACGACGCCGTACGGGACACGGTCATGCACGGCGGCCAGCTGATCGCCGTACCCAGCAACAACGCCACCTTCGGGCGCAGTGAGATGACCTACCAGCAGCTGGCCATGTCCAGGGTGCGGGCGGTCGAGCACAGCAGGTCCGTCGTCGTCCCCGTCACCAGCGGTGTCAGCGCCGTCATCCGCCCGGACGGGACCATCGTCCGGAAGACGAAGCTGTTCACGCCGGACGCGCTCGTGGACGAGGTGCCGCTGAGGTCCTCGCTCACGCCCGCGACCCGGATGGGCACCCTTCCCGAGGGAGTCCTCGCCCTGCTCGCCGTGGCGGGGCTCGGCTGGGTCACCGTCCGGTCGGTACGGCTGCGGCGCAGCCGCTGATCCGCTCGCACGCCACGTAGGGTCGGCCCCATGGGTACTCCAGATTTCATCCGCGAGATCCGCGCCACCGCGGGTCGGCAACTGCTTCTCCTGCCGGGCGTCACCGCCGTGGTCTTCGACGACGAGGGCCGAGTGCTCCTCGGACGGCGTTCCGACACCGGCAAGTGGTCGCTCATCGGCGGCATCTGCGAGCCGGGTGAGCAGCCGGCGGCAACGGCGGAGCGGGAGGTGTACGAAGAGACGGCCGTGCGCTGTGTGGCGGAGCGGGTGGTGCTCACCCAGGCACTGGCACCCGTGCAGTACGCCAACGGCGACCGCTGCCAGTATCTGGACGTCACCTTCCGCTGCCGGGCGACCGGCGGCGAGGCCCGCGTCAACGACGACGAGTCGCTGGCGGTGGACTGGTTCCCGCTGGACGCGCTGCCGCCGTTGAACGAGTTCTCGCTCTTCAGGATCAAGCAGTCCCTCACCGACGAGCCCACCTGGTTCGAACCCACCGCCCAGCAGTGACCGTCGCGTTCGGAGGGAGGGCCGGGGCAACCGGCCCTCCCTCCGAACGCGGCTCAGACGGTACGGGCGCCGGCCGGCAGTGCAGCGGTCGCGTCCGGCTCCGCGCCTGCCCCCTCGATGTCCGCGAGGTCCCGGTTCCTGGTCTCCCTGGCGCATCCGACCGCCACGACGGTGAGGAGCGCCGCGGCGATGACGTACAGCGCGATGGGCGTCGAGCTGTCGAAGTCCGCCAGCAGCGCCGTGGCGATGAGCGGCGCCGGAGCACCGGCAGCGACCGACGAGAACTGTGCCCCGATCGACGCACCCGAGTAACGCATCCGGGTCGCGAACATCTCCGAGAAGAAGGCCGCCTGGGGCGCGTACATCGCACCGTGGAAGATGAGCCCGACGGTGACGGCGAGCAGCAGACTTCCGAAGCTACGGGTGTCGATCAGCGCGAAGAACGGGAACATCCACAGCCCCACGCCGACCGCACCGACCAGATAGACGGGCCTGCGCCCGATCCGGTCCGACAACGCGCCCCACATCGGAATGACCGCGAAGTGGACGGCCGAGGCGATGAGCACCGCGTTGAGCGCCGTCTGCTTGCCCAGGTCCGCTGCCGTGGTCGCGTAGACGAGGATGAACGCCGTGATGACGTAGTAGCTGATGTTCTCCGCCATCCGGGCACCCATCGCGATCAGCACATCGCGCCAGTGGTGCCGCAGCACGGCGACGAGCGGCATCTTCTCGGCCGCCCCGGCGGCCGACCTGCGCTGCTCGGCCTGCGCCAGCGCGGCCTTGAACACCGGCGATTCGTCGACGGAGAGCCGAATCCACAAGCCGATGACCACCAGGACACCGGAGAGCAGGAAGGGGATGCGCCAGCCCCACGCCCCGAAGGCCGAGTCCGACATCAGCGCGGTGAGCGCGGAGAGCACTCCGGTGGCGAGCAACTGCCCGGCAGGCGCCCCCGTCTGCGGCCAGGACGCCCAGAACCCGCGCCGCTCGGCGCTCCCGTGCTCCGACACCAGCAGCACGGCCCCACCCCACTCCCCACCGAGGGCGAAGCCCTGCACCAGACGCAGGACGGTGAGCAGCACGGGGGCGGCGGCCCCGACTGTGGCGTGCGTCGGCAACAGCCCGATGGCGAACGTCGCACCACCCATCATCAGCAGACTGAGCACCAACAGCTTCTTGCGGCCGAGCCGGTCGCCGTAGTGCCCGAACACCAGGGCGCCGAGAGGCCGGGCGGCGAAGCCGACCGCGTAGGTGAGGAAGGAGAGAAGCGTGCCGACGAGCGGGTCGGACTCGGGGAAGAACAGCTTGTTGAAGACCAGCGCGGCAGCTGACCCGTACAGGAAGAAGTCGTACCACTCGATGGTGGTCCCGATGAGGCTTGCGGCGACGATGCGCTTGAGCGAGCGGGTGGTCGGCGGGGCGGATGCCGAGGCAGCCATGAACACCACTTCCGGGCGGTTGGCGGGGACGGTTTCGTGTCGCCACACCGTAGGAATGGGCAGGTCAGAGGCACATGTGGCGGGACACCATAGTTCTCGGGCCGGGTGTGCGCGGGGCCACTATGACAGGCACGTCGAGACTGCTTCGAGGACCGTATTGAAGGCCGGCAGGCGAGTGTCAGGATTGCGCTATTAGGCATGGTCTATTGCCCTGGTGCTGACTCCCGTGCTGGTTTGGTGCTGACCTGAAACCGCATGTCAGCACCCCTGATCACCTGTCCCGTGCTGACTTGGTGCTGACTACGCAGCGTCGAACTTCGGCATTCGGGGCGGATCGGGCGGGTAGTGATCTCCCCTTCCGCGCGCCTGCGGTCAGGCCTGGCGGGTTTCTGCGGAGCCGGCCATGGTTGGTGGCACGTGGCCCCGCACCGGCAGGCCCCCGCACCGCGATCGCCCACCCGGCCAGGCGCCGTGAGCAGAGATCGATCACGGTCGCGAGATAGCGGAACGTCCCGCCGGTCAGCGGCAGGTATGTGATGTCGCCGACGTACTTTCGGTTCACCTCGTCCGCGGTGAAGTTACGGCCGATCAGGTCCGGCACCTTCGCCGCGGCGGGGTCCGGGATGGTGGTGCGATGCTTCCTGCGCGGGCGGAGGCCGGCCAGCCCGATCGCCTGCATGATGCGGGCGACCCGCTTGTGGTTCACGCGCTCGCCGTCCTCGCGGAGTTCAGCGGTGATCCCGGGGACGCCGTAGGTGCCGTCCGAGGCCCGGTGGATCACGCGTATCCGGGCGGCGAGCTGGGCGTCGGCAGCCTGGCGGGCTGCCCGCAGCGGTGCACTCCGGCGCCAGTGGCAGAAGCTTGAGCGGGCGATGCCCAGGATGCGGCACAACCGCTTCACGCCGTAACGGCGCTGGTGGTCCTCAACGAACCGGCAGCGGTTCACCAGCCCGTCTCCGAGGCGAAATAGCGGGCCGCCTTGCGCAGGATCTCCCGTTCCTTCTTCAGCTCGGCGTTCTCCCGCCTCAAGGCGGCGACCTCGGCCTCCAGAGCCGACGGCGCCACCGGAACCGTCGGCGGCTTGGCCGCCCGACGGCCGCGCGGACGACCGGCTCCGGCCGCCCGGATCCAGTTGCGCAGCGTCTCCGGGTTCACCCCCAGGCCGGCGGCGATCTGCTTGATCGAAGCCTCGGGCCGCGACTCGTACAGCGCGACCGCCGCCGCCTTGAACTCCGGCGGATAGTGCTTCATGACCAGGACACGTCCATCTCTCAGATCCTCAAGATCCACTATCTCGAGTGTCCAAGATCAGGGGTGAAGGCCCGTTGCCACCTGCTCCGTGGCGCTGTTCCGGGTGTGCACTCCTGAATCGGCATCCCTTTCCCTTCCTCTTGAACGCCGCAGCGTGGGCAGCACTGTTGTGGTGGGATTCTGCCCCACGGTATTGACAAAGGCGGGCCTGGCAGTTCGCCGAGCGCCGCCTCTGCCGGCACCGTGAGTCCCAGAGCTGCGGGCAGGTCGGCTGCTGCGACTCCTCCCGCACAAGCACGCCACCGCGCACCGCGAGGCCACGGGGCACCCCCTCATCCGCTCCAACGAACCGGGCGAGACCTGATGGTGCTACGAGGACCAGGTGACGTTCGGCGTCGACGGCGTCGGGCCCGGGCGGCCTGAGCGTGGGCCGCCGGGCCGGTGCCGGACGGGTGCCGCCGGGCGGGCCCGTCAGCCGGCGCCCCCCGCCGCCAGCGGATCGAGTTCCCTGCGCCGCCGGCTGATGGAGTCGGGGTCCCAGTCCGGCCGGGGAACGGATGCCAGCAGCAGCTGCGTGTACGGGTGTCCGGGGTCGGAGAGCAGCTCCGCGACGGGGCGGTGTTCCATGGTGCGGCCCCGGAACAGGACGAGCGCCTCGTCGCACACGTACCGCACGACGGCCAGGTCGTGGCTGACGAAGACCAGGCCGATGCCGGTGTCGCGGCGGATGTCCGACAGGAGGTTGAGCACCTGGGCCTGGACCGAGACATCGAGCGCGGACACCGCCTCGTCCAGTACGAGCACCGCAGGTTCGACCGCCAACGCGCGTGCGATGGCGGCGCGTTGACGCTGACCGCCGGAGAGTTTGCGCGGCAGGGCCGCCGCCTCCCGCTCCCCGAGGCCCACCTGGGCGAGGAGTTCCCGCATCCTGGCGGCCCGGGCGCCGGGGTCGGCGAGACCGTGCAGGCGCAGCGCTCCGTCGATGGTGGCGCCGATGGTGATCCGTGCGTCCAACGAGAGGTACGGGTCCTGGAAGACGATCTGCACCGCCTTGGCACGGGCGAGTCGGGCCGCCCTGCCGCGTACGGTCGGAGCCAGTGGTTCACCCTGGACGAGGATCTGGCCGGCGTCGGGGCGTTCGAGGCCGATCAGCATCCGGGCCGTGGTCGTCTTGCCGGAGCCCGACTCCCCAACGATGCCGAGGGCGCCGCCGGCCCGCAGTGAGAACGACAGGCCGTCGACGGCGACGACCTCCGCCTTTCCCGTCCGGTAGGTCTTGCGCAGCCCGCTGACCCGGAGCAGCGTGCGGGCGCTGTTCTCGACGGTCAACTGCCCTCCCTTGTAGCGGTGTTGTCCATGGAGGTGAGTGAATCCTCCGCGAGGTGGCAGGCGACCAGCGCCTCGCCGTGCCGCTCCAGCCGCGGCGCTGTCCGGTCGCAGACTCCGGGCCGGGCCAAGCGGCAGCGCGCCGCGAAGGAGCAGCCGGGCGCCGAGTCGAGCAGCCCCATGGGGGAACCCGGGATCGGGGTGAGCCGGGCGGGCGGTCCGTCCGGGGCCTGGAGGGGCGGCGACGAGCCGAGCAGGCCCGCGGTGTAGGGGTGGCGGGGTGTTTCGAAGAGCTGTGCGGTGGGAGCGGTCTCGACGATCCGGCCGGCGTACATCACGTAGATGCGGTCGCAGACTGCGGCCGCGAGTTCGATGTCGTGCGTGATGAGGAGCATGCCCAGGTCGCGTTCGCGCTGCAGCCGCCCGAGGATGGCCATGATCTCGGCCTGGGTGGAGACGTCGAGCGCGGTGGTGGGTTCGTCGCAGAGCAGCAGCCTGGGCCCGGCGGTGAGCGCTCCGGCGATCATGACGCGTTGCAGCATGCCGCCGGAGAGCTCGTACGGGTACTGGCGCAAGTGCCGCTCCGGGTCCGGGAGTCCGACCGCGGCGAGCAGTTCGGCGGCGCGGGCGTTGGCGCGGCCCTTGTCCCAGCCGTTGTTGACGCGCAGCGACTCGGTGAGGAAGTCGCCGATGCGGCGGACCGGGTTGATGCCTGCCCGGGGGTCCTGGAAGATCATCGACGCCGTGCCGGTACGGATCGACCGTAGGGCTGCCGGGCCGGCGCCCACCACCTCCGTTCCGTCGACGCGCACGTGGCCGTCGATGTCGGCCCCGGTGGGGAACAGCCCGAGGGCCGACCGTGCGGTGACCGACTTCCCGGAACCGGATTCGCCCACCAGCGCGACGATTTCACCCGCCGACACGGTCAGGTCGATGCCGTCGAGTACCGGCCGGGCCATGCCGGGCAGCGCGATGCTCAGGTTCTCGTACTCCAGCAGCGCCATCAGGTCTTCCTCCCTGCGAGCCGGTCGCCGACGTTCTCCCCGACGATGTTGAAGGCGACGACGACCACCACGACGGCGACGGCGGGCACGACCGCGGACAGCGGCTGGCCGCGCAGGACGGCGGCCTGGGACTGGTTGATCATGGCGCCCCAGTCCGGTGTCGGCGCCTGCACGCCCAGGCCCAGGAAGGACAGGGCGGCGAGGTCGAGCAGCGCGTAGCCGAAGTTGACGGTGGACTGGGCGAGCACGGTCGGGCCGATGTTCGGCAGCAGCCTGCGGACGGCGATGTACAGGGCGGAGTGCCCCTGCACACGGTAGGCCGCGATGTACGGCCTGGCCTGCTCCTGCATCGCGAGGCCGCGCACCAGGCGTGCGGTGTACGGCATGTAGGCCACGGACATGGCGATCACCGGCGCCGTCATCCCCTTGCCGAAGACCGCCACCGCGAGAATCGCGACGAGCAGCGCCGGGAAGGCGAAGACGACATCGAGCAGCCGCCCGATCACGGTGTCGGCCCAGCCGCCCCGCCACGCGGAGAACAGGCCGATGGCGATGCCGGCGACGGTCGAGACCAGTACCACCAGCAGCGGTCCGACCAGACTCGTACGGCTTCCTTCGACGAGGGCCGAGAAGGTGTCGTGCCCACCCTGGTCGGTGCCCAGCCAGTGGTCGGCGCTCGGGCCGACGAGCCCCGTGCCCAGCTCTCCGTACGTCGGGTCCTGCGGTGACAGCCACGGTGCGAACACTGCGACCAGCACGAACAGGACGAGAAGGCCCAGGCACAGGTTCTCCAGCCGGCTACCCCCCATGGAGCGCAGCTTGGCGACCGGTCTGCGGGTCAGTCCCGCCATCGGGGCGCTCATCGTGCACTCCCCGCTGCCGCCACCCGCGGATCGATCAGCGGATGCACCAGGTCCACCAGGAAGTTGACCACGACGAACGCGGCAACCACGAGCAGCACGATCGCCTGCACCACCTGGAAGTCCATCTGGTTGACCGAGGTCACCAGCAGTGATCCCACGCCCGACATGCCGAACGCGGTTTCCACGATGGAGGTGCTCACCAGCATTCCGGAGATGAGGAGCGCGGAGACGGTGACGATCGGGCCGAGGGCGTTGCGCAGTACGTGCCGCCGGATCACGGTCCACCGCGGGGTGCCGCGGCTGACCGCGACCTCGACGTGCTCACGGTCCAGTTCCTCCAGCATCGACGAGCGGGTCACCCGGGTGACCATCGCCATGAACGTGACGGACAGGGCGATCGCCGGCAGTACGACGTGGTGCAGCCGGTCGAGAACGCCGGTGCCGTTGCCGATGGTCGGGAACCAGCCCAGCTTCACGCCGAACAGCGACCGCAGCAGCAGTGCGGCGACGAAGGCGGGGGCCGCGGCCCCCACCGTCACCAGCAGCATCAGCATCGAGTCGGTGCGTGTGCCGCGGCGCAGCGCGCCGACGATGCCGGCCGCGACACCGACCACCGCGATCAGCAGGGCGGAGGCGGCGATCAGCAGCAGGGTGGCCGGCAGCCGCGACCAGATGACCGAGCTGACGTCCTGGTGGAAGACGTAGGAGCGGCCGAAGTCGCCGTGCAGTACGCCGCCCAGCCAGTCCCAGTACCGGACGAAGAACGGCTCGTCGAAGCCGTATCTGTGGCGGATCTGGGCGAGTTCGTCGGGGCTGGCGCTGCGCCCGCGCACCAGGAAGCTCGCCGGGTCGCCGGGCGCCAGGTACAGCGAGGAGAACACCAGGAAGGAGGTGACCAGCAAGGTCGCCGCCATCCCGGCCAGGCGGCTCACGACCCCGAGCGCCCGGGTGGTCGTACGGCTCACTTCTTGGCCCCGATCTCGGCAGCCCACGGGTAGTAGAGGTGGGCGACCGACGGCTGGACGCCGGTGATCCGGTTGCCGAGGAAGACGCTCGTGGGCTGCGTGTACAGGGGCAGCCAGGGCAGTTCCCGCAGGGCGATCTTCTGCGCCTTGGCGCTCGCCCTGGCCCGCGCGGCCGGGTCGTAGGTGCCTGCGGCGTCCTCGACCGCCTGGTCGAACTCCTTGTTCGACCAGCCGCCGTAGTTGGTGAACATGCCGGTCTCCAGGGAGCCGTACACATCCAGCGGGTCGGTGATCGAGGTGTACCAGAAGGTCAGGAAGAGGTCGATTCCCTTGCGGGCGGCGGCGTCGGTGAAGAGCGTCGAGTACTTCTCCGGGGACAGCGTCTCGATCTTGGGGTCGAGGCCGATGGCCTTGGCGGCCTGCTCGACGGCCTGCGCGACGATCGTGGTCTGCGAGTCGAGGGGGCTGGTCGCGATGACGATCCGCTCCCCCTTCACCCCGGCCTTCTCCGCGATCTCCTTGGCCTTCGCCGGGTCGTACGGGTAGTGCGGCACGTCCTCGATGATGGCCTTGCGGTCCGCGGGGGGCGCCTGGTCCCACATGTTGTCGGTGACGAGGGAGTCGGCGACCTCGCCCATCCCGCCGGCGCCGGCCTTGACGATGCCCTTGCGGTCGATGGCCATGAGCAGGGCCTTGCGCACCTCGGTGTCACCGAGCGGGCCCTTGAGGTTGCTGACGATCTCCTCGGCGACGGTGCTGTTGACGCCGTAGTAGAGCTTGCCGGCCGTGGACGAGCCGAGCTGGTCGTAGGCGTCGGCCGGGACCATCCAGCCACCGTCCACCTCACCACTCTGGAAGGCGTTGACGCGGGTCGTCGCGTCGCTCAGGAACACGAACTTGACCTGGCTCGCCTTGGGCTTCAGCTCGGTGTTCCAGTAGCCGTCGAACTTCCTCAGGGCGAGCGACTGGCCCGACGCCCAGGACCCGAACGAGAACGGGCCCGTGCAGTTCACCCCGCCCTTGGGACTGCCGTAGTCCTTGCCCGCCTTGGCGAGCGTCGCGGCCGACTCGACGGTTCCCGAGCTGGTGGCCATCTCCTGGTTGAAGACCGCGTCCGGCTTCGTCAGCTTGACGGTGACTTCCAGCGGCCCGGTCATGTCGATCGACTTCACGTTGCGGAACGTGTTCTCCCACGCGCTGCCCACGGCGGGGTCCATGTGGCGGCGCAGGGAGGCGACGACGTCCTTCGCGGTGAGGACCGTCCCGTCGTGGAAGCGCACGCCCGGACGGATCTTGTAGACCCACGTGGTGGGAGTCGGATTGGTGAACGAGGACGCCAGGTTCGGCGACGTCGTCAGGTCCGGGTTCCAGCGCAGCAGGCTCTCGCAGACGTTGGCGAGGATCTGGTTCGGCGGGTAGTCGTAGGCGTAGGCGTAGTCGAGCGAGGAGGGCTCGGCGTAGATCGACCAGGTGAAGGAGTCGATGTCGCCCGCGGCGGCGGGCGTCTGCTTGGTCAGCTTGTACGACGTGCCGGCGTCGGCGTCCTTGTCCGGGTTCGCCGTGCCGCTGCACGCACTGGTGATGAGAACGGCGCTCGCCGCGAGGAGGGTCCCCGCCACGCGGCGCACCGCCCGCATCCGTGTCGGCCGTCTAGATCCTGCACTCTGCGTTGGCACTGTCTGTCTCCGTCCGGGGTGGGCTCGATGAAGTGCGTGGGGGGCTGCGTCAGTCGGTCGACGCAGTGGGCGCGGTCGTGTTCGCGTCGAACACGAGGCGGCCTTCGACGTACGTCCGGCGTACCCGGACGTCGCCTATCTCGTCGGCGGGGCGCGTGAACGGGTCACGGTCGAGGACGACGAGGTCCGCGTATTTGCCCACCTCGACCGTGCCGGTCACGTCGTCGAGGTGGTTCACCCAGGCGGTGCCCGCGGTGTACGCGGTGAGCGCCTCGGCCAGGGCCAGTGCCTGTTCGGGGTAGAACGGCGGGTACGTCTCACCCTCGGGGAGTTCCTGGGCGGGGGCGGCACGGTTGACCGCGACGTGGATGCCCCACAGCGGGTTGGGGCTGCTCACCGACCAGTCGCTGCCGGCGGCGAGGTGGGCGCCGGCACGGCGCAGATCCCCGAAAGGGTACTGCTGGGCGGCGCGTTCGGCCCCGAGGAACGGGATGGTCAGCTCGTCCATCTGGGGTTCGTGGGCGGCCCACAGCGGCTGGATGTTCGCGCCGACGCCCAGTTCCGCGAAACGCGCGATGTCATCGGGATGGACGACCTGGAGGTGGGCCAGGTGGTGCCGGTGGTCGTTGGCACCGTTGGCTGCACGGGCCTCGCCGAGCGCGTCGAGTGCCTCGCGCACGGCACGGTCGCCGAGCGCGTGGAAGTGGACCTGGAAGCCGGAGCGGTCGAGCGCGCACACCGCTTCCTTCAGCAGTCCGGGCTCGACGAAGCTCAGGCCGGAGTTGCCGGTTGAGCAGCCGCAGCTGTCCAGATAGGGCTCCAGCATCCCGGCGGTGAAGTTCTCCGCGACGCCGTCCTGCATGATCTTGATGCTGGTGGCCGCGAAACGACCCGCCTGCCCGATGCGGCGGCGCTCCTCCAGCTCCGGAAGCTGCTCCATTCCGCGGTTCCGGTCCCACCACAGGGCGCCGACGACCCGGGCGAGCAGCGAACCTTCGCGGGCCGCACGCAGGTAGACGGGCAGGTTGTCCGGGTAGCCGTGGAACGAGCCGATCATGGCGTCCTGCCACCCGGTCACCCCGAGTGAGAACAGGTACTCCTGCGCGGCGAGCAGCCCGGCGTACGTCTCGTCCTCGGTCGCGACCGGAACATGACGGGCCACCAGCTCCACTGCGCCCTCGTGCAGGGTGCCGGCCGGGGTGCCGTCCGCCTCCCGCTCGATACGACCGTCGGCCGGGTCGGAGGTGTGCCGGTCGACACCGGCGATCTCCAGCGCGCGGGTGTTGACCCAGGCGCCGTGGCCGTCGCAGTTCACAAGCAGCACGGGCCGGTCGGGCACCACCGCGTCGAGCATGGAGCGCGTCGGCGTGCCGCCCGGGAAGCAGTCCATCGACCAGCCGCCGCCACGGATCCAGGCCACGTCCGGGTGGTCCTTGGCGTACTGGGCCACCACGTCGAGACAGCCCTCGGCGGTGGTCCGCTCGCTCTGGTCGCAGCCGAGCATCTGGGTGCCACCCATCACGGGGTGGATGTGCGCGTCCTGGAATCCGGGGACGAGCAGGCCGCCCTCCAGGTCGACGACCTCCGTACCGGCACCGGTCAGCGCGCGCACCGTACCCACGTCGGCGACGGCGATGATCCGGCCGCCCGCGACGGCGACGGCGGCGTCCACCGGGACGGGGCCCGCTCCGGTGAAGACCCGGCCCCCGACGAAGACGGTGTCGGCCCATTCGCTGCTGTGCGCCATCGATTCAACCTCCAGCAGGGCGGAATGACCCGCCCGACGTGTTCGTTGAGGAGGAGTGAACGACAGCGCATCAGTGCTGTCAACAGCGTTGCGCCCACTGGATCCCGAACCGATACACTGGCCGCACCATGCCGAAGTCACCCGCCGCCAAGGCCCGGAGCAAGCGCGCCGGCAGTCAGCTCACGCCCGGTGCGATCATCGACGCGAGCCTGCGCATTGCCGCCCGCGGAAGCGAGGACGCCTTCACCGTCCGGCGCCTGGGCGAGGAACTCGGGGCGGATCCGACCGCGATCTACCGGCACTTTCGTGACAAGGACGAGCTGTTGCTGTCGGTCGCGGACCACATGCTCGGCGAGGCGCTCGACGCCATCCCCGACGGCCTCGACTGGAAGGCCCGCATCCGGGCACTCGCCGACGCCTCTCTCGCGGTCGCCCTCAAGTACCCGGTGGTGGGCTCCGCCATGGCGAGCCGGACCACGCGCCGCTCCAACGAGTTCCGGGTCGTCGAACTCATCCTCGGTGCCGTCCGGGATGCCGGCCTGGAGGGATCCGAGGCCGCCGTCCACTACCGCATGATCGGGGACACCCTCCTCGCGTATGTGGGCCAGCAGGCCGCCTTCCTGCTGTTCGACGCGGACGCCCGCGCGGCCGACGACTCCGCGTGGAACCGCGAGTACCGGCTGGTCGACCCGCAGCGCTTCCCCCACATCACCGGCCTCAGTGGCGAACTCGCCGAGGTGACGGACGAACAGATCTTCGACGCCATGGTCGAGGCCCTGATCTCGACTGTCGAGAAGCGCGCCGCGACTCCTCGGGGCGAGTGACCCGGGTCAGCCCAACGCCAGGCGGTCCGGCTCGGCCGTCCGTCGGTCCGTGGAGCGTGGGCGGAGCCATCTCCGGACGTCGCTCTCCGGGGAGGCCGAGCCCGGGCCGATCCGTGGCACGGGCCCTGCCGGAGGGGTTCCGGCAGGGCCCGTCGGCCCGTCGGCCTCCGCTGCACGAGGCCGAGGTCCGTGAGGATCTCGTCGGCCGCGCGCTGACCGGACTCGGCTCCGCCCTCCATGTAGCCCTGCGCCTGTGGGGCTCGAAAAGTCGTCGTTGCAGGTCACGCGGCGTATCGATACTCGTTGATGATGCCGCCGAGGACCCTGGTGCGAAGCAGGCTTCGGTCGTCGAGGTCGTGCACGATTGCGGGCTGCTCGGTCGCGCTGGGCGGTAGCTGTTGCCGGGGTCGGTGCGGCCGGTGTCCGTTGTAGTGTTCCTGGTAGTCAGCCAGGACCTTCCTGGCGTGGCTCTCGCCCAGGATCAGGACGTGGTCAAGGGCCTCGCGGCGGATGGTGCCGATCACGCGTTCGCAATGCGCGTTCATGCGCGGTGCCCGGGGCGCGCTGAGCAGCACCTCCGTGTCCTGGGCGGTGAAGACGGCATCGAAGGCGTCGGTGTACTTGCTGTCGCCGTCGCGTAGCAGGAACCGTGGCCCGGCGCCCCGCTCGCCGAGGTCGGCAGCGATGTTCCGGGCTTGTTGTACCGCCCACTGCGCGGTGGGGTGCGCGGTCACCCCGGTGATGTGCAGTCTCCGGGTGCCGTGCTCGATGAACGCCATCGCGTACAGGCGCTTGCCCCAGGCCGTGTCGACATGGAAGAAGTCCGCGGCAAGGATCCCCTGAGCCTGCGCCGTGAGGAAGTCGCGCCAGGTGGGGCCGGAGCGGCGCGGGGCGGGGTCGATGCCTGCTGCGTGCAGCATCTCCCAGACCGTGGAGGCCGCGACGGGGTGCCCGAGTCGGGCCAGTTCGCCCTGGATGCGGCGGTGGCCCCAGCGGGGATTTTCATCGGCCAGGCGCAGCACGAGACTCTTGAGTGCGGCCGCCGTCGGCGGCCGTCCGGTGCGAGAGCCGCGGTAGTCCCACTTCCTGGCGATCAGTTTGCGGAGCCAGGCCAGCAAAGTGCCGGGGGTGACGGGGAAGACGGCGGCCCAGCGGCCACGCGGTATCAGCGAGCTGAGGGCGGCGAGCCAGAATCGGTCGGCCTGCTCATAGTGCACCCTGCCCTTCACATGCCTGCGCAGGATGGCATTCTCGTGCCGCAGCACCAGCAGTTCGGCATCCTTGGCGGTGTCTCGACGCAGTAGGACCGCGGGGACGGACAACAGCGCGCGGGCGGTGCGGTAGAGCAGGGACACGCAGACATCACCCAGACCCGTCTGCTCGGCCTGGCCAAGTACCTTGCTGAGAGCCCGTTCACGGGAATCCTTGCGCATGCCCGCTGTTAGGGGATGGGAAAAGCAGACCGTCGGCGGCCGGGCGGTGATGCCGCTACATCACAAGAGGCGTGCCTTGAGCGGCCCAAACGTCGCCCTCCTGAGGGTGGCCAGGGCGCCCTGGTAGGACTCGGAGCTGCGGCCGAGCGCTTAGTGCTCAGGTGGGTGCCGCCGGCGGAGTCGGTACGGATCAGCGTGTGGCGTCCGCGCCGGTACTTCTTCGGAAGCTGGGCCAGGGCGAGTTGGGCGGTGGTGATGTGGTCGGCGGCGGTGTTGCTGCCCGCGTTCCCGGGCCACAGGAGCGCGGCCACCGGCTCCCCGGTGCCACCGCGTCCGTGGTCGACAAAGCCCATCAGCGGGTGGTGTCCGGAGGTCTTCTTCCAGGTCGCGGCGGCGTCCTGCTTGTCGGAGTGGGCCAGCACCAGCACTCCGTCCAGGTCCACGATCACCTGGCCCGAAGCGTCCGGCGACGAGCTCCCGGTCAGCTTCCAGACGTGTTCGCGGACCTTGGCCCGTGCGGACCGGATGGCGGTGAGAGCCTTCGGCCCGGCAGCGGCGAGGGTATCGATGAGGCGGGAGACGGTCAGGTCGGAGGCCACCGGCCCGAACACTGCCGGCTCGGCCCGAAGCATCCCGACATCGGCCAGGCAGTCCCCGCCAAGGGCGACCGCGAGGGCCACGTCCAGCAGGACCACGCCCGGATCGTGCACCGCCCGAGCCTTCCGCCACGGCGCGAGCGCCGAGCTCGTCGTCGGTACCCCGGGGGATGTGATCGCTCATCAGCACCTCGGGCCGGTAGTGGTCCAGGAAGGTGGTGATGAGGTCGGCACGGACCTGGTGCAGGGCCTCGGTGCCCATGGCCAGGCGCGGGCGCAGGTTCCAGCCGGACGGGTCGTCGAAGTTCGCGAACGCCGGGATCTTTGACGAGGTCCACCTCGGGCGGGAGCAGCTCCAGGCCGCGGTAGGCGCCGGTGATCCCGGCGATCGAGTACGGCTCGGGCGAGCGCAGCAGGTAGCGGGCGACCTTCGCCGCGCGGGAGGTGTGGCCCAGGGACCGGCCGTTGTGCCAGTACAGGGCAACGGTACGGGCGTTGGTGTGCGTCATTGGCTGTCCTCCTTGAGGGTGCGGGCGTCGGTGTCCCGGGCGGCGCGCTGGGCGGCGGCCGCATCGCCGCCCTCGCAGCACCTGACAGCGACACGGCCGAGGTCTGGAGAGCCGACCGGAGGATCGACGCCACCGGCACATACGTCATCCCGGGCGGTGTCGACGCGCACACGCACATGGAGATGCCGTTCGGCGGCACCTACGCCGCCGGCACCTTCGAGACCGGCACCCGGGCGGCCGCCTGGGGCGGCACCACCACGATCGTCGACTTCGCCATCGAGTCCGTGGGCCACGCGGTCCCCGAGGGGCTCGATGCCTGGTACGCCAAGGCCGACGGCAACTGAGCCATCGACTACGCCTTCCGGACGACTCGCTGTGCGGCGAGGGGAGATCGGGACCCGGTGGCGGCGTCTGACCGCTGGTCGCCAGGCTCTCCTCGCCCTGGCCCATCTGCGATGCGGTGACACGTACGC
The DNA here is from genome assembly GCF_044742755.1 of Streptomyces sp. NPDC087845. NCBI lineage: Bacteria > Bacillati > Actinomycetota > Actinomycetes > Kitasatosporales > Streptomycetaceae > Streptomyces > Streptomyces sp. NPDC087845. Next base: position 74,132 of record NZ_JBIUVC010000006.1, read on the forward strand.
CCAGCTCGCCGCGGGGTTCGGCATCGGCGTCGCGACCGTATACCGCTACATACGCGAGGCCGTCGAGGTGCCGGCCGACCTCGCGCCCACCCTGGTCGAGGTGATGCACATCGCACGGGCCAAAGCGTTCGTGAACCTGGATGGGACCCTGCTGCCGATCGACCGGATCGCCGCCGACACTCCGTACTACTCAGGCAAACACAGACGTCACGGCATGAACGTCCAGGTCCTCGCCGATCCCTTCGGGCGGCTGCTGTAGGCCTCGCCCGCGCTGCCCGGTTCCACCCACGGCCTGACCGCCGCCCGCACCCACGGCATCGTCGACGCGCTCACCAAGGCGGGCCTCAAGTGCTGGGCCGACAAGGCGTATCGGGGTGCCGAGCTCCATCCGGGTGCCCTTCCGCGGACGTCGCCTCAAGCGGTGGCAGCGTCGGCACAACAGCACGCACGCCAAAATCCGCTGCCTCAGGGCTGTCCCGTAATCCCTGGCGGGCGTGCGACGACGGCTACGGCGCCTCGCCGCGTTGTCGGAACGCCCGAATACATCCAGTATTCGGGTGTCCCTCCGCCTTGCGATGCACCGCATCCGACGCCGCACGCCGATCCACCAGGGATTACGGGACAGCCCTTCGGCGAGCAGGCCATGGCCACGCTGAAGGGCCGGCGCCTCCTGCGGAAGCTCCGCTGCAGCACCAACCGCGTCACCGCGATCGTCCAGGCCGTCCTCGTCCTTCATCACGCGTCAACGTGAAGTTGGAAAAGGCTCACTACCCATACCAACAACCCACCCCCTCAGCGACAAATGACCAGGACGGCATATTGATCCTCTGCGGGCTCCTATCCGGGTACATGCTCCGGGACAGTGCAACGAGCCGGGAGGTTGCGGACGGCCGAGAAGAGGAGGGGGACGGTGCTGGCCAGGAAAACGAGTACACCGCTGAGCAGGAGTGCTTCGGCTATGCCGATGTGAGCAGCCACCGGGCCTGCCACGGTGAGGCCCAGGGGCGTGCAGACAAAGGAGACCAGCGAGTCATATGAGCTGATCCGGGACATGGCCTGCTCGGGAACATGAGTGTGGACCGTGGTTCTCCACAGGACCTCGAACACATCAATGCAGATGCCGGCCACCAGCATGCTGGTGGCGATGAGCCAGGTTGGGGAGCCCGCGGCGAGGAACAGGTAGGCGGGGAAGAAGCCGAAGGTGACGAAAACGCCCGTACGCAGGGGGTAGCGGGGACGGATGCGGATCGCGATCAGACTGCCGAGGACGAAACCGGCCGAGTGGGCGCCGAGAACGACCGACCAGGCGACCGCGCCGCCCAGCTCCTGCTCGGCCACCGCCGGGCCCAACACCATGATGGCTCCTCCGAAGGCGGCGTTGACGATGGCGAACTGGCCTACGACTGGCCACATCCAGCGCAGGGAGGCGAACTCCGTCCAGCCGCTGTGCAGTTCCCTGAGGAGACTGGTCGGCGCCTCTGTTGCGGTCAGTGCCCGCGATGCCGTACGAGGGCGGCTGAACATCAGCAGCACGGCGGACAGGAAATAGGAGGCGGCGTCGGCCGCCAAGGCCCAGCCTGGCGCAACGGCCGCGACGAGTAATCCGCCGGCGAACACGCCGCCGATACGTGAGAAGTTGGCCGCCAGGCGCAGCAACGCATTCGCAGGCTGGATGCGTTCGGCGTCGACGAGCTGGGGAACGAGCGCGGTGGCGGCTGGTTGGCTGACAGCGGAGGACGCGCCGTTGACGGCGGCGAGGACGAACAGAAGGTTCATCGGCACGCTGCCGTGCAGAAACAGCGCGGCGGTGAGGGCTTGGGAGCATCCGGCGGCGGTCTCCCCCACGATGATCAGACGCTGGCGGGGGAACCGGTCCGCGAGGACTCCGCCCAGCAGAATCAGACCGAGCTGAGCGACTGTGCGGGTCCCCAGCAGTAGCCCGAGTTGGGACGGGGAGCCGTCAGGCAAGGCCAGCACGGCGAAGGCGAGGCCCAGCGGTGCGATGACGTTGCCCGTCAGGGACGATGTGCGGGCGAGGAAAAACAGGAGGAAATTCCGCTCCCGCAGCAGGCTGACATCACCTTTCACGAGCTGCCATGGGCGCTGGAAGGTTCAGCTCTCATGGCACGTTCGAGGATGTCCGCGATGACTTCACTCTTCGCGTCGGCGTAATGCTGCATGTACGTCCATGTCCGCTGTGCGAGGTCCCTTTTGGTTCGGGCGTAGAGGTCGCGATCGTTCGTGTGGGCGCGCAGCCAGTCGCGGAAAAGGATCATGCGCCGAATCTCGGGGCAGCCGGTGGAGAGCACGTGCAGATTGACTGATTCGGCACTGGGCGCGAGGTCGGGCTTGCGCAGGACGCGGTGCTCATACCAATCGGGCTCCCGGACCGCGAGCGTGTAGCCGAGGGGAGTCAGGCTGGGCACGTAGGCGGATTCGTCGGCGGAGTCGGGAACGATCAGCAGGATGTCGATGACCGGTTTGGCGGGCAACCCGGGTACCGAGGTGGATCCGGTGTGTTCGATCCGGTGTGGCAGCGCGCCCAGCTCGTCGCTCATCCGGCGGGCTTCCTCCGCGAACGCGGCGGCCCATTCCGGCGTGTACTCCATCAGCTTGATGTCGCTGTTGAGTAGGGGAGGCGTCTTCAGGTTCGCCGCTTCGATCTCCTCGTCAGTCATCGAGACGCGGGGGATCTCCTGCTCTTGACGTTCCTGTTGCATCATGGTAACTCATCCTTGCTCGGTTCGCTCGTCAACTCCAAAAGACTAGAGGGTAGTTAGCCCCTCTACTGCCGATGAATGCCGCCATTCCGACGCGTGGCTCGGTCGGGCTGGGCGAGACGGCGTGCAGCATGGAGGAACTGAACATGATCAGATCACCCGCGCGGGGATGGATCGTGAGGGCGGGTGGTTCGATGGTGCCTGGATCGAGCCCTTCCACTGCCAGTATGCGTTCCGTCTCTGCTTGGTCCGGCTCCCGCAGCCACAGGTGAAGGTCGCCGCCGGTCTCCGGTACCTGGAGATATACGTTGGCGGTTATCTGCTCGGTCAGGTGCCGTGCCTCCGGGGCATCCGTCTCTTGGTGCAGCCGGTCATTGTGCGGCAAAAGCTGTGACGCACCCGGCGTGAAGACGCGCAGCGCGCCGACAAAGCAGGTGCGGCCGTTCAGCCGCAGGAGGTTGGCGCCTGCGGGCCAGAATTCCTGGAGCAACAGCCGGAGATGGTCGATGGGCGACAGATACGGGTGGAACATGGAACGCACGTCATGGACGGCGTGCACCGCCTGCCGGTGGTAGGCGTCGGTGAGTTCGGGATCCCACGCCGTGTCCACGTGCGGTGTGTGTATGCGGCCGACGCTGCTGGCGAGTTCTTTCCGGTAGGTACCGAGCGCTTCATGTGTCATCGCGCTCTTGACCACCCGCCGGGCCATGTCCTTGGGGTAGAAGTCCTCGACATGGATCGCGGCGATCTCCCGCGTCGACAGATCGAGCAGACTGTCCGGGGTCAGTTCCGGACTGATGCGAGCGCCGACAGTCGCTGACGTTGCCGGGGTCGAAGAGGTCATGGCAGGTCCTTCCAGTTCATCGGTGACGTCATTTCCAACGCACGGCGTCGGCCCACCAGTTCTCCACCTCCCGCAGGACGGACAGCAGGTCCTCGTCCTCGGCGATGTCGAAATGGAGTTGCGCGATGGCATCGACGGCGGAGCGTGGACCGGGGTACTGGCGCCCCACTTCACCGCTGGTGGTGTACTCGACCGCACGGGGCAGCGGACAGCGGGACGGCAACTGCCGCAGTACACCCGCCTGGGGTGGGAACCAGCCGTACCCGCCGCGAGTGTTGAGGCTGGTCCATCGGATGTCGTCGGCTCGGTCCGCCTGTCCCTTGAGACCGGCGTGGTAGAGGTTGAGTCCGAAGGCGCGCTCGTGCATCTCAATGATTCCCGCGCCGCCTGCTCGGCAGGCGATCTCGCACAGGATGATCGTGTCGTCGGTGCTGTGAAAGAACTCGGCGTGGAACGGAAGGACTTCTGATGCCGTGGGCAGTGCGGCCGTCACGGCGGCCGTGGCGTTTTGAAGGCGGTCGAACAGCGGTTCCTCCGGGTGCAGCATGCCGCTGATGCAGGGTGCCGCTGAGTGATAGCTGCTCCATTGCGTGTGCAGGTAGCGGCATGGCCAGCTCTGGAGGACGGAGCCCCCGGCCACCAGGCCATTCACGTGGTAGACGTCGCCGTCGACCCACGACTCGGCGAGCATGACGCCTCCGGAACGGTCCTGCCCCCACCGCCCGGCGGCCTTGGCGAGGTCGGTGTCGTTCTTGAGCACCGACATACCGATGGCCGCGGCCCCGTTGAGTTCCTTCAGGACTACGGGCAGTCCATACGCGGCTGCGAACGCGATCAGTTCAGCGGCGTCGTGGACCGTACGCATGGGGGCGGTGGGAAGTCCCGCCGCGGCAGCCGCGGTCTTCATGACGTGTTTGTCGGTGTACGCGACGGCACTGGCCCTGTTCTGACCGGGCAGGCCCAGACGTCCCCGCAGCTCCGCGGAGCGAACCAGATCGACCTCGGCGGTGGTGAGGATTCGCTCGACGCGGTGTTCCTTGCACAGTGATTCGACCAGGCGTTCCGTCCCCTTTCCGCCGTAGTCGTCGGTCACCTCAAAGGCCCGGAAGGAGTCGGCCATCCGGTCGGTATCGACGCCCCGCAGCGCGCGGCGGTCGGTGACCACCACCAAGTCGTCCTTGGACCGGGGGAACCACTTGGCGAGACTCTCGATGATCGGCCGTCGGTTCATCACCAGATACGTCACCGCGCACCTCGCGTCCTGGCGGCGGGCTTCCCGTCTGCGGCCCTTTCGACGGACGCGAGGGTGGAGCGGACCGAGTCATCGCTGAAGCTGACCAGACCCGGATGGCCGAGGTGGCCGACGAACTCCGCAATCAGTGGCCCCACAGTGCCATCGGCGGATGCGGGCGCCACGTCGACCACGCGGACGGTCCGCCCGCCCACCTGATACCGGACGGTCGCGCCACTCGGCGTGGTGGTGTACGCACGCGTGTCCGTCCCTGGCCGAACCACGTCCGCCGCCACCGGGCCGGTGCCCAGGGGGATGGTGCCCGAGAAGGACGGATGGCGGGCGATGACGTCGCGGAACGTGGCCTGAACCGACTCGGGGGGGAGGTCGACGATCCCAAGCACGTTCTCCTGGACGGCGCGGTGAAAAAGGTAGGTGGGGAACTCGGGCCAGCCAGGGCGAAATCCCAGTCCGCCGGCACCTCGCGGATTCAGCTCAGTGGCGAGGAACCCCTGGTCGGTGAGTAGCCCGTCGACGGTGAAAATCCCGCGGTAGCCTGTCAGTTCATCCAGCCGGCGGCCCGCGTCACGCGCGTAGGCTTCGATGGTGTCCTTCGCCGTATCGGGAGCCCGCCACCAGGTGGACGTACCGCAGTAGCGGAAATCGCCGGAGCACGGATCGCGGAGCATCGCTTCCTCGGCCGGCTCAAACACGGCAATGCCGGCGTCGAGCGCGAGGGCCTGGGTGCTGCACGGCACTCCCTCGACGAACTCGGCGATCCGCACCTGCCGAGTCTTGCCTGTGAACGATTTCAGTGCGGCGTCGAATTCGGCGGAACTTCTGACCCAGCGGAGTCCCTTGCCGCCACCGCCGGGGACCCCCTGGCTGGAGTCGACGGCCATCACCACACCTCGGCCGCCGTCGAGTGCCATCGCTTGTTCGCGCAGCCCCGGATCGTCCACAGACATCACCACGTGGCGCGGTGAGGGGATACCGAGGTCCGCCCAGAGTCGCTCGATACGGACTTTGTCCTCCCACGCGACCCACTCGGGCCTGCGCCATCCGTGCACGGGCCGGCCGCAGAGGTGGGACATAGTGGTCCAGATGCTGCCGAGGACTACGCAGGACTGGGTGGGGTCGATGTCGTCCAACCATTCCCTCAGCGAGTCCGTGGGGCTGCTCAGGAAAGGTTCGAACTCGTGCGGAGAGAGGTCGATGCCGCGCTCGGCGCAACTCCAGGTGGGCACGTCTCGCTCCGGTGCCCGCCGCGGTCGGGTGACGACACCGACCAGGGTGGCGCCACACGCGGCCACCTCGTCAATGAGCAGTTGAGTGCTGTGAGTGAACTGGTTGGCCAACAGGATCACCTGTCTGCCGCTCCAGTACCGGCGCAGTGTGTCGACCGCCCCACTCAGCATCCGGTAGTCGTCGATGAGGTCAGGCATGGGTCCCTTTCCCGGCCGTCAACGCGTTGAACGCTACCGCCAGTTGATCGAGCATCAGGGTGACGTGCGGTGTGGACTGCGGATCTGCGGCGGCCAGCGCCCGCTCGCGCTGTGCGCTGTCGTCTCCGTACAGCAGACTGGTGGCGATCCGGAAGCGGAGGGCGCCGGGGTCGTCGCCGAAGTGATGACCGCCGAGGACGGCCACGCCCAGGTTTTCGAGCAGGTGCCGCTGCAGTGACACCGAGTCCGTCACACCGTGCTCGCGTAAACTCTCGCGTACGGGTTCGAAGTCCGGATACAGGTAGAAGCCGCCCTGGGGGGCCCGGCAGATCGCGCCCGCTGTGGTGACCAGGCTGTGCACGGCACGGGCGACGGCGCCGTGCAGCCGCGCCCCGGCCAGGAAGTGTTCGGTGATCACCTTGGGCTCGTCGAAGGCACGGGTGGCCACCTCCTGCATGGGGCCGGCCAGTGTGGACCAGACTTCACTGGCCACGGCGACCGTACGGGTACGCAGGAGGTCGCCCTGTCGGCCGACGGGGAAGCGGGCGGCGCCGATCCGCCAGCCGCCGAGCCCCAGGCTCTTGCTCAGTCCGGTGCAGATGACGGTGCGGTCCGGGGCCTCCTCTGCCGGGCTGAGGAAGGGAAGGCCGGGGTCGTGGAGGATGTCGCGGTAAATCTCATCCGAGACGATCAGCAGGTCCTCCTCCTCAGCCACCGCGCACACCTGGCGGATCGCCTCGGGGGGCGGGACGGTGCCGGTGGGGTTGTCGGGAAGGGTGAGCACGAGCAGCCGGGGGTTGGAGCCGCCCGTACGGGCGGTGCGGATACTCTCGCGCAGGGCCGAGGGGTCGGGGGCGCCACCGTATCCCTCTGGCACCGGTACACGGTGGACACGCCGTCCGAACAACCGGGCCTGAGGTTCGTATGTGACCCAGGACGGGCTCGACAGCAGCACATCGCCTTCGACAACGGCCATGAGACTCATGAGCAGCGGCTTGCTGCCCGGCGCGACGACGATCTGCTCGGGGCCGGTGGGAAGCCGACGCCGGTCGAAATAGCGGGCGAGGGAGGAGCGAACCCGCTCGTCCCCGGCGACGGGGCCGTACTCGGTACGGCGGGCACCGGTGGTCAGCCAGTCCAGCACCTCCGCCGGGACGGGTAACTGCGCCTCACCGAAGGCGAGATGTATCAGGGGCTCGCCCGCGGACCGACGCCGCGCGATGGTTTCGTTCAGCGCCAGATTCGGCGCTGCCTGAAGACGATCCGTCATGATTCCTCCCCAGCGCGCGGCACGTGCGAGCCTGACGGCACGGGGTCGGTGACGGCGGCGGCGAGGTCGGCCGGGGTGCCGGGAGCTGGCTCCAGCTCGTCCAGCCAGGCGGCGTCCGCCCGGTAGTGAGCCCGGAACGGCCTGCCCACCAGGGCCGGATCGCGGGCTTGGAGGAAACGGAGCTGAAAGAAACGGCCTTCAGGACCTTGTTCGACACCGTCGACGACTACCTTGCCCGCCGTGGTCGACATGACGGGCCCACGGACGGTGCGGGCGAGCCCCGGCAGGTTCCGGTATGCCTCGCGGAAGATGCTCGCCGCGCGCCCCAGCGGCACCTTGAAGTAGTCACGCGGTCCGGTGTCACGCGCGACGAACATGTAGTACGGAGCCGCGCCCGTCGCGAGCTCGGTCCGCCACAACCGCTCCCACACCCCGGCGTCGTCATTGACGTGGGCGATCAGCGGCGCCTGGCAGTAGACGACGGCCCCGGTCTCCCGGATCCGTGCGAGCGCCCGCCTGGCGACGTCGGGGGCGAGTTCGCAGCTGTGACTGAAGTGGGCCATTATCGCGAGCGTGCGACCCGAGCGCACCACCTGCTCGAACAGCCTCAAGGTGTCGTCAGCGTCTGCGTCGGTGACGAAGCGGTGCGGCCAGTACGCCACCGACTTGGTCCCGATCCTGATGGTGCGCACCCCAGCCACGTCCAGCAGCGGCTCCAGATGCTCGCGCAGCCTGCTCGTGGACATCACCATCGGATCGCCGCCTGTCACCAGGACGTCGCTCACTTCGGGGTGCTGCCGCAGATAGCTGACGGCTCGGTGCGGGCTGGACGCGGCGAAGCGCAGGTCCGCCTCACCGACGAACTGCGCCCAGCGGAAGCAGTAAGTGCAATACGCGTGGCAGGTCTGGCCGCTGGAAGGGAAGTACAGGAGGGTTTCGCGGTACTTGTGCTGGGTCCCCGGCAGCGCGCCGTGCTTGTCGTGGGGCACGTTCAGCTCGGCTTGGTACCCGGGGTGCGGATTGAGCCGGGCCCGGATGTCAGCGACCAGCGTGGCCAGCGACCGCCGGTCGGCCCGCCGGCGTGCCTCGGTGAGCCGGGCCTCGTCGGTCGCCGAGAGCATTCCCGGCTGAGGGAAGACCAGTTGGAACACCGGGTCGTCCGGCACATGGTCCCAGTCGATGAGGTTGCGCAGGACGTACTCGTTGACCCGGAAGGGCAGCACCAGGGAAACCAGACGTACCGCTTCCAGCGTGTCCCCAGTCAGTCCGAACCGCTTTGCGATCCGGTCGAGCTGATGGGTCCCGTAGGCCTGGAATCGTTGTGCACTGTCGGTATCCGGTCGAGTGGCGGTGGGCGCTGTGTGGTTCACGTGGACTCCAGGGGCTGTTGGACTGGTCGTGCGGGCGGCCACCGCCAGTAGTGGACGAGGACGCTGCGGCGCAGGCCCGACCGGGGGGCCCGCACGGGGAGAACTTGGTGCCAGGAGCCTTCGGAACGGACAAGGAGGGCAGCAGTGCCGAGGTGTGGCTCGATCCGGGCGGCCTCGTCGTGAGGGTCGTCCGAGCGCAGAATGCTCAGCTCTCCGCCGTCTTCCGGTGACCAGTCCGGTTCCAGGTAGAGAATGACGGACAGCATCTTGTCCGACCGGTCGGTGTGCGGGCCGAGGAAGCAGCCGGTGCTGTAGGCGGAGGCCCGGACCTCCAGAGAGGTCTCCGTCAGAGGCAGTTCGGTAGCCGTGGCCAACGCTCCGGTGAAGGAGGGAGAAAGTAGCTCGCTGACCAGATCCTGCCACCGGGCGTCCAGTCGGTGTACGGCGTCCAAGCGCTCTCCGCCCTCGACCAGCGGGCAGGAGAGCATTCGGTATGCCTTGTCCGCCGCCGGCTTCGACTCGCGCCTCCGGGCCTGTCCAATCGGGAAGGAAGCGGCCACTTCGCGTGCGGCCTCCTCGGTGGTGAAGACTTGCCCGACATCGCCCCAGACGTAGGGCAGCGTGCGCAACGTGGCTGATTCGAATGCGGCAAGATTCAGCATGTGGCGTCCCTCCCCGGAGAGTTGCCGAGTTCGCGAAGGAGCATTCTCATGTCGCCCCTGGTGCGCAGCTCGACGACGGCGATGTCCGGGTGGGCCTTGAAAGCCGCTGCCATGCCGGGTAGGGAGCGGCGCCGGAAGGAGAGGATGAAGCGGGAGAAGGCCAGTGGCCGGTCGGCCAGGACGCGTCCCCCATCGTCGCGGCGCATGTAGTGCGGCAGCGCCTCGGGCGGGGTCAGGGCGTATCTCAGCAGCCGCCGCAGGTAGGACGCCAGGCACAGGATGGGTGCTCTGTTCAGGACGATGACGGCATCGGCGTGCGGCAGCCTTCTGCCCAGGGTGTCGGCGTGATTGCCGTCGACGATCCATTCGTCGGCCGCGCACAGGGTGTCCACCGTCCGGTGCCATTCGGGTGTGGGGCGCGGGCGCCAGGCCATGCTGAAGTAGAGATCGTCGAGATGGTGGACCGGAAGCGTCAGGACGGCGGACAGACACGCGGCAAATGTTGTCTTGCCCGAGCCGGGACAGCCGATGACCAGGATGCGGCGGGCGTCAGCCAGGACACTGTGGGCCGTCGGCCCGGTGGCGGTGTCACGAGGAGTCAGCACGCCCGGTACCTCCCCGCACGTCGTGGACCGTCTCCTGCAAGGACCTCAGCAGGCGCTCGGTGGTGGCCAAGTCGGCGGTGGAGATCCGGATGTGCTTGGGCAGTCCGAACCGTTCGAGGTGGCGGATGGCGAATCCCCGCCTGGCCAGTCCTTCGACTGTACGGGCGGCGCTCCGCTGGTCTGGGCAGCGCACCGGCACGAAGTTTCCCCACGATGTCTCGGCCCAGCCTCCGACGAGGCCGGGCACCTCCTCGCGCAACCGAGTCCGGGAGGACTCCAGTTCGGCGTGAATGGCGCTTAACTCCTCCTGGCGGAGGGCGAGTTCGGCAGCTACTTGGAGAGAAGGGCCGCTGACCGGGTTGGAGACGTTCCACCGCTGAATGTGGTCGGCAACCTCGGTGCTGCCGCACACGCATACGGCCAGGCGCGCGCCGGCGAGTCCGTAGCCCTTGCTGAAGGACTGCACGACCAGGACATGGGGCCAATCCACCGCCCGGCGCAGCACGGTCTCGGGTGCGAAGGCGCCGTATGTCTCATCGATCAGGAGCAGGCAGCGCCGCTCGGCGCACGCGTCGACGAGGAAGGTCAGTTCGTCGGCCGACCACCAAGCGCCGGTGGGACCGTTGGGGTTCGACACGGTCACGAGGCTGCCGGGTGGCATACGCGCGACCGCGTCGAGGAGAGCGTCGAGAGGGAAGCCGGCTCCCGGCCGGTAATCGACGCCTCGTACAGTGAGCCCTGCCAGTTCCGCGTACGGGAAGATCTGCTGATAGTTGGGAAGCTGGGTCAGCAGGTGGGTGCCGGGGCGGGTGAGCGCACGGAACACGGCCAGGTAGGTCTGGTCGGAGCCCGCGGTGAACAGCAGCTGTTCGGCGGGCACGCCCATGATCTCGGCGAACCTCGACCGTTCGTACGCGTAGTCGGGGTAGGAGTTCCAGTGGGCGGAATGCAGCTTGCGGACCGCTTCGACGATCAGCTCCTCGACCCGGGGGTGGCGCATCTCGTTGTTGGCGAGATTGACGGTGCCGCCGACCCGCTGCCGCCACTGCGCGCGTACGCCGGTGGTGGTGCCGAGGAACAGCTCATCGATCCAGTCCGGAGCTTGGCCCTCATGGTTCCGGGACAGTCCGGCGGTGGGGGGCGGGGCTGTCATTCCGGCGTCCTCCTGGGGATCTTCTCGGAGACGAGGGTGATCGGCGCGAGCGGGTCGAACAGGACGCGGTAGTAGTGCTCGGCGTCCGGTGGACACTGGTCGGGCTGGAAGAGTTGGCGGTTGAAGGATGCGATCGACGCCTCATCCATGTCCGCACTCATCCGCCCGAAGTCTGTGTAGATCGTGGGCCTGACTCGCCCGTTGACCTCGCGCACGGCCCTGATGGTGTTCTCCACCCCCTCGGCGGACGTGCCGGGGAGGCCGAGAATGACGAAACAGTTCAGCTCGATGCCGGCCTTCCCGCATGCCTCCGCCGTGGTCCGGAAGCGCTCCTGCTCGATGTGTTTGGCGCGGGGCAGGGCGGCATGTCCTGAGGATTCCAGTGTTTCGAGACCTACGCTGATGCGTACGCAGCCCGTCTCGCCCATCCTGCGCACCAGCTCATCGCTGAGGTGATGCAGGGTCGTAGTGCACTTCCACGGGAGACCGATCGCGGACCTCTCATACGCGTCGCAGAAGTCGAAGGACCACGCTCGGCGCAGGGTGAACGTCGGGGCGTACATCGACACGTATTCGAAGTCGAGTTTCCGGGTCGCACTCTCAATGAATTCGATGAGCCGGTCGATCGACAGGCGCCGCTCGGTCCTGCCCTCGCGGCCGGGGATGTCGCAGAAGTCGCAGCCGACCGGGCAGCCGCGTGCGACGGGGACGACAAGCTCCCGCCGCTGGGGAATTCCGCAGAAGCGGGCTGTGTCGTCGGCGTACATCTGCTCATAGGCCCCGTAAGGGATCTCTGTGACGTCGGGGAGCGGCAGTTCGTCGGCGGCGAGCAGCCGGGGGGGAGCGACGGGGGCCCGCCATCGGCCCGCCACGCGAGACCAGACGGACGTGGAGACGTGCGCCTCGTCAGCCACTGCCCGGACGAAGTCCTCGACGCCCGTCTCCGGATCGCCTGCCCCGACGACGGCGTCGAGGTCGAACCGCTGGAAGAACTCGGGTAGTTGCGAACTCAGCCGGCCGAAAGTGACTATGTTCGCCTTCGGCGCCAGTTCCCTGGTGTACCGCACGGTGCGGTGCAGGGAGTCGATGGAGTCGAAGTCGTTGGCCAGAGCCACGACGTCATGCTGCTCCGTCAGCAAGTCACCGAGGGCTTTCCAGGTGACGTTGAGGGCAGCCGCGTCGACGGCGCGGACACTCGCGGATGGGAAGACGGTACGTAGATGACTGGCGACGTTGAAGACGGTCAGATGGTGCCCGGCGTTGAAGTAGCTGGGCACCTGGGGCGGCCACAGCACGAGGATCTTCATGAGGGATGCCTCATCTCACAGGGCCACGTCTTCGACGTCGCCGACGCGGTGGGTGGGTTGCGTCCTGGAACGGTCTTCCGTACGGGCTGGACGCTGCTGGCAGGCTGCCCGGACGCCGATGCCCCCATGACCTCTGGGCGCTGGTGCGTAGATCTGCGCAGCAGCCCCGAGCGGGAGCTGTTGACGGAGGGCGCCAGGTGGCGACTGGCTCATGTGCCCGTCGACATGCCGGGCGTCGCGGCACGGCTGAGGGGCCGTCCCACGTCCGACGACTACGTGTCGCTGTACCAGGACATGGCTCGGAGCTGCGGCACGGAGATCGCCGCAGTCGTCGGAGTCACGGCGAACCGACTGTCTCAGGGGGTCGTCTTGGGCTGCTCGCTGGGCAAGGACCGGACGGGGGTGGTGATCGCACTGCTCCTGAAGCTCCTTGGCGTGCCGGTACGCGACATCCTCATCGCCGACACTGCCGCGCTGGAGAAGGCGAGCGGTTGCCCCCCCTCCATCGACGCGTATGCGCGGCAGCGGGGCATCGACGGGGCCGAGCTGATCCGCCGTATGAGGCTGGGAACTCCCGCCCTTGAGCCGCTGTTGGCGATGGTGGACGAGTGTTACGGCGGCGTCGAGCCGTACCTGCGGGAGCACGGGGTCTCCGGTACTGAAACGATGACTCTTCGGCGGGGCCTGCTCGTATGACTCCCGGGCCGCGATAGGGCCCTCGGTGCCACCGGTCCCGGTCACGCGATGCATATCGCGTCGTCCGGCACGAGTTCGATATGGGCTCCGACGGCGGCCAGTCGGGGCAGCAGAGCTTCGTACCCGCGTATGAGGTGGTCGAGGCCGCCCACCATGCTGGAGCCTTCGGTCGCGAGCGCCGCCGCGAGACAGACGGCGGTGCTGCGGGTGTCCGTGGGGCGCAGCACGACATCCGCCGGGCGCAGCACACTGGGTTCGATGACGAGTTGACGCCCCATCACTTCCATTCGTGCGCCCATGAGGCGCAGTGATTCGGCGTACGAGTAACGGCCCGTCCAGACCCGGTCCTCCATCACCGACCGACTGTCGGCCTGTAACAACATGACGGCGAGCAGGGGCGCGATGTCTGTCGAGATGCCCGTCGACTCGGCCACCAGTTCCGTGCCCTCGTACCGCTGCTTGGCCGGACCGACGGTGACGGTGTCCTCGTTGAAGACGGGCTCAATCCCCAGGGTGCTGAGGAAGTTCAGCTCGCGATGGATGGAGGTGAAAACGTGAGCCGGGTCACCGCAGTCGATGGTGAGCGTGGAGCCGGTCATCGCCGCGAACGACTGCCAGGTCATCATCTCCACCGGATCGGGCAGCAGCCGGTGAGTGGCGGTAGTCAGCGCCATACCGCCGTGCACCACCCAGCCGCCGTCCTGCTGGTCGATACGGATCCCGAGCGCCCGCAGCATGGTGATCAGTTCGTGTGATGCCTCCTTTTCGTGGGGGTGCAGGATGAGGCTCGAACCGGGGGCAGCGGCCGCCATCAACAGGGCGGTCTTGGTCGCTCCTGAGACGTAGGGACCCGCCGGCCTCGTCGGATCCTGCGACCAGCGCAGGATGTCCACGGTCGCGGGGCGCAGTCTCGGTGTCCAGGCGTGCAGGAGTCCGTCGCGTCGCTCCCACTGGGCACCGAAGGCCTCGGAGACTTCCAGCATGTGCTTCACCGGACGGGTGAAGCCCCATTCGAAGGAGCCAAGGCTGTCGCCCCCAGATCCGCTGAATGTGACGCTGCCTCTGTTGGCCAGTACGGCGGGCAGCAGGTAGACCGAGCCATGGATGACCTCGGTGGCCGCGGCAGGGAGGTCCGACGAAGTGATGTCGCCCCTGATGCGGACGGTATCGTTCTCGCACTCGGCGTGTCCGCCGAGCAGCTTGAGGGTGTGTGTCAGTACGTCGCGCTCGGACAACCAGGGAGTGTTGGTCAGGGTCAGCTCGGCGCCGAGTGCCACTCCCGCAGCGAAGCCGAGGACCATGCTGTGTTTGTTGCCCGGTACGGTGACACGGCCTCGCAACGTGTGGCCGCCTTCGACGACTGCTGTCGTCCCGGCCCGGTAGTCGGCGGGAACACTCATAAGGCCTCTCGTCTGTGGGGCGGCCGTACTTGGCCGCAGTGGGGGCGTGCAGCGCTTCAGCGCGACGCCGGCACCCGGGGGGCTTACGAGAAGAATTCCGGTTGGCTGTCGAGTCGGGGGACCTGGGCGTTCCCGCGCCCCGTGGCCTCGACCCAGGTGCCCGGCAAGTCCGCCGAACGGCCCAGCAACACGGCCGGACGGACCTCCTTCCCGTGAACCGGGAGTTCTCGGTGCCGGCGATTCCGGGTGCCCGTCGAGCCGGGACTGCCGGTCTGCGGCGTCACACATTGAATTCCGTGTGGTGCTGTGTAGCTTGCCTGATACGGCAGCCGAAAAGGAAGTAGTCCGGCAGCGCGGAATCAATTCTGTATGGGTCGTCCCGGGGGACCACGTCGTCAGCTCTGTAGACGCACGCGACATCTGATCGCCCAATAGTAGCCTTCGGGTTGATCACGGGGGCTTCTCCAGATACTTCGTCCACCGAATGATCGCTTGTTACTTCTGCGGGGGCCACTAGATCCTTCGGTGCGAATTTGTGACTATACCTCACCTCCTACGCATGGTGATGTCTGTTGATTCGACACGAGGGCCCTCCCGAGTCACGCCGATATTATCTACCGACTGAAGGCGCCTACTCGAAAAGGCGCGTCGACGAAAGGATGCGCCACGCTTCCTATTTGCTCCCATCAGAGCGCCGGCTTGCAGAGGATAGATATCCCGCTTGGGTAGCCATCTCTGAATGCCAGGCTGAGGCAGGAGCCTTGGCGCGTTTACCGTCGCCGCGTAAGTAGATACCGATCCCACTGTCAGAGCCGCTGAATCGATGACCAACTGCGGTGCGGAATCTCACCGCTCCGGCACAGGAGGACCTGTTCGTCTTGAGACTGCCACCCAGATTTGAATGAACCAAGATCTTGCGTCCGTACAGTTCGCGCACGATAGGCAGCCTTACGGCCGTGAAAGACTAAGGTTCACGCGTCACGAGAAAATCAGCGACACAGCCAGGGCAACGGCGAGACATGGAAAGCAGTCCCAGTCAAATCTCATTCTCATGACCAGGAGGCCGGATTCTTACGATGCCCGGAAAATCAGAACGTGTCAGGCGACGGTGGCATCCATACGTTCGTCCAGGATCTGCGATGGGGCGCGAACCGGCGCGCGGCGATGAATCGGGGCAGCCGTGGCATGCCCCGGCAGACTTGCTGACCAGTGGAGCCGGTCAGCCGTGCACTCGTCTGCCCAGGCGGGGATGCAGTGCCGCCGAGCTTGCCAGGGCAAGCTCCTTGTCGGGCGGGCCGCGGCTCGGGGCTGTGTCAATCGGACCGCTTGCCGCCGCCCTCCAGCCAGAATTCGAGCTGTACGGTGATGCGTTTGACCTCATCGCTGGCGGTCACCTCGGAAACCGAGTGCCAGGACTTCTCGCTGGGCGGGAAGGCGAGAAATTGACCAGCACGTGGAGAGATACGACGCGCGGGCTCGTCCGCTGGGTCCGGAGAATTCCGCACCTCGTACTGGCCGCCCCCGTCCTCGGGCCAGTATGGCGTGAGGTAGAGGATGGCTGTCAGCGCCTTGTCGGTCTTATCCTTGTGGACCGATATGAAGTCACCAGGATCGTGAATGTAGATCCCGATCTCGGTCGCGAGGTGCCGCAGCTTGATTCCCGTCCCGCGTTCGAGCCAACTGACGAACTGGTCCCCGCGCAACTCCTGGAGCAATTGCTTCCACTGCGGGGAAAGCGAGTCGGTAACTGCCGAAATCTTGTCTCCTCCCTTCTGTAGCGAAAGGAGATTCATCGCGTACTGCTTGTCATGGTTCGGATCTGATACCACTACCCGCTTGTATCCGTCCCGCGGTGCGTTCTCGTAGAGGGACTTCACGCTTTCCGCCGCGAGAGCATTCTGCGCGAGATGGATAGCGAAAGGATCAGTGATGTGCTCGAACTCCGCCTGGGTATTGAGCATCCGTACGTCCTCCTACAGGGATAGTCGCTCCAAGGTCACAAACACCCTTACATGCGTGACGGAACGACGTCAACGGTGCGTGTGTGGATTGCCGAATCGATGGGTCATGCGTACCTTGACTGCCAGTGGAGCGAGCATCTCAAGATCCATTTTGATCCACTTATTAGTGGCTTGAAAAGTGACTGGACTTGGCCCGAGTCAGCCGATCTTCGTTGCTTTGTTCTCCGTTGCCCGGTCACCCGGATGAAGGGGAGTCCGCCCTGTGTCTGTGTCCTATTAGGAAGGATTCGATGAGTCAGTTTCCAGTCAGCGGCAGTGGTGTCCTGCACGATGTCATCGGCAGGGGTTTCAGCCCTGCGAGTCTTTCTCTGGCTGCGCCGCCAAAGAAGAAGCCTCCCCAGCTCAGCTACCTGTTCCTGGGGGCAAGATCGTAGGTCGAGGGGCAAACAGGCATGCAGATGCTCGGTACGGACATCGAGAACCACTCGGTGCAGTATCTGGCCACATTGGGTGGCTCGCAGATCCGGTTTGCCTTCATCGACTCTCCACACGAGCACGGCCAGTTGCCGGCCTACTTGAATCTCTCCGTCCACGTCGCACTGCGCAGGGACTTCGCGCCGTACGTCCACCGCGGGGCCGAAGAACGTAGTGGCATGGCGCAGTTCGGGCACGCGGTGGTGGATGCGTCCGGTGCAGCCAGGCCGGCACCCCTGCTACGTGGTCACCGCTGCTGGTGCCGGCCCCTCATCCGAGGAGCGAGATCGAGCCCATGAACCTGTTGCCTCCTCTGCGTGTGTGCGCTGCTGAGCAGCATCTCTGACCGCATCAGGTGGGCGTGCGCCCTCGTGAGCAGTGACAGTGGGTACGGACGTGAACGACTGCATCGGTATTCAGCCGCTCAGCCATCTGGAGTTCCTGGAGGAGAGGGGGCGTACATCTTCCGCGAGGCCGCGGGGGAGATCGAGCGGCCGGTGCTGCCCCTCTCCCCATACGTCGACGACGGAGCGTCCGAGGCTCCGCGAGCGCAAGGGCTACTTCTGA
Organism: Streptomyces sp. NPDC087845; assembly: GCF_044742755.1. Classification (NCBI taxonomy): domain Bacteria; kingdom Bacillati; phylum Actinomycetota; class Actinomycetes; order Kitasatosporales; family Streptomycetaceae; genus Streptomyces; species Streptomyces sp. NPDC087845. The sequence continues at coordinate 91,837 of NZ_JBIUVC010000006.1, forward strand.
ACTATGACGGCTGACGATCAACGAGAAGCCGGCCGACCTGCTGCCGGCGGATAGAAAGGAAGTCCCGTTCCTTGTCTCCGTACTTCCTGCTCACTGAGAACACCTTCCACGCCACCTATCTGGTAACCGACTGGCTTGCCGAGTTCGGTAGGAAAGGGAGCTTCCAGGGGGTTGTCCTGCGGGACGATCCGCTGCCGAAGGCCGTCAGGACGGCCCGAGAGAACTTCCACAGGACGTATCAGGGTGAACGGTCTCTGGATGAGGACGCGTGGGCCCATCTGTACCGGCTGTATCCCGATCTGAGCGAGACCGAACGGACCATGATCAGGGACTTTGGAGTTCCGAGGCACACTGTGACCCAGGATCCGGCCACCGTTTTCCTGGGCAGAAATCTCAACAGTGAGGCCGCCAGAAAATGGCTCGACACGCAGTGCGCGGGTCCTGATGGACCGTTCTTCTTCGTGTTCCTCGACAGAATCCTGGCGCCGTGGTGGATCGAGATGACGGGATCCCGCATCATCAACGCCCATTCCGCTGTGCTGCCCCACGCCAGAGGGATCTTCGCGATAGAGCAGGCCGCGCTTCTGCGGGACCCCACGTTGTTTCGAGACGCCGCGGGAGCGACGGCCCATTTCGTCGACACGGGGATCGATACCGGACCCGTCGTGCGAGCCATGACGTTCGCTGATCCGTTCGCCTTCGAATCCATCTGGAGCTGCAAGGGTCACTCCTTCATGCTGGCCTTCGACGTCCTGAAGGCGGTGACGCACGACATGGTGGAAGGCTGCGACACCACATACGCAGGTGTCGTCCCGGCACCATCTCCGCACGGCGCCCCCGAATTCAAGCGCGGCGCCTTCACGCCGGAACGGCAGGCTGCCTCGGAAGCCGCATACGCAGCCATGCGAGCTGCCGCACAGAAATCGACTCCGTCCGGGTCCATGAAGAATCCGATCGGACGATCGTGATAGCCAACGAAATCTACGAAATCGTGTCCGACGATCTTTTCCTCCGGTTCGACGAACTAGCACTCCGGCTGTAGATCGTGATCTTCATGCTTCAGCGGCTTGCCTCCGGTAGTGGCCAGCCTTGGATCGGGCCTGGTGCCGACGTCGCCAGTCGGACCAACTGAGCCGGTGGGTGCCATCGTGGGCGGGCTGGGTGACGAGGGTGATGAACAGCCGTTGGATCTCGTTGCAGGTGAACGGTATGAGGTCGCTCGGTATCGGCTGGCGGTCGTGCTCGTCGGCCCGGACGGCAGCGAGGAAGGCGTGGGCGAGCATGGCCAGGGTGACCCAGCGGGAACAGGACGCGTAGCGGCGGACCTGGTGCTCGTCCAGTGGGGCCAGGCCCTTGCCGGACTGAGAGAACTCCTCCACCCGCCACCTCGATCCAGCCACCCGTGCCAATTCGGTCAGCGGCACCGGCGTGGGTGATTAGCAACGGTAGTAGGCGAGTTCGCCGCTGGTGCGGTTTCGGCGGATCAGCAGTTGCCGACTCCCGGGCCGGGGGTCGGTGAGGTCGATGACAGCCCAGTCGTAGTAGCGGTGGCCCTTCGCTCCGGCCCCGGCCGAAAGCTTCTGCCAGGCTCGCTTGGGTACTTTCTTGGCCAGGGTTTCGGCGCGGAACTTCCCGGCTTTGGTGGTGGCTTCGTGCGTGCAGGACACCGCGAGAACGTAGCCGGTGCCTTGCTCCTCCAGGGCCGCACGCAGTTTCGGGTTGCCGCCGTAGACCTCGTCACCAGCGACCCGCGGTGCCCGGTGGCCGGCGTCCAGGAATCGGGTGACCATGCGCGCGGCCAGTTCCGGCTTGGTGGCGAAAGTGGTGTCCTCGCCGAGCCCGGCGGCTCTGCAGCGGTCGGGGTCGGAGGTCCAGGAGCGCGGGATGTACAACTCCCGGTCCACCGCCGCGTGTCCGCGCCGACCGGCGTAGATCAGGTAGACGGCGACCTGGGCATTCTCGATCCTGCCTGCGGTGCCGGTGTACTGGCGCTGGACGCCGACCGTACCGGTGCCCTTCTTGACGTCGCCGGTCTCGTCGACCACCAGCACTGCCCGCTCGTCGTGCAGATGCTCCACCACGTATCCCCGAACGTCGTCACGAACCGCGTCGGCGTCCCACTTGGCCCGGCTGAGCAGGTGGTGCATGGTGTCCGGGGTGGACTCCCCAACCCATTCCGCGATCCTCCAGCAGTTCTTGCGCGGGAGGTCCGACAGGAGGCCGAGCACCAACCGCCTGACTCGCCGACGGGGCTCCACGCGTGCGAAACGACCCGCGATCCGGCCCATCAGGCCCTCGAATACGTCCTGCCATCGGGCCGGGTCTACGCTGTGACCTGCGGCCACCGCTTGATCGTTCGTTGTCTTCACAAACCACGATGATCACCGGTGGCCGCGACCATTTCGTTCCCGGTCTGCATGGCGGGACCGTACGGCGGCCGGGACGCTAGGCCATCCAGCAGTACACGCGGTGACCCCGCCGCTCGGCGGTGCGGGCCAGTTCCGCGCTCACCCTACTCGGCCGTCCGCGTCGCCCGCGGGGTGATGAGAGAGGATGCAAGCTCACCCCATCTTTAGGAAAGCGAGTCCCGATGACGGAACCTGCCCCGGCGGATCTGATCCACCTGGAGGACACCGACGGGAGCCGCTGTATCGTGCGCGTCACTGGCCGCTTCCAGCCGAACTGCGCGCCGACGTGCGAAGGCAGGCCTCCTGCACAACTCGTGGGTGTCGAATCCATCCGAGCAACAGGAGGCCCCGTTGTCGCAGTCTTCCGTGCCGATGTCCGGGCAGTCCAACTCGGTCGCCCGGGAGTGTGACTGTCTGGCTCACCGGTTCGGGAACGCCGCCGACAACCCGATGCGTGAGCGCCGGTATCCGACCGATATGACGGACGGGGAGTGGGCCGTCGTGTGCCCGCTGCTGCCGGTGCCGGGCTGGATGCGCGGCCGCGGAGGACAGCCGGAGGCGTACTGTCACCGGCAGATGCTGGACCAATGCCACGAAGTTAAGGCCCTGTTGGCGGTGTCAAGGCTTCAGGGAGAGTGATCTTGTAGGTGCTTGGCGCGGTGCGGATGAGTCGGTCGTTGCGGGCCCAGTGGCAGAGTTGCGCGGTGAGGCTGCTGAGGGGGCGCTCCGAGGTGGGGAGCCCGAGATGTCGTGCGATGTCCCGGGTGTGCATGGCCTGGTTGGAGTACACCAGTCGTCGCCGACGGAGTAGGCGCAGTCGGCGACCACCGCCCGGCAGCCGAAGCCCGCCTCCTTGCCTCGGGCCGCGAGGCCAGCGGCCAGCTGCGGTTTCGCACGGAAGGCCGGATCGGACCGACCGACCTCGCACTGCGGGCGGCCGGCCTGGCCTACGTGGTAGCCCTCAAACCGCACCGCGGCACGTGGGCCCCGGCCGGCCAGCCGCACACGCCCTGACCTGGAAGAACGCCGACCATCCCAGCGACTGGACATCCGTGGAGCGTCACTTCCGCGACGGGCACACCGAGAACTGGTGGGCCGCCGATACCCGACTGGGCGGTTACGGCCCCGACTCACCCTGCCGGCTGGTCGTGGCCACCACCGATCCGGCCGGCCTGCCGGAGAAGGCCACCTGGTACCTGGCCACCAATCTGCCCCACCCCGACGCACCCCACGCCATCGCCGGCCCGCACCCGCCGGCCGACCTCGCCGAGATCGTCCGTCTCTACGGACTGCGGCCGTGGATCGAGCAGGGCTACAAACAGGTCAAGGACGAACTCGGCTGGGCTGACTTCCAGGTCCGCTCCGACCGCGCCATCCGCCGCCACCAGACCCTGGTCAACTGTGCCTTCTCCTTCTGCTGGGGCCAATGGTTCGCCCCACCCGGACCCCTGGATGCCACCGCGCCGGATCCCTGCCCCGACGAGGGGCCAGAGAGGGGGACCCGCCCCGTCCCACCAGCACCAACGACCCTGCTGGCCCAGGGCCTTACGGGCGATCCGTTCCTGGCTCACCCCCGCCGTCACCCTCAACCGGTGGTGGCGAGCCTGGACGGACGAAGACCCACCCTCCGAACTCCAGGCCCTCATCGACTCGGTCACCACCGGACACGGCATTGACCTCTGCCGCCGGATTTAACGAACTACCGGTAATCGGTCGGCCGCCGATGCCACATCCATGCCGCCGATGCCGCGTCGCCGAGGAACACATCCGCGGCGGCAAGCGCACCGGCGCCGAGTTTCGAGGCTGATCTGGCCGCTGCAGCACAGCGCCATCAGCTCCTCGGAATCCGTCTCGCCCAAGCGGCCGGCGATCACGACACGGAGTCCAACGTTCTGGGCATGCTCGCCTACCAACACGTCGTGAACGGCCACCCGGCAGAGGCAGTTCGCTACCCGTCCAGCGCCGTCGAACACGCCGCGAAGAGCCTTCTCCTCGTGCGCGCCCGCGCGCTGGGCGGAGCGCCGGCCAGGAAGTAGGCGATGTCCTCGGAGTCGGTGATGCTGCGGTGGGTCGGCATCCACCGCCTGCGGGTGGGCTTGTCGCCGTCGCGTTCCTCGACGACGGGCAGGAGGGCGCCAGCCCAGTCGTGGCCGTGTTCGCCTTTGGCTCCGGGGCTGGAGGCCAGGCGCTGCACGCCTGGCCGCGCGACCCCGACAGAAACCACCCCGCTTTTTCAGCCCCTCGAGTTCCAGGGGAGCGCTACACCGACCAGGCGACGGTCGAACGAGCGAACCTCAACGCTTGACACTTCAGCCCCCCGTACACCGAGAGAACCTCACCGACGCGGCCGCCGTAGCCGAGTCGGCCGTCTCGGACGCACCCACGCCGCCTCACCAAGGGCCGTCGGAATCTCTGCGACATATGACAGAAGGATGAGCAAACGGCATGTTTTTATCCAAACAGTGATAGACGTGGTGAGCGTGAGTGATCGCCGCTTGTGTCGCGGCCCCTGGATTCGGCCCGCTTTGGGAGGACAGAGATGAACCATGCCTCGCGCGGCGAGTCCGTGACGGTCTCAGAGCCACCGGGCCCCATCACCAAAGCGATCATCGGGGCCCTGTGGAAGCGGACGTTCGACCCTGATCCGGCGAACCCGATGTACCTTCCGCGGATCATCCGCGACGGCTACCCGGAGTGGGGGCTGCCCTCCTACGATCCCGCGGTACCCGGGGGGACGAGCGCACCGGTCGACATCCCGGACGTTCCCGATGACGTGGGCGATTCGGCGTGCGCGCGCGACGACGTGAGATACCCGCCGGTCTGTACGACCGCGCCGGCTCTGCAACTGACGAACATCCTGTTCACGAATCTCAGCGTCATGCAGGCCGTGAGCCTGAGCTTCTCCGACACGGAGCCCGTCTTCACTGCCGTGGTCAGCGTCGGCACCACCGACCAGCCGTTCACTCTCGACGCCGACGACCCCGCCAAGCCGAACTACTTGTTCTCCATCGGCTGCTGCGAGCCCGTCTCGCCCGAGTCGCACGACTGCGGCGAGCGGCGCTGGACGGCCGACGCCAGCGGGAGGTTCGTCGGCCGGGCACACGACGTGATCCTCACCCTCATCGTCCGGCTGAACACGAGCGGGTCCGGGCCCCTGACGGTCAATGTGCTCGGTGTCGGCCTCACGGTCGACCCCAAGGCGGTCACCGTCGACTTCGACGTGGACGGTGAGCCGCAGTGGGTACAGGACCTCGCCCAGATCGCGGTGAACGAGGGAGTCGGCAACGGGGGTCTGGTGAACGGCATGCGGACGTTCCTGAACCAGCCCGACGTGATCGAGAACATCGAGACGTTCGCCAACGAGGCACTCAAGAACATCCTGGCCGAGATGCCCTATGCCTGAGGCCGTGGTCACACACCCCTACAGCCGGGCGCGCTCGCTGGTGGCGGCGGAGGTGGCGGCGCTCGACGCGCGGCTTGAGGATCTCCTCGACGGACAGCGCTCGTACCTCTCCGACGCCGAGCTCGCGTTCCACCGCGGCGGCAAGCGCCTGCGTCCGTTACTGCTCCTGCTCAGCGCGCACGCCGCCGCGCGCACGCCGGTCGACGTGCTGCCCGAGAAGGCCGTGGCGGCCGCGGTCTCGCTGGAGCTCGCGCACGTCGGGTCGCTCATCCACGACGACATCGTCGACCGGGCGCCCACGCGTCGCGGCATGCCCACGGTGAGCGCCTCCCGCGGCTACGAACTGGCGCTGATCATCGGCGACCTGCAGTGGGTGCAGGCCACCCGGACCATGTCGGCCCACGTGGAGACCCGCGAGGACATCGCCCTCATGCGCGACTTCCTCGCCTCGGGCGAGGAGATGTGCCGCGGCCAGCTCGACGAGATGCTGGCGGCGGGGCCGGGTGACCGCTCCGAACTCGTGCGCCGCTACTTCCGGACCGTCGACCGGAAGACCGGGCGGCTCGTCGCCTTCGCGTGTGAAAGCGGCGCGCGCCTGGCCGGCGGGCTGCCTTCGGTGGTGGGTGGTCTTCGGCGCTTCGGCGGGTGGCTCGGCCGCGCCTTCCAGGTCGTCGACGACGTCCTGGACGTCGTACGGCCCGAGTCGGCCGCCGGCAAGGAGCCGCTCACGGACCTGCGGCAGGGCCGCCTCTCCCTGCCGCTGCTCTACACCCTCGACGACCTGCCCGGCGACCACCCGCTCCACGGCATCACCGACGGACGGCCGCTGTCCGAGGACGAGCTGGAGGACGGCATCCGGCTCCTGCGCCACGGGAACGGCTGGGTCCGCGCGCTCGGGGACGCGCGCGCGATCGTCACCACCGCCCGGGCCGAACTCGCGCTGCTCCCCGGCGGCCCGCACCGCGACGCGCTCGACGCGCTGGCCGCCCACCTCGTTGACCAGCCGTTCCTGGACTCCTACGGCACCGCGACCGCCTGCTCGCCCGAGAAAGGACACCCCCGGCCATGACGCTCCTCCCCGGCGCGGGCGACAACACCGACTGCGATCTCGTCGCCCGCCTGTGGCAACTGCTGAACTCGCCCGCCTCGGGCCAGTGGTACCTCGGCTCGATCATCCGGGACGGACTGCGCGTCCCGGCCCTGGGCATCGACATCCCCCCGTTCCCCGTCGTCTCGATCGGCGACATCCCCGAGCAGACGATGTTCGACTGGGCGACCGAGCACCTCGGCATCGCCATGTCCGCGACGGTGCTCAGCGGCCTGGACACGTTCACCGACGGCACCGCCGAGTGCCGGCCGGTGAGCTCCACCGCCACGGACGTCACCCTGACGCTCCGGTTCGGGCGGATCTTGTTCTCCGGCGCCTACGACGTCGGCGCGTCGGGCCTCACGGGGTGCGCCCTGGCGACCGCGGCGACGCTGCTCGGCAACCCGCCGTCCAGTGCCGGCGACAGTGCCGACCCGCGGCTCGAACTCGCGACGTGGTACCGCGACGACCCGAACGGCCTGGGACAATCGGAGAACGGCAAGGTCCTCGTCGGGACGTACTACCTGCACGAGGACACGATCGAGTCGGTGACGACCGCGCCGGCGTCCGAGGTCCCGGCGGCCGGGCTGTACCGGCAAGTGCTCTCCCAGCAGAAGATGAGCGCCGACGCGGTGACCGCCTCCACCGGCTATTACCAGCAGCAGGAGTCCGGTGAGGATCCACCCGGACAGCCGCCGAAGATCGGCGACAGCCCGCAGTACGCCGGCGGGTTCAAGACGTACACCTACCTCAACATGGCCGTGCAGCAGATGCGCGAGCAGGCGGGCCTGGCGCTGGAACCGGGCAACGAGTTCGCCGACCTTCAGAACGCGATGGCGCAGTTCAACGCCCAGGTCAAGGCATATCAGCGGAACAACCCGGGCGAGCACGACACTCAGAAGATCATGGACTACGTGGCCTCGGCCGAACAATTGTCGAACGAACAGCTCACCACCCTCGGGCTGCCCGGCATCCCGGTGCACGCGCCGGACAGCGAGGAGGTCGTCGACCACGTACAGCCGTGGCCGCTCGACCGCGACCGCGCACTGCGAGCCCACGCCGCTCGCGCACCGCGCGCTCGGTCCGCCGACGACTGGTTCAACGTCCGCGGGACGTTCAGCGACCAAGCCCAAGCGCTCTCGCTGACCGTGGCCGCCACGTTCACCGCGACCTCCGACAACAAACTGTTCGCGCAGGCGAACTCGATCACCCTCAGGATCGGGGCGCTGCGCATCATCCTCGGCAACAAGGACGGGTTCAACAGCCAGCCGGGCCTTTACGACAAGGTCACGAACTGGATCGCGAACACCCCGATGTTCCAGGACCTGCTCATCAGCAAGTTGAACGCCGGCCTGAACGGCAGGGCCGTGCTCGGCCATCTCAGCGACGCGCTGAACGCCGGTCTGAAGGAACTCGGGCTTCAGGAGCGGCATGCCACCTCATGACTTGCAGGAACTGCTCACCGCCGTCCAGGGATGCATCACGGGCAGCAGCGAGGACCGCCGTTTCGCCATGGCCCCCGACTACCTCGGATCCCCTGCGATCGCCTCCCTCATCACCGACTCGTTCCCCCTGACCGACGGTTACTGGGTGCTGCGAGCCCCCGACGACCCGCGGATCGAGGGCTCGGCCGTCGTCCTGACGGGCACCATGGACCTGCTGCTCGGCCTCGCGCCGGCCCGGCTGAAGGTCTCCTTCGACCTCGCCGACGCGGGGCTGCCGAGCCTGCTCGCCGAGCTGCCGCCCCTCGACCAGCCGCGCCCCCTCGTGGCCTGGAACCTCGGCAACGCCTTCCCGGTCTGGAGCGAGCAGCGGTCGGTCCTCACCCAACTCGTTTTCGACGCGCCTGCCTTCTGGTACAGCTCGATCGAACGGGCCGCCACGGACGGCACTCCGGCGGTCGCGGTGGGCCTGACATTCTCCGCCGCCACGCTGGAACTGGAAGGCGTCCTCGGCGCGCTCGGGAACCTGACGGGTCTACGGCTGAACGACCTCGACGGCGCGATCACCGGCCCGGAAACCGCGCCGCTCATGCAACTACGGGCGGCTCCCGTCACACCGCTTCCGATCCAGGGGCTCGACCTGCCGCTGGTGTTCACCGCCGTCTCGGCGCAGCCGTCCGGGGCCGGAAAGATCCAGGTCCCGCCCCCACCGTTCGAGACCTACCTGCAGTTCGTCTCCGAGGTGCAGATCGGCAGCGCCCCGCCGATCCCCGTGTCGCTGCGCTTCACGGGCGTCGGCACCATGCTGACGTTCGGCGCCGACCTGCGCGGGATCAGCCAGTACGCGATGAGCGAGCTGCAGGACTTCGTCCGGGGCGCGCCGATCGGCACGATGCTCGACGGTGTCTTCGAGATCGGCTCCTACGTCGGTCTGCGCGACCTCAGCGTCCACATCGGCCTCGAACCGCTGTCGCTCGCGGCGATCGGACTCGGCGTCGGCACCACCAAGCCGATCACCGTCGTGCCGGACTGGGTCGAGATCCCGGACGTCAACGTCGACTTCATGGTCGACAGCCCGGCCGACACCCCGGCCGTCACCGCGCTGCTGAGCGGCACGTTCACCTTCCTGCGCGACATCCCGGTGTCGATCACCGCCGCGTACCCGGAGATGGTCTTCACCGGGAGCGTCGAGCCGGACGAACCGATCCCGCTGGCACGGATCGTCGAGAAGTTCGTCCCGAGCGTCACGTCGTTTCCCGCGATCGCCCTGGACGACCTCTATGTGGCCGCCGACTTCGCGCAGCAGCAATACGCGTTCCAACTCGCCGTCTCAAGCGACTGGAAGATCCCGATCGGGATCGCGCGGTTCCAGCTCGAACAGGCCTCGCTGGCCCTGGGGTACGACGGCGCCGCGCCGGCGAGCGGCTTCAGCGGCGAGATCGCGGCGAGCGCCGTCCTCTTCGCCGAGGACGACACGGAGATCGCGCGGTTCTTCGCCGACTGGAAGATGCCCGGCGCGGACTTCGTGCTGCAGGGCACCTTCCCCGAGATCGACCTCACTCGGCTGGGGACGGTGCTCACCGGGGGCGGGGTCCCGAACTCCGAGGGAGTGCCGCAGATCGTCCTGCGCGATTCGCTGGTGCGGCTGCGCATGGAGGCGGCCGCCGGCCGGACGCGGCGGCTGACCGGCACGACGGCCTACCGCTTCGACCTCGCCACGACGGTCGACGTCCAGGACATCGGCCAGGCCGCGCTGGCGTTCGAAGTGCGCCGTGGCACGGACGGGAGGACAGGCTTCGCCGCCGGCCTGGTGGTCCAGCCCGGGTGGAAGCCCGACCGGCTCTGGAGCGGGCTGCGCAGCGTCATGGACGTGATCGACGTCCAGGACGCGGGCCTGATCCTGTCCTCGATCACCGACCAGCAGTTCACCCTGCCGGGCTTCGACCGCCTGCCCTATGTGCCGCCGGTGATCCAGCCCGGGGTGACGTTCTTCAGCTCCGTCGAGCTCAAGGGCGACGTCTTCTCGCTGCTGCGCGACCTCTTCGACCACGACCTCGAACTGGACCTGTACGCGCGCATCGACCCCTCGAACATCGTCGACTCCGAGATCAAGGCGTCCCTGCCGGGTGACGCGGGTCGGAACGCGGTCAGCTTCACCGGCCTCGAAGTCGCCATGAAGCCCGGCGCGGGCGAATTCTCGATCACCGCCGGCGCCCGCTTCGTGATGTTCGGGGAGTTGCTGACGCTGCGCGGCGTCGGCGCCGTCAAGCTCGGGCCGCCGACGAGCGCGACGTTCGCCATCAGCGTCGCCGACTGGGAACACCCCTTCGGCATCACCGGCCTGACGGTCCGCACGTTCGGGCTCGCCGTCTCGCTCGACGCGGAGGGCCTGGGCGTCGGCGTGCTCGGCACCTTCGTCATCGGCGACGACCCCGCGACGCAGTTCCAGTTCACGGTCGGCGGCGACGTGAAGGACTTCGAGGTGCCGGACGCGTTCGTCTGCGCACTGGAGTCGGTGTCGCATCGGCCGCTGAAGGTGACGGACCTGGTCAAGCAGTTCACCTCGCTCGACCTGTCGGACGTACCGCTCCTCGACGGCCTCGCGTTCACCAAGCTCGCCTTCTACATCGTCGGGAACCCGGCCGGCTGGACCGGCCCCGGCGGCTACTACCCGGCCGGGATCGGCATCGACGCGGACCTGACGCTCTACGACTGGCAACTCGCCCTCAAGCTGGAGGTGGACAAGAAGCGCGGAATCCTCGCCGACGGCGCCCTGAGTAAGCCGATCGAGATCGAGGGCCTCCTGAAGATCTCCGACGCCGAGGGGACGAAGGGCCCGCGGATGCGGATCGACACCAGTGCGCTGACCGGCATCCCCGTCCGCAGCCGCATCGACGAGATCACGTTCCGGCACGCCCGCCCGCTGCCCGACGGGGTGACGTACGCGGTCATGCCGGTCAACCCGTACGCCGTTCTCACCGCCGGCGGGTCCGACAAGGCGTACTTCACGGCGTCGGGCGCGCTGCGGGTGCTCGGCGTGGACGAGTCGTTCTCCGGATCGGTCACCGCCGACGGGTTCGAGGTCAACTTCCACACCCTGCTGGCGAAACTGTTCCGCGCCGGGTTCACGGCGTCGTTCTCGAAGAGTTCGGGGTTCGAGGGGCACGCGAAAGGCTCGTTCGACTTCTCGCTGAACTTCCCGAACGGTGTGAAGATCGACGGCTGGCAGGTGCTGCCGCCGGTCGTCGTCGAGGGGCCGAACGCGACGCTGATGATCGACCTCGTCCTGAAGACGACCCAGGCGAGCGTCGCCCTCGACCTCAATCTCAACTGGGGCTCGCTCAACTTCCACCCGAAGTTCTCGCTCGACGCCACCCAGGTCGCAAACATGCTCGCCGACCTGTGGAACCAGATCGTCGCATGGATCACGGACCATCCGAAGACGTTCTTCGCCGATCTGCTGGCCGATGTCGCCAAGTACGTCAAGGCACTGGCCGACGGCCTCATCTGGGCCGGCCAGAGCGCCCTCGAGATCGCCGAAGTGCTCTATCACGTGTTCGGCGTCGACGACGTGGTGAAGATGGCCGGCTACCTCGCCGACATCGCACGGCTCGGCTTCGCGGACATGCTCGAAGCCCTTATGGCGGTGCTGGGGGTGAGCTACGAGGTGGCGCTGGCCGCCCTTCGGGCGGTCGGCGACACCTGCGCCGTGGCGACGAACGAATTCGTGATCTACGGCGGCGATGCGACCCGTCGGCCGGGAGGCGGACGATGACCCCGTTCGACGTCGCGGTGGGGCTCGACGAGGCGGCCATGTCGCAGGCCATGGCGGCCGTCTATCGCGAGTTGTATCCCCGGGTGTTCACCGGGTCACAGCGCGTCGAGAAGGCGGGTCTGGAGTTCGTCGTCTCGTGGGATGTGAAGGCGCCGCCGACCGTGGTGCTCGGCCCTCCGCCCGAAGGACGCCACCTCCTCGCCCGGCACCTGCGCACGCATCTGGAGCCCCCTTCGGGCCTCACCGTCGAGCAGTTGATCGACGCCTATGCCGCGACACTGGCGCACACCACGTTCCAGGTCGTCGCCAACGAGATGACGATGAGCATCGAGGGCGGCGGCGAGCACGCCACCGTCCCGGTGAAGGTCGTCCTGTACGTGCAGATCGACTCGTTCGGCGCGCATATGACGCTGCGTCCGCTGAAGGCGACCGGGACCACCGGCAACCCCACCGACGACTGGTTCCTCAACAACATCATCCTGCCCGAGGCGGTCAAGGTCGCCCAGGAGATGCTGCCGGGAATCGACCTGCCGCCACTGACCTTCGCCGGCGTCGGCCTCACCCCACCGGCCGCCGACGTGACACCCCGGCACGTCGTCGCCCTCGCCGCGCTGTCGGGAAGACCGGTGCCCACGCCGCCGTACCCCGAGAACTGGCCGCAGAGCCAGTTCTTCGCGGTGCTGAGCGACGACGCCAAGCTAGCGATCGGCCGTGCGGGCGTGCGGTCCATGGTCGGCAAGCCGTTCGGCGAAAGCGGGAGCGTCGACATCGGCATCGGCACCGCCCAGTACGCGGCGACGGCACGCATCGCCGCGATCGACGTCGGCCTCGCCGGCCGGGGCGCGCCGCAGTTCACGTTCTCCGCGGCGATCACCGGCAACGTACGGGCCGGCATCACGATCGGGTGCACCACCTTCGGCGTGAACTACACGCTGTACGCGGCACCGCCGCCGACCGGCACGATCGGCCTCGAACTGAGCGGCACCCGGGTGAGCGCGAGAACCCAGCACGTCAACACGTTCGTGCTGCTCATCAGCCCCGACGGCAGTCCGATCGAATGGCTGCTCTCGGCGCTCACCGTGCCGCTGCTGCAGGCGGTCACGGCGGTGTTCTCCCCGCTCATCACCATGGCGTTCGAGGGGCTCGTCTTCCCGGTGACGGTCCTGCCGAGCGTGTTCATCGACACCAGCGGCGTGCGCCTCGCCGTCACGCCGACCGACGTTCACTTCGCGACGTTCGCCGGCCTGACGTCGATCGAGGGCACGGCCCGGATCACCGGAGGCTGAACTATGCCACCCACCAAGCTCATTCGCACCAGCGGGACGAGTCTCGGCCCGGGCCCCAAGCTCGTCGTCGACTTCATCAACACCTGGCAGGGCAACGCCGTCCTCGTCTCCTTCCCGGACGGCGGGTTCATGCTGGTCGACTGCGGCTCACAGGCGACGAGCACCAAAGGCTGGCCGTTCACGCATGTGCAGAGCTACATCACGTCCGTCACCGGCGGCAACCGCATCAGGACCGTGGTGCTCAGCCACGGCGACGACGACCACACCGCCTTCGTCCCCTACATCGCGGAGGCGGCCAAGCCGACCTACGTGCACTTCGGCGGCTCGATCAAGAGCTACAGCGACGACGTCCAGAAATGGATCAACCGACAGGAGGGGAAGAAGGACCAGCACGTCTTCCGGTACCCGCCGAACTACTGCGTGCCCCAGCCGGACGCCGACTTCGGGTCGGCGACGACGACCGGTGCGGCCCAGGTGATGGCGCTGGCCGCCAACTTCGGCAGGACGACGAACAGCAAGAGCATCGTCCTGATGATCCGCTTCGGCAAGCAAGCGGTGGTCCTCCCCGGCGACGCGGACACCAACACCGAGACGTTCATCCTGCGCAAGGTCTCGAAGAAATACCTCTCCCAGTGCACCGTCCTGATGCCCGGCCACCACGGTGCCGCCGAGTCGACGGGAAAGCCGTTTGCCGAAAAGCTGGACCCCGACGTTGCCGTGATTTCGGCGAGCGGAGCGAACATGTCCTACGCTCATCCCAACTGCGCGAAGACCACCCTGCTGGGCAAGTACTGCCTCGACGGGGCCGTCAGCCACAACGTGACCTGTTCGGTGGGCAAGGGATTCCCGTACACGGTCTGGGACACCACCGAGACGATCCTGACCACCGCCACCAACGGCGACGTGCGCTTCATCTCCGACGGCACGAACTGGCGGCTCCTGGCCAGTACGACGACGGCCTACGAGCTCGCGCAAGCGGAACCCCACCCGCTGCTGCGCTCGATGGTTGCCAACGCTCCCTGGAACCGACGCCCGGCCATCCGGTTTCCGGCGGTTCGGCTCGACCCTGACCCGAACCTTGAACCACTCGCCGAACCGGAGGTGAGCGGTCGGGCCCGCGAACCCGACCGACGAAGGCAGCCGCTGACGGACACACCTGGTGCGTTGCCACAAGGGTGATCGCAGCCAACCCGCCGGCTCCTGCTGTATGGGAGTGTGAGACCGGCGATGACGGCGTCGTGGTCTCGTTCCAGGCCCCGGATGAAAGCGTGCAGACGGGGCAGCTCGGACCTGGTGATCCACTTCACCCTCCATCCACCCGTCGCCCAAGCCGCTTGAACGTGACAGTGCCGTCGTAGGTGTTCTCGGTCTTCTTGACGTTGGCGTCGAGGGTGCTGGTGACCGATCCGCGTGCCGGGTCGACGTAGGTGTACGTCTTGTGGGACTGGCCGTTGGAGGCGAGCTTGGGGGCGGCGACGACGGTGGAGGTGAGCGGGCCGGCCGCTGCGGGGTAGTACGTCGTGGTGGTGGCGTTGCCCTTGGCGTCCGTGATGCCAAGGGGACGTCCGAGGGTGTCGTACGTGGTCTTGGTGACCGTCTGCCAGCCGCCGTTGAGGGCAGGGGTGCGGTCGTTCGTACTGATCGCGGCCGGGTATGCCTTGGCTCTGCCGGTCCAGGTGGCGATGCCGCGGGTCGGTGTCTGCGTGGCGGACCAGCCGGTGGCGGCAGCGTCGTCGTAGACGACGGCGGCGTCGGAGAGCACGTCTCCGCGGGTCTTGGAGTTCGCCGGAAGGTTCAGTTTGTCGTCGGTGATGTCAGCCCCGGCGGAGTCCAGGCAGGCAGACCCGATGACTCGGGTGCGGGAGACGAGGCTGGTGAGGCCCTTGTCGGGGTTGCGTGCGTACCAGACGCGGGTGCAGGTATCGTCCCCGGTCTTGGCCTGGTCGCCGATGGCTTCGGTCTGGGTGACCAGGCCGTAGGTGTTGTCGTAGGTGTGTGAGGTGTAGCTGCGCCGCCAGGTGTTGCTGATGGGCAGGTAGGTGTAGGCGTAGGTGCGGCCGGTGCGGATGAAGTAGGCCTTGGTGTGGGCGTAGGGCCGTTGTTGGCTGGCGGTTTCCTTGCCCCAGATGTTGTTGACCGTAACGGAGACGGGCTCGGTGCCGTTGTAGGTGAGTTCCTGGCGCAGGAACCCTGCGTACTGGTCGTAGTCGGTGGCGTCCGAAACGTCCAGGCCTGCCACGTCGATGCCGGGGACAACGGCGGTGCGTGTGGTTGTGGTGTTCAGGCGTTTGTCGCCGTGCATGCCCTGCATGTACTGACGAACCGTCTTGGACTGCGGGTGCCTGGTGTCACCGGTGTAGATCGTGACCTTGCGGTAGCCGCGCCAGCTGGACCAGGTGCGCTCGTCCTCGGGCGTGAAGGGGTCGTCGTTGTAGTGCCAGCCGGGGTTCTCGTAGGTGTAGGAATTCTCCACGGCCTCGTTCTGGCCGGCTGGATCCGAGGTGGACACGGAGATGGCGTTGTACTTGTGGAACCAGTCCAGTTGCGGGTCGCCGCCGTTGGCGGGCCAGTACACGGGGTAGCAGGACAGGCTGTTGTCGTCCTCGGCCTTGGGCATCTTGCTGCCACGGACGCACTCCGGGCCGGAGAGGGTGACCGTGGTGATGGCGCCGGTCTCGGTGGTGATGGTGTTGATGCGGGGGCGGGTCAGCGGAACGATTTTGTCGCCGTCGGACTCCACGCGGTTGGGCCGCATGTGGTAGCCGAACTCCACCGGCGGCACGGTGATGGTGCCGCCGTTCTTCCCGGTGCGTTGGAGTGTCTTGAGGGTGAGGGTCTTGTCGGACGGGTTGCCGATGTCCGCGCCGTCCAGGAACTGGTAGGTCATGCTGTAGCTGTCGACCGGCTTGTACGCGTCGGGTCGTAGACCTGCGTGCCGTCGCTCATTGCTCCCGCCCAGAGACGGATGTCTCCGACGAGAATCTCCGGTGCTGGTTCGGTGCTGAATTCGGCGGGTCAGTGGCGGGAAAACAGCAGGTCGTAGCTCTGATCGGATGAGTTGTCGTACCACTCGATGGTGGTCCCGATGAGACTTGCGGCGACGATGTGCTTGAGCGAGAGGGTGGTCGGCGGGGCGGATGCCGAGGCAGCCATGAGTGCCACTTCCGGACGGTTGGCGGGGACGGTTTCGTGTCGCCACACCGTAGGAACGCGCAGGTCAGAGGCGTATGTGGTGGGACACCATAGTTCTCGGTCCGGGTGTGCGCGGGGCCACCATGACAGGCATGTCGAGACTGCTTCGAGGATCGCGCCGCAGGTCGGCAGGTCGGCAGGTCCCGTGGGCCGGGGACGCGCCTCGCGCCCCGCTCCGGACATTCCGGGCGGGGCGCGAGGTGAACGCGGCCTACGAAACAGGATTCCGCCGACCCTCGGACTTACCGGGCCATCGGGTTTCCTGCTTGCTGTCAGGCTTGGTCCTGGCTGATGGATCCCTCCTCGCTCTGGGACCTCTTGTGCGCGGGCTTCTTGTGTACGGGCTTCTTGTGCGGCGGCTTGTGGTGCGGGGGCTTGGGGGGCCGCGGCTTGCTGATGTCGATGGTGACCTTGGCGGGCTTGCTGGCGATCTGGTTCCCTTGCGGGTCGGTTCCCGCCGCCACCGCCACATTGGTGACGGGACAGAGCTTGCCGTCACCGCCGCCGGCCTTGGTCTTCTTGCAGGCGTTGGCGTCGGCCTGAGTGATGGTGTACGTACCGTGGCAGGTCGTACTGGCACCCGGCGCCAGCGTGGTCGAGTCGCAGGTGATATTGGTGACGCGGTCGTCGCTGACCAGCACGTTGTGCAACGTTGTGCTGCCCGTGTTGGTGACGGTGTAGGAGTACTGCACCTTCTTCCCGACGGTGTACGGACCGGGCGTGACAACACGCTTCTTCAGGGTGATGTGCGGGGCCCCGACCGGCAGCGTCAGCTGGGTCTCCGGAGAGGTGACGGTCTCGCCGTCCGCCCTACCGGTCGCCGTGGCGGTGTTGGTGACGGAGCCGGCCGTACCGTCAGCCGCGGTGATCGTGTACGTGCCGGTGCAGGTGGTGGTGTCGCCGGGTCTCTCCGACGGGGCCAATGTGGTCGATCGGCAGGTGATGCCGGTGACATGGTCGTCGTTCACCGCGACATCGGTCAGCTCCACCCCGCCCGTGTTGCGGACGGTGTAGGAGAAGGTGACCGTCTGCCCGACGGAGTAGGGGCCGGGCGTCTCGGCCTTCTTCTCCACGACGAGACCGGGCGGCTGTTCGATCGGCACGCTCTGCGACGACGGCGGCGACGTGACCGTCTCGCCGTTCGACGTGCCCGTCGCGATGGCCGTGTTGTCGATGGAACCGTGCGCCACATCGGCGGCCGTGACCGTATAGGTGGCGGTGCAGGTGACCGTCTGACCGCTCGCCAGCGTCGTCGTGGGACAGGTCACCGGGCCGATCTTCGGGTCGGTGACGGCGAGGCCGGTGATGTCCGTCGCGCCCGAGTTGGTGACCACGAAGTCGTACGGCACCTTCGACCCGGCCACCAGGTCACCGGGCAGCGGCTGCCTGACCTGCTTGACGAGGTTCAACTGCGGCAGCGGCTGGTCACTGGTGACGACCACGTTGCGGATGAGGTGGACATCGGTGAACAGACCCGTCGAGGCGGCGAATCCGAACTTGTAGGTGGGGGGCACCGGTTGCGGAGCGGGCGTGCTGAGCACCTGGTGGAAGCCGGTACCGTCGTTGAAGTCGACCGACACGGTGAGCACTGGGTTGGGGGCCGGGGTGAGCTGCACGTGGACCCGGCGGCGCGACGGTTCGAGCAGTGCCTCGGCCTCGGCGGGGGTGGCTCCCGGCGGCAGCGCGGTCAGCGGTCCCTGCAGGTTTCCGGGAAGCGTCGACGGCCAGGGCCCGGTGGTGGTGAAGTTGCTGGTGGTGGCGGTCAGGAAGCAGTAGCCCTCGATCCCGTCGCCGGGGCCGCGCACCGTGACCATGTTGGCCCCGGGAGCGGGAATGCGGAACCCCGTCCCGGCGGGCGAACGGTTGGCGCAGCCGTTCCCGCGGTGCTCCCAGTCTCCGAAGTAGTTCCCGAGGACGTCGAGCCCCACGCCCAGGTAGCCACGGTCCACACCGGGCAGGAACGTGGCGGTGGGGTCGTCGTCGGGGAGCTTCTGCGCGTACCCGAGGCTGCCGCCGAAGGCGCCCGGGTGGGTCAGCGCGCCGTCACCGTTCACCAGGAAGAACGAGATGCCGTCGGCGGGGGTGGCCGGGGTCGTACTTCCGTACTGCCACTGGTCGAAGGTGACGTCGAGGCCCTGGTTGGCGGGCAGCGCGTGATTGTAGAGGACGGCTCCCGCCTGGTCGTTCGAGGCGTCCGTCAGTCGCAGGTAACCGTGCGGCGCTCCGTTGGAGGGCGGCACCGGCCCGACCCCTTCCGGACAACCGCCCAGCGGGTGGTCCCCCGGACCCGGCGCGGCGGCGGCCGGGGCGCCGGTGAGACAGGCCGACCCCACACCGGTGAACTCCGGGGCCGTGGCCTGCGTGAACGTCTCATCGACCAGGGGAGTCCCCGCGGCACGCGGCTGGGCCTGGGCGCCGACGTCCAGCGCCAGCGGCGCTCCAGTGCCAACGACGAGCGCCAGTGCCGCCGCGGCGAGTCGCACAGTCCGCGCGCGCGGCGCGCGTCGACCGGACGACGGTGAGTACTTTCTTCGTTTCATGCCTGCACAAGTAGCAGTCACTGTACGCCTCGGTCTCCGTGACAGACCGTCATATGACCCAATGGGTGTCGCGGTGGACCTCACCTGGCGGTACGTCCCTCCGGGCAGTGGGCCGGTCTGGCGTGGTGCCTGACCTCCTCTCCCACCCCGGTGCGTCCCGTGGCAGTGTCACGGCGGCGGGCACACCGGGTCCTTGCACGGTCTGGTGCGGGGCCTTCACGTTCCCGCCCAGGTCGGGTCTGCCCGGTCCGCGGCGCCGAGGCCGACCGTTGCCGCAGTGGGGCGTTCATGGTTTCTCGTGACGTGGCAGCAGTTTCATGGCTGCCTCGGCGGTCAGGTCGGGTGTCGGCCCCGCGTCAAGCGTGGCTCCCTGCTCGTCCGGTGCGAGGGGCTCGGCACGGTTGTCGTTGAGCCGGGCGGCGGTATCGGCGCGAAGCGGCCGGTGCGCCCCGGTGGGTGGACCGGGGTGGCCGTCAGATGTCGTCCGGCGTGGCTGCTTGATCGTCGAGCATGTCTTCCCGTCGCCGGCCGTCTCCGTCCCCCCGGCGCGGGGGCGGGCCCTGCGAGCCGGCCGGGTACTCCTCCAGCGGAACGAGGTCCCTCTCCCAGGCGGAGAGTACGGGCTCGACGACCCGCCACGCCCCCTCGGCCTCGTCGCCCCGGATGAACAGGGCGGGATTCCCCGTCAGGACATCCAGCAGGAGCCGGCCGTAGGCGGGCAGGCCCTGGGGTTCCGTCCGAGCAGTCAGCGTGAGCGGAACGAACTCGTGGGCGTGGGCACCGGTGCCCGTCAGATCCAGGGTCAGCCCTTCCGGTTCGAGCGCAAAGCGAAGGACGTTGGGCAGGGCCTCTCCGCTGTGGCCGAAGGGCAGGTGAGGTACGGAACGGAAGCGCACCGCGACCTCCTTGCGGTCCTCCTTGAGTGCTTTGCCGCTGCGGAGCCGGAATGTTGTTCCGGCCCAGCGCCAGCTGTCCAGTTCCAGTTCCACTTCGGCGAAGGTCTCGGTACGGCGCTGCGGGTTCACGCCTTCCTCGTCGACGTAGGCCGGGATGTCGCGGTCACCGATCCTGCCGGGCAGATAGCGCGCGCGGCGCGTGCGATGCACGACGTCGTGCTCGGTCAGGAACCGCACGGAGCGCAGCACGTCGACCTTCCGGTCGCGCAGATCCCGCTCACCGAGAGTGATCGGCGGTTCCATGGCCACCAGGCAGAGCAATTGCAGGAGGTGGTTCTGGAGCATGTCCTTGAGCGCCCCGACGTGGTCGTAATAGCCGGCCCTGCCTTCCAGCGCGAGAGTCTCGTCCCAAATGATCTCCACTTCGGCGATGTGGACGCTGTTCCAGATGGGTTCCAGCACGCGGTTGGCCAGGCGGCTGCCGAGTACGTTCTGGACGGTCGTCATGGCCAGGAAGTGATCCACCCGGAACACCGCCTGCTCCGGCACGAGGTCGGCGAGCAGCCGGTTCAGTTCCTGCGCGCCGGCCAGGTCCTCGCCGAACGGCTTCTCCAGCACGATCCGGCTCCCGGTGGGCAGACCCGCCTCGTGCAGTGCGGTGACCACGCCGGGGAAGAGCGCCGGGGGGAGTGCGAGGTAGACGGCGACGGGTCCGTCGCCGGCGATGGCTGCGGCGACGTCGTCGGGGTCGGTGACATCGGCGCGCAGATAGCGGGCCGAGGCCGCGATCGCCTCCTTGGCGCCGGACGGACAGGGTCCGCCGTGACGGTCGAACTGGGCAGCGATCCACTCCCGGTACCGATCGGTGTCCCAGTCCTCCCTGCTTGCGCCCGTCACCTGCATCTGGTTGCCGAGATGCCCTGCGGCCTGCAGGGCGGCCAACGCCGGCAGCAGATAACGTGCGGTGAGGTCTCCTGTCGCGCCGAAAATCGCGAGCCGGTTGATCATCCTTGCGCGCCTGCCTTCGCTCGGGTGAGGTTCACGCCACTGGCGATGACCCCGATGTGGCTGAACGCCTGAGGGAAGTTGCCCATGAACTCTCCTGTGGACGGGTTGATCTGCTCCGACAGCAGCCCCAGCGGACTCGTCCGGGCGCACAACGAGGCATACAGTTCTTCGGCCTCCTCGATCCGGCCCTGACCGATCAGGTTGTCGACCAGCCAGAAACTGCGCAGGACGAAGGCGCCCTCGTCGCCGGGCAGGCCGTCGGAGGTCTCCTCGTGCAGGTAGCGGTAGAGCAGCCCGTCACCTGCTGACAGACGTTCGGCGACGGCTCTTGTGGTCGCCACCATCCGCGGGTGATCAGCCGGCACCACCTGGCGCAGCGGGAGCGCGAGCAGGCTCGCGTCCAGAATGCCGCCGCCGTCCAGATGCGCGCTGAGGGTCTGCGCGTCCTCGTCCCAGGACTGCTCCAGGACGAGTCGGCGCAGCTGTTCGGCCGAGGCGCGCCAACACCCGCGGGCCGATGCCGCCCTGCACGGTATGGGAGTCGGAGGTGCAGACGAGGGCCCGAGTCGTCCGCACAACGGCGTCGCCCGGACCCGGCTGCGGGACGGGCTTCTCCAAGAAACCCACGCGCCCGATTTCCTTCATCACAAAGGACTTCATCTGCTCCGTCCCTCCTGGCAATGCAGCACGGTCACGTGGAACGGCGGCAACGCAGAACCGGACCGATTCCGGCCGGGCGGGCAGTGGCCGGCCGTGCCGCTCCCGTGCTCACGCTCCCAGGGATCGTGCCGGATCGCGATCCGACCGCTCCAGCAGAGGCGCATTCCAGTGAGGGAAGGGTGTGGCTCTGCTGGATACAGGGGACAGCCCGACGCGGACGGGGCCATCCCTGTGCTGCTCGCCGAGAGCTCACCGGCCACCGTCACGGACCACAACGACCGGACAGGCAGCGTGCTGAGTACAGAGCTGAGCCACCGATCCCAACAGCGGCGGATGCCCGAAGAAGGCGACCGCGTCCGCACGCCATCGTGACCGCCGGCCGGCCGCCTCCGTGGAGGCCCGTTCCGCGTAGCGCCGCATGCCGGCCCGCGTTCCGGCCGCCACCCCCGCCGTTCGCCGACCTCCCGGACGGCTGCGACGGTCCCCGGCGTGCCGGACCCGTCGCCGAGCGCGGAGGTCGCGATGCCCTTGCGGGCGGTGCGGTGGGTGATGCCGCGCTCGCGTAACCATCGCCGCAGGTGGGAGTAGTCGTAGCCTTTGCCGGCGTGGAGTTCTGCCGACGTGCGTCGTCGGTGTCCGCGGCGGGAGCGGATCGACGGTATGCCCTTCACGAGCGGGAGCAGGGCCTGGCGGTCGTGCGTGCTCGCGCCCGTTTCAGTACCAGCCGCAGTGGGGCCAGTGTGAAAGCGCTCTGAAGTAGTCCTGCACACAAGGAAGTTGTGCGTTATGGTGCTGCTCCTTCGATGTCCCGCCGAGGAGGGAGACCGACGTGGAACAGCCCGAGGCCGCGGACCTCGCACTGGGGCGGGCCATCGTGGCGCGGATCGCCCCCGAGGAGCTGCCCTACTTCGACGAGACCGTGGCGAGCCTGCCGAAGCACCCCGGCCGGCGGGCCCGGCGGCGCCCCGGGGACGATCCGCTGGCCTTCGGCGGTGCCGCCGAACTCGTCGTCACCAGCATCGCCTGCGGGGTCGCCACCGAGGTGGTCAAGATGATGGGCGAGACGGTCGGCAGCGGTCTGGTGGCCCGGCTCCGCCGCCTGCTGACCCGCGGTCGCGGCGAGGACCCGGCCGCGCCCGATACCGGACAGCGGCCTCCCGCCCTCACCGAGGAGCGGATTGCCGAGCTGGGGGTCGCGGCCGGACGTACCGCCGTTCTCCTCGGTCTGCCGCCGGACCGCTCCGAGCTGCTCGCCGAGGCGGTCCGGGACCAGCTGAGGGCGGCCGACAGGCCCGGTTCCGGCACATGACTGCCGCGGGGAGCGGCGAGCTGCACCTGGAAACGGTGCCGCCACCGCGTCGGCCGCTGCCCTCGGGGACGCTCCTCGCGTTCGTCCTGCTGATCTGTGCGGTGCTGGCGTCCATGTCCGTCCTGCACCCCGGCTACGCCGACTTCATCGCCGGCGGCCGGGGCGCCACCGACCTCAACGACTGCGTGCGCAAGGCGATGCGGGAGGCCGGCGGGACAGGTGACTTCATCAGGGCCGGTCCTCGGCAGGAGCCGTGCGACTCCAGCGACGACCGCACCTCGCAGGGCATCCTCGTCTCGTACGTGATCCTCGCCGTGGCCACGGCCGCCCACTACTGGTTCCGCTCCGCCCGCCGTGCCCGGCGCCGCGGGGTGCGCCCGCTGGACGCGGAGCGCTTCCCCGCTCTGCACGCGGAGGTCGCCCGCCTGGCCGCGGGCGTCGAGCAGGCCCGCGGGGTCACCTTCCTGGTGGACTTCCTCGACGCCGGGGTGAACGGCGTCTCCTTCGGCCGTGCCGGCCGCCGCCACATCATCCTCAGCCGTGGCCTGATCCGCCTCCACGACGCGGGCGCGGCGGACCGTGCGGCCTTTCGGGCCGTCGTCCTCCACGAGCTGGCGCATCTACGCAACCGCGATGTCGACATCACCCTGATCACCCTGGGCATGCTGCGCTGCTACTTCGCGCTGATGCTGTTCCCCAGGATGTTCGGGGACCTGGTCGGGATGGTCTTTGTGCCAGGAAGCGCCCCGTACTCGGGGGCCGCGCTGTTCGACTCGGCCTTTCTCGCCGCGATTGCGCTTGTCGCCCGTTCGGTGATCCTGCGGACCAGGGAGTTCCGGGCGGACGCCCGGGTAGTGGAGTGGCTGGGGACCTCCGCCCCGCTGCTGCACGCCTTCGACCTCGCCTCGGCGGGGTCCGGCGGCCGGCCACGGCGGTCGGTCCGCGGCTGGTGGGCGCGGCTCACCCGCACCCATCCGTCGTTCGCGCAGCGCCGGGCCTGCCTGGCGGACGAGGCGCTGCTGATGCACCAGGGCTTCGGTTTCGCCTTCGTCATCGGTTTCTGCTTGCCGACCTCCTGGGATCCGGTGGCCTCGGTCACTGCACGGATCCGGGAGGGCGGCGGCATCAGCGGCTGGTGGCCGACGTGGCTGATCACCCTGCTGGTGGTGCTGGTGCTGCTGCTGACAGTCGTCCGCGCCTCACTGCACCGGCTGGGCCACCGGGCAGGAGCGCCCTCGCCGGTGCCCTTCCGGCTGGGGGTGGGCCTCGGGGTGCTGGCGGGCTTCGCCCTCTCGCCCAGTGCCGTCGTCGACCATCTGATGCTGCCGGGACTGCGCTTCTCCTCGCAGTTCTCCGGCTGGCTGACGGTGGCACTGCTGGCGCTGCTGTTCACCCTGTGGTGCCAGTTCCTCGGGGATTGCTGGGCCCGTTCGGTGGATCTGGCACGCCGGCCGTTCCTCACGGTCGCGGTGCCGGGGCTGGTGGTGGCGGGTGCGGTGGTCGCCGAGGCGGACACCGTCTTCGGGCTCCAGTGGCAGATCGAGTTCGGCCAGTTCATGGACGAGCGGCTGGCCGCGATGCCGGGACCGCTGCACGCCGCGGTGTGGACGCAGTACGTGTACATGACCCAGCTGGTCGATCCGTGGTGGCTGCTCGCTCTGCTGGCGCTGCTGCTGGGGGTGCCGCTGGCCGGGGCCGTACGCGGTCGGCGGCTGGCTCGGTACATGGTGCAGGACCGGGTCCGGCCGGCCCGGCGTGCCCTCCTCGTGGCGCTGGTCATGACGGCGCTGACGGCCGTCCTCCTGCCGCCCGCCTATACCTGGTGGGCGCAGGCGCGGGGCCTGGGCGCGCTGGCGTACCCGTACTTCCTCACCCCGATCACGATGGCGGCGGCCGCGGGGACGCTGGCGGGCGGGCTGGCCAGGACCCGTGGCATGGTGTGGGCGGTGGCCACCGCACTCGTGGTCGGGGGGCTGCTGTCGCTGTCGATGCCGCGGGCACTGTGGGGCTCCCAGTTGGGCGTCGGGATCGAGGGCGCGGTCCTCGGCACCCTCCTGACGGCGGCGCTACCGCGCGGCCGCCCCTTCTCTCGACGGACGGGCGCACCGAGCCCGGACGCCACCCCGCCGGACAGACCCTGAGGGGATGCCCTATGGGGTGGGGCTGATCAGGGGCATGACCGCTCATTCCCTGCGCTTGAGGCGAGCGGGTGGTCGGCCGGGCGGATGCCGAGGCAGCCCATGCGTACCACTTCCGAACGGTTGGCGGGGACGGTTTCGTGTTGCCACAACGTAGGAACACGCAGGTCAGGGGCGTATGTGGTGGGACGCCATAGTTCTCGGGCCAGGCGTGCGCGGGGCCACCATGACGGGCGTGCCGGGACGGCTTCGAGGACCGTGTTGCAGGCCGGTAGGCCCCTGTCCGAGTTGCTTCGATCAGCATGATCTGGCGCCCGCAGGCGGTCGTGCGGCGAGGTACGGTCGGGCCCCCGGTCAGGCGTCGGCGCGTGGGGCCCGGAATGCTGATGTGAGGGGAGCTACGGGCGCAGACATCGCTATGGCCGACCCGGCCGAGTGGGGCCATGGCGTGACCCCGTGGCGTCGGGCCCTCACTGAATCCGACCTGCATTCGGTGAGGTGCTGCGCGCACGAGTTGCTGAGGAAGGGCTTCGAATCCGACTGACCTCTGTGGCGCGAGCATCTGCCATCCGCATCCGAGATGCCGGACGCGGGTTCCGGCTACCGACATGCTGGACGTGTGTTCCGGTACCGGCGCAGCCCAATCGCCGCCGCCCGCTTCGGTGTTGCCCGTGGTTGCCCGCGTGTCCGCCATCGATACCTCGGCCGCGAGCACACCTCCGTCCCGCTACCGGCTGCGTCGACTGCAACAGCACGTGCTCCGCCGGACGCCGGCCCGTCCTTGCTTCGAAGTGCGGCCGCCGGCCAGTTCTGCATTTCTTTCTTTCAGTGCCTGAAGATATCCTTGCCCTTCTCCACCGCCTGCTTCACTTTGCCCTTCATCTTTTGGGCCCTCCCTTTTCCCTCCAGGCTTTCGTTGCCCACGGCCCGTCCGACCGTTTCCTTTGTTTTCCCCTCCGTGATGTTGCCAATGTTCTTGGATTTCTTTCCGATACCCATGTCGTTCTCCCTGGGCTCATTCGGGTGGTGGCAGCAGAGTTCCAAGAGGTCCAAGATCCAAGTTGAGATCCTGCAAGGAAAGGTCGTATCGAGAACAGAGTTCAATCATACGACTGTGCAGAATCATCAAAGTTGCTCCGAGACGCTCCTCCTGTTCCTCGGTGAGGTCGCCCGCGTCGACCCGCTGAAGGGCCTGGCGTTCCATGAGCTGTCGTAGCAGCTCGACGAGTGTGAGTACGAGTTTGATCAGGTCCCGTTCCACCGTGTCCGGGGCTGTGGTGACCCGGTGGGCCGGCCTTCGTACCTCCGCGCCGCCCCGGGGCAGGATGTCCTGCGGCGTTGCGGGCAGCATGCGGAAGGCGCGGGCGGCTGCTTCGGCGATCTCGTCGAGGCGGCTTCCGGGCGGACGGTCCTCACCGGTCATGGTCGTCTCCTGCAGGTGCTGAGATGGCATGCCAGGGGGAAGGATTCTCTTCGCTGATGGAGACGATCAGCGCGCGCAGCGATATGCGTACGAGGTCGATATCGGCGATGGAGAGCACGACGTCACCGGTGAGGACCACACCTCCGCTGAGCAACCGGTCCAGCAGGTCGATCAGTGCGATCTGCCGTTCAGGCAGCGGCTCCTCCCGCCTGTCCGCCGCCCTCATGGCATGGCCTTCTTCCGCGGTTCGGCCTCAGCGAGGGTGGCGAAGGAGTACGGGGCCCACGGCCCGGTGACTTCGACGCGTACACCGGAGAGCCCTTCTGCGGCCCGCATGACGTCGGCGCGGAAGTCTTCGGCGTGCTGCAGCGGTACAAGGTAGGCGTCGTTGATGACGTTCTCTCCCGGCCCGCGGGCGAGTTCGCCTTGCTGCGGCCGATGCTGGACGCGATCAACCGCATGAGCGCGACCGGCGGCCTCGACCCGCTCGGCTGCCTGTTCGGCGTCCCGATAGGCGTCTTCGCGGGCATGCCGCTGTGCTCGGCGCCGGCTGAGGTAGGCCCGCCCGGGGCTCAGATCCGCGTCTGGGCTGAGGCCCGTGTCCGGGCTCACGCCGGTGTCTGGGTTCAGGCCCGTGCCTGTGGGTGCGTCTGTTGGGCTCTCGGTCGCCGCGGGCGGTTCGACATAGATCTTGACGCCCCACTCCACCTGCGCTGCCAGGTCGGTCAGTCTGCCGGCGAACGCCTCATGGCGTGCCCGGAGCATCAGTCGCACCCGCTCGTCGTCGAGGTATACCGTCGCCAGACGCAGTGGCAGGACGGCGGTGCGGGCGGCCAACGCCTCGATCACCCGGTGATGGGCGCGGGCAACGGCCTCCAGCCAGTCCAAGTCCTCAAGATGCGTTCGCAGCGCGGCTTCTTGGAAGTCCCGCTCGGGTACCGGGCTCACGGCGACCACCACATCATCGTTGCGCCCTACACGCACTAGATGCACCGGCGTGTCCGCTACTCCAGAGAGCCCGGACAGAGCTTCCTCCAGCGATCCGTCGGTGTCCCGTGCCACGGCGTACGCATAGGTGATGGCCTCGGTCATTGCTCGTCCCGCCTCTCGCTGCGGGGGCTGGGCCGTGCCCGTTCGGCGCGTGAGGTGCGGCGGGGGGCAGCGGCACGGCTCTCCTCGTCCCCGGCCGGTGGCAGCTCACGGTCCTCGCGCAATGCCGTGATCTCGGCCTGCAGCCGTTTGTTCTCCTCGGCGAGTGAGCGGTAGCCGTCGTTGGCGCGTGACGAAAGTGAGGGATCGTGCTCCCACCAGTCAATGCCCATTTCCTTCGCCTTGTCCACCGACGCGATCAGCAGGCGCAGCTTGATGGTAAGCAGTTCGATGTCCAGGAGGTTGATCTGGATATCGCCTGCGATGACGATGCCCTTGTCCAGGACGCGCTCCAGGATGTCGGCGAGATTGGCCGAGGAGCCCTGGCCGTACGGGGCGGACCTGGACGGTAGGTCGCCCAGCCTCCTGGCGACGGGTTCGGTCACGGCCGCTGCACCTCAATTCCCTGGTGTCCCGGAGCCTCGACGGGAGCGCGTGGCGACGCGCCCGCCCCGCCGGCTGCCGCGATCAGGTGTCGACGCCCTGGACATGGGCCCTGATCTCGTCCAGCCGGTCGAGCAACTCGTCCTCGCGCCGGTCGAAGGTTTCCTCGTCGATGTCTCCCGCCACGAGCGCTCGCTCAAGTGCGGCGAGTTCCCGTTCGACGGGTGCTGGGTCGTAGTACTCGTTCTCCGCGGCCTCGACGACGCGCTCCATGACCCAGGCCACGCCGCGCACCGGCGCCAGCGGAAGAGTCGCGAGTTGAGTCAGCAGTCCCATGAGGACTCCCTAGACGAAGCTGTAGGCGGGCAGCGGGCCGACCAGCCGCAGGTCGAAGTCCTCACCCAGTTCCTTGGCGATGTCCTGTTCCGCGCCGAGGAAGCTCTTCTCATTGTCCCGCTCCACAAGGAAGGACACATTCAGGAAGTCGTTCCCGGTCGGCTGCGACGAGCGTTCTTCCCGCGCGAATCCGCGCAGCGCATCGAGGACTCCGACGGCGAGCCGATCCTGCCGCGCTTGCACTTCTCGGGAGACCAGCTCCCCGAGGGCGAGCGGCAGGTCCGGGCTGCTGCGGCCGCTTCTGATCTCCTCGTTGAGCTCGCGCGCCTCGGCGGACTCCTGAAGGATCTGGCGCAGCAGCGCATCCTCGTCCTGGGCGGCCTTCAGGTGGTACTCCACGCAGCCATCCAGCGCCTGCAAGCGTTCGCTGAACTCATCCGCCCCGTCCTCCAGGACCGCTCGTACAGCGTCGTCGTCCGTGGTGGTGAAGCCGAACTGCAGCGGCAGAACGGTGCCGTCGGCCATCAGCTGTTCCTGGACGGCCTGGTGTGCGCCGAGGTCTCGGCGTTTGGGACGCAACTCCTCGGGCGCGTCGCTGACGACCGCGGACAGCATTTTGGTACGCACCGTGCGAAGGGTCGCAGGCGGTTCCCCCACCCCGTGGAGGCCGTCCAAGCGCTGCGGATGGGTGGCCCTGACAACGGAATACACGTATACGCCCATGATTCACTCCTCGCGGCGTCGGGCGGCAGGCCGACGCCGCGGCCGCTCCCGCCTCTCCTGGGGCTCCTTGCGCCTCTCTTCCGGCTGCTCGGCCTCCTCGTCGTCATGTCCTCCCTTCAGAGCATCGGTCAGTACGTCAGCGGCCCCGCTCAGAGCACCCTTGGCCTTACCGTGCGCTCCGCCCTCGGTCACCTCGCCGACCAGGTCGGTCAGCTGAGACGGAGCCTTGCGGCCCTCCTCCAGGTCGAGGCGGTTGCAGGCCTCCGCGAAGCGCAGATAGGTATCCACGCTCGCCACGACGATGCGGGCATCGATCTTGAGGATCTCGATGCCCACCAAGGACACGCGTACAAAGACATCGATCACCAGGCCACGGTCCAGAATCAGCTCGAGGATGTCGTAAAGATTCCCCGACCCTCCTCCGCCGGCCCTGGAAACGGTTCCTCCGCCCTGCGGCACCATAGTCATGGTGCCTCCTTTCAGCAGCTCACACGTTGCTCCGGACGAGGCCGTTTCCGTTCGTCCAGCAGGCGGTACAGCACGTGCATTCCGGCCCTAGCCACGCGGGTCGATCTGGGCTCGGGTGTAGCGGCGGGTGCGCTCGTACGCCAGCAGTTCGCCTTCCTCGTCCAGCGTCACCCGGTAGCTCGCCATCACGCTGGTGGTGCCGGGGATACGCTCCAGCTCCAAGACCTCGACGTCCGCCTGCCAGCCGCTCTCCGTCGGCTTCACCGCCGAGACGGATTCGGGTGCTCGCCCCAAAAGCTCCTGGAGCTGCTCGGCCGCGTACCGCATGGCCCGCGGGGCCGAAACCCGATGGGCCGCACGCTTCGTTTCACTCGTACGGCTGCCGGCCCGTCCGGTGCTGGATTTCCTGGCGGTCTTCTTGACGGGTTTCTTGCTGGACGGACGCCGGACGCGCCCTGCCTCGTCCTCTTCGCCTACGGCCATGTTCCCGCTCCGGAATCGGAGACCACATGATGCCCGCGTCCCCTTCGCAAGACGCGATTCCATAATATACGGCCTGGGCTGACTGCATCTCGGAGCTCGCACCGTTGTTTCAGTGCCGGGCACGGCCTCCTGATCCGTGTGCCGTAGCCCCTGCCGGCTCCATAACGCCATCGCTGCCGCACAAGAAACGCTGTGAGCGGTGGGCACGCCATTCCTCAAGGAAGGAATCGCCTTCACTGAGGCCCTGGACGCCGATGACGAACGCAAGCGGCGATCAGTAGCCGTGCGTGTTTCGAGAATGACGGAACGTCGGCATTCACGCTACTGCGCTCCGGAGTGCAGTACCGCCACGGCTGCCTGTTGCCTATGGGCTGTCCCGTAATCCCTGGCGGGCGTGCGACGACAGCTACGGCACCTCGCCGTGTTGTCGGAACGCCAGAATCGGGACAGCCCTGAGTCCGCCGACCCATCCGAATTCTCGAAGGGGCGGTTGCTGCCGTAGCCGTCGAATGCAGTGGTGGAATCCATCGAGTGGTGCACGGACGCGGTCGTGTTGCGTGCGTGATTTCGTGCGCCGTCAGCCCGTTGCTCGCAGTACGAAAGGTGGCCACCCCCGTCGCACCGACCGGTGCCCAAGCCACGCAAAGTCTCACGGAGGATCACGACCCCTCTACGGCCCGGCAAGACGGGTGAGTCTCAGGACTGGTGGTCTGCAGCCCCGAAGCGGGGTAGCCCTTGTTTGAAATCGAGGTCAGTCACGGCGTCGCCGCTGTCCTCTTTGCTTCCCGGAGGGGGTTGCGTCCTCTTCCTCTTCGTCTTCCTCTTCGTCTTCCTCGTACGCGTCCTCTTCTTCGTCCTCGGGCTCAGGCTCGCCTTCGTCCTCGTAGTCCTTGTCCTCGCCTTCGTCCTCGTAGTCCTCGTCCTCGCCTTCGTCCTCGTAGTCCTCGTCCTCGCCCTCGGACTCGTAGTCCTCGTCCTCGTCCTCGTAGTCTTCGTCCTCGGGCTCCTCGCCGTGTGCGTCCTCCTGCTCCGCGTCCTCTTCTTCGACGGCGTCTTCATGGGACACGACGACTTCACCGTCCCGGATTTCACCGCGCCAGCCCTCGGGCTCCTCCTGGGCGAGGGAGACGTATCGCTGAAAATGCTTGAAGTCGAGTCGCATTCGGCGCCCTTGGGCGCGCCACAGGTTGCCCGTCTTCTCGAAGAACCCGGACGGGTAGTACTCCACGACCAGGACGATTCGAGTCAGGCTGGGTGCCAGCTCGTGGAAGCTGACCGCACCACGGGTGGTTCCCTTGGCTCCCTCGGAGGTCCAAACGATGCGGTCGTCGGGAATCTGTTCCTGGACAGTCGCTTTGAAGCTGCGCGAGGAGGGGCCGACCTTGACCTTCCAGTCGCTGGACATCTCATCGCTCTTCGAGACGTCGCGAACGCCCTTCGCGAAGCTGCTGAACTGGTCGTACTGCGTCCAGTGGTCGTACGCGACACGCAGGGGCACTCCCACATCGAGAACCTCGATGATGTTCATGACCTTGCCGCCGCTCGACTTGCGCTTTCCTTTTCCGCCGCCGAACGTTTCCTTGACCTTCTCCACGACTTTGTCCTTGACGCCCTTGGCTTTCTCCCCGACGAATGCCTTCAGTGGGGGTTCGCCCTGGAGAATACGGGCGCCGATCGCGGGAAGCGTTCCACTCTCGGCCACATCGGTGAGCTGCCCAGTGACATCGGTCAGTTTGTCGCCCGCCTTCTCGGCGAGTCTTTCCACCTGCGCACTGAGGAAGTTGGACGCCTCTTCGCGAAGTCGGTCCGCACCCGACTTCTGTGCCGTGGGCCGGTCTGTTTCTGTCCTGGTCATGACTGGCTACCTCCGACGATCGGCGCGCTTGGACGCAGCTCGCTTCGGCGACGTCGTCTTCCGGGCGGCGGATTTCTTGGCCGGAGCAGTTTTCTTCGCGGCCGTCTTCTTCGCCGGAGTCGTCTTCCGGGCAGCGGATTTCTTGGTGGGAGCGGTCTTCTTCGTAGCAGTCTTCTTCGGTGGAGCCGTCTTCCGGGCGGGGGACTTCTTGGCCGTCCGAGACTGCTCTCCGCGGGCGGGAGCGGCCTTCTTGCGTGCTGCGCCCGCTTTGGGCCGGGCTGGCTGGCGAGAAGTGCGGCGCCGCTTCGGTTGCGTCTCTTCCGGCTCTTCCTCTTCCTCTTCCTCCTCCCTCTCCTCGTATTCGTCTTCCGGCTGTTCTTCCTCTTCCTCCTCCTGGCCCTCTTCGTACCCGGCCTCCGGCTCTTCCTCTTCCTCTTCCGGCTCGTACTCTTCCTCGTCCCACTCCTCTTCCCCCTGGTCCTGCTTCTCACCGAGCTGGGCCGTACGGTCGCTGAGGGCGTCGGCCAGCGAACTCATACCCCGGTCGGCGGCGGCAGCTACTGCCTTGCGGCCCGCGTCGAATACCTCCCCTTTCAGCTGCTCCTGCAGCTCGGCGAACTGGGGAATCTCTCCGAGCCTGCGCATCCCTTCGGCGGCCAGCTGTCGGGGTTCAAGGCCGAACCGTCTCCCTGCCAGGTACGTGGCAATGGTCAGCGCCAGCCGGCCCTTCTTCGTCCGGCCCAGCACATAGCCGCCCACTATTGCGGCCGCGAGGGTCACCTTGGCTGTGTCATCCATGAGTGCGTCACCTTCGATCGTTCGGTACGGGGCCGACCTGTGCAGCATGCAACCGGTCGAGCAGCCTTTCCTCTTCCCGGATCAAACTCCTTCGTGTCGATATCACCGTCTTCAAGTTCCCGGTTCAGGACAGTCGGCCGAGCACGGAGGACTCCGGGGGCGTGAGCAGGCCCGTGATCGGTCTCATGTCAGAACCCGGCGGCCTGAACGTGAGTGCCTGCGACGACGGCAACGTTGCAACAGGGCAGCGGTCCCGCAAACGCAGCTCGACGTGCGCGGCGCACGCTTCCGAATCGTTCCGTCGCGCTTCGGAAGTCGTCGCTTTCGCCACGCGACTGTCGTCGAGGATTTCCCGCCGCGCGGCCGACGTTCTTCTGCCATGCATTCAAGTCTGATGGGTATCGAGCGCCTCGCACCTTGGGCGGAGGTATCAAGCGCACCAACCGGGGTGGGCGGTTGCTGTGGTGGCCGATGTTTTGGCGGTGCAGCGGACGACGGCGCACCGCCATCCTTCTCATGGCTGCGGGGTTCAGGTACCAGCCGTACGGTCACGGTGCCCGCCGGGTACACGAAGGGCTGTTCCACGGCCGTGGTCGCGGCGCGGCGAGTCCGCGCCGGGCAAGGGCGTGACGCCCCGTGTTTCCGCGGCGTGCGCCGTAGCAGTCAGGAGCACCACTCTCGTCGCCACCTGGCGGTCGAGCGCTCCACCCGCTATCTCATGCTCGTACATCTGGGGCGCAGCCACAGCGGCTTGGCCACCCGCAACACCCTCGCCGCGGCCGTCGAATCCTTTCCGCCGCACCTGCGGCGGTCCCTGACTTGGGACCAGAGGGTGGAGAGGGCGGCCCACCAGTCGTTCACCAAAGCCACGGCTATTCCCGTCTACTTCCGCAACCCGGCGAGGTAGAGACCGCAGACGCAGTCCAAGACGTCTTCGGGTGTCGACAGGGCTGCCGGTGGGCAGGACGGTGTCCTCGTACCTGCGCAGACTGGGGGAGTACTGCGCAAGGGGATGGCGGCCACTACGGGACTGTGACCGGCGTCGGTGGGCGTACGCCTCGGGCTGGTCCTGTGGATTGACCATGCGGCCGGGGCCGGCGTGCTGGGGGCCGTGTCGCTGGGACGGTCAGCTGACCAGCGGTGCTGCGATGCCCCCTCGAATTCTTCCGGTCACCCGGTATCGGTGGGAAGACGACGTGTTGGGGCTGGTTCTCCCGGCCTGTCGCTCACCCCGTGTCCTGGGGCATTCCTTCGACGACTTCCGCAAGTCGTCGCAGCATGTTGCGGTGCCTGATCTGCGCAAAGGCGTCGAGAACTGTGTTGTGGAGACTCCCTCCCAGCCCGCGCAGTGGATGCTCGTCGAGAATGACCAGGGTCTTGTCGCCCCACGGCCGGATGTCGAAGGCGATCCGTGCCGTACCCAACGGCCCCCCGTACGCTTCGAGTTCCAGTGCACGTGGCGCGTCGAGGCGCCGGACCGTCGTGTGTCCGTGGAACTCCTTCGGTCCCACACGCGCCGTGTAGTTGATCGATGATCCGACGTCCGGCCAGCACCCTTCGCCCGGAACGGAGTTGAAAGTCCCCACCACCCAGTCCGCGTAGCGGCTCTCGTCCTCCAGAACCGCCCAGAGTACGGGCGGTTCCCGGGCGATGAGCTGATGTCGTACAGCCATGTGTGCTCCCATCCAGGACGGAACAAGCAGCCCTACCAGTAATGCCGTCGACCGCCCACCGCATGCCCGATGGCACCCAGGATCCAAAGAACGATGCCGATCGCGACGAGCACGATACCGATGGTCCACAGGATCGATATGCCGGCCACCAGACCGATGACCAGCAGAATGACGCCGAGGATGATCATGGCGTCCTCCGTTCTCCCAGGTCTTTTTAGTATGCGCCTCACACATACGCACGGCGATACAGACCGCGTGAGGGCGTCGTCCGCCAGACCAGGGACAAGGCCATCCCGCGAGCGCAGGCAATGTGATCGACCGGAGTGAGGGCAAGGTTGAGATCGGCTCCTGGGTGCCGACTGTCGAGGATGTTCGGGCCCGCCAGATGTCGCCCACCCTGCTGTTCATCCAGGTGCCCGAGGGCAAGAACGTGAAGAACCGGCTTCACCTCGACGTCAGCCCGATCGACCCCCGGCACCGAGGTCGAGGTGACCAGATTGCTCGGCCTCGGCGCCACCAGGACGGATGTGGGTCTGGGCTCAGACCGAAACTGGGTGGTCACGCAGGCCCCGAGAGCAACGAGTTCTGCGTCCTACGCGCCCTGGCGCCGCAGAAATGGGCCGCAAGCGGACACCAACACCCCGTCACACATCGCAATCCTCTCGTTGCGAGGAGACCCCACTGATGCGATGAGTCGTCCGCACCACTCGATGGTGGTCCCGATGAGACTTGCGGCGACGATGCGCTTGGGCGAGCGGGTGGTCGGCAGGGCGGATGCCGAGGCGTCCATGAGTTCCACGTCCAGACGGTCGGCGGGGACGGTTTCCTGTTGCCGCACTGGAGGAACGCGCAGGTCAGGGACGTATACGGTGGGATCCCATGTTCTCGGCGATGGTTGTGCAGGCGGCCACTACGAGGGCAGTGCTGACACTGCCCCGACGACCGTATGGAGAGTTGGCAGGTGCCTGTCCGAGTTGCACATTTCGATGGGGCCCGGTAGCTCGGTGCTGACCTGAAGCAGCATGTCGGTCAGCACCCCTGATCACCTCTCCTGTACCAACCCGGTGCTGACTGGGCAGCGTCGCACTTCGATATCCG
Organism: Streptomyces sp. NPDC087845; assembly: GCF_044742755.1. Lineage (NCBI taxonomy): Bacteria > Bacillati > Actinomycetota > Actinomycetes > Kitasatosporales > Streptomycetaceae > Streptomyces > Streptomyces sp. NPDC087845. The sequence goes on from NZ_JBIUVC010000006.1 coordinate 127,371, forward strand.
GCACGGAGGGGCGGGTGGCCGTGCTTCCTGCCCGGTTGACAGACACGAAGTCGTTGACCAGTGGGAACGACGAGCAGACGTGCTCCCCGGGAACGCAGTGTGAGCTGCGTGCGTTCGGTTGGCAGGTCAATGACGGAGGAGAAGGATGCCGGTGTCGAACTTTCCGCCCCTGCGTGCGGTCGGCCGAGGACGTGGTTGGTATCGCGGCGACTGCCATGTTCATTCTGTGTACTCGGACGGCGAGCTCACCCCGGAACAGCTGGTGGCGGGCGCGCGTGCGGCAGGGCTCGACTTCATCGCGACCACGGAACACAACACCGCTGAGGCGCACGGTGCTTGGGCTCCCCACGTCGGTCCTGATCTTCTGGTGGTCCTTGGTGAGGAAGTGACGACCGAGACTGGGCATTGGCTCGCTCTCGGTATCGGACCCGGGCAGGTGGTCGACTGGGAGTATCGGGTGCAGGACGGGCAGATCGACCGGTATCTGGGTGAGGTGCACGGAGTCGGCGGACTGTGTGCGGCGGCACACCCGCACGCGCCTTATCCGTCAGGCGATTTCATGTACCCGTACCAGGGCTTTGACGTGGTCGAGGTGTGGAACGGGCTGTGGTCGTCGGACCGGCCGTGGAATGCCGACAACGAGGCGGCCTTGGCCGACTGGGGACGCGGCCTGACTGCGGACATGCGCGCGGGCCGGTGGCGGCCGATGATGGGCAACAGCGACACCCATCTGGAGGGCCAGATCGGCATCCCGCACACCGTTGTGTTCGCCGAGGAGCTGAGCACCCCGGCGATCCTTGCCGGCATTCGCGCGGGCCGGAGTTGGACCGCTGGATCAGCCACCGTCGACCTGTCGCTCACTGCCACGGCAGGTGGACGCAGCGCAGAGGTGGGCGAGCACCTCAAGACCTCGGGGGAGCAGGTCGCTGTGCGGGCCCACGTACGCGGCGTCCGGTCGGCGGCCGTCAGCTTCCATACCGACCGGGGCAGGGTCCACTGCGCATCACTTCCGGACCACGGTGCCGGCGTCGCCGAGTGGCTTACCACCGCGGAGGAGTCCGCGTTCGTGCGGATCGAAGTACGCCACGCACAGGGGCACATGGCGGCGCTCACGAACCCGATCATCCTGACCTGAACCTCTACGTGCCGGCCCGTCCTGCGCCGATGCAGATGAGGCCACAGGCAGACGAGAGCAAGCTCTGGTGGAGGGCCGCGCAGACTGCGAACGCACGGGACGGCGTCCATGAGCGGGACCGGCGTGACCCGATCCGGCACCGGCAGGCGTCCAGGGCGGCGGTGGTGGTGTCTGGGAGGACAGACCCGCAGCAATGAGGCCCTGCGCTCCGACGGCTCGTCCGGAACAAGATCGGGCGGTTCACCCGGCGAGGACACCGGCGGGGCCGCCCGGTGCGGCAGGAGACTTCCCTCCGCGCAGGACGAGAGCGGTGGGTATGGCTTCGCGCGCACCGGCGCCCCTCCCTCCTCCCCCATGGGAATCGCAGGCATGCTCTCTGTCGCCGGACTTAGGCAGCACGGTGACCGCTGTCCTGAAATTGGCCGTGGCATGTCAAGAATCATGGTGATGTGCCTTGTTGTCTCCAGGGCGTCATGTCTCAATGGGGCTGCAGCTTTCCTTGACGGTCCGTCAGGGAACTGCGTCGTTCCGGCGTGACATCGTGAACTCACGCGCCGGCAATCCCCCCACACGAAGGGCAACCACCATGAGGCATGGCATACGGCGAATCGGTGTCTGCTCCATCCTCGCCGCGGGTACGCTCGCGCTGGCACCCACAGCTGACGCGGTCACCCCCACCACCGCCACCATTTCCTTCGACTGCGGCCTGTACGGCTCGGGCGCCGCGACCCTCACCGCGACCCAGAACGGCACGTCCGCGACCATCAATCTCTCGACGTCAGCCATCACCGCCCCCATCGCCGTCGGGGCGAACTCGGTCAAATCAACACTCACGCTTACCAATAAGGGTGCGGGCACGGTGACGTTCACCGGCAGCTCCAACCCTGCCATTCCCGCCGGCAGTCCCGTGTCCACGGGCCCGCTCAGTGGGACCGTCGCCTCGGGGGACAGCCTTGAGGCCAAGTCCCTCAAGGTCGTGGTCATGGGCATCACCGTGACATGCAACGCGACCTCCGCCCAGACGCCCGGACCGTTCGTGTTCTGAGCCGATCGCCGGGCACCGGCAAAGCGCCGGGCCGGGCCACCGGCGCGGTCGGCCGGTACTCCCGCCCACGGACGGGCCACCGGCCGACCGCTCGCTTCTGATCGGCACCGACCTGACGGTGTGAACGTGCTGTACCAGGACGGCCGGAAAGGTTCGGAGTACATCCCGTGCGCCGGGCGCCTTCGCGCAGTGGCCGTACACGGCTGTCTACAGGACTCCCTGTGACTGAGGGCGGCTTCGCGCTCATCTCGCGGTCGCAGGGGCGAACCCCGAAGCCGCCGCGCCCCGGATTCAGTGGAACGATTACCACCAGGCACCAGGCACCAGGCGCCAGGCAGCACGCGGCACGCAGCGGGTCGTCAGTCGCGCAGGGTGGCGGCGGCCCTGTAGGTGCACAGGACCAACGTGGTCTCGATACGGGTGAGGGCGTGCAGGGCGACGCGGCGGGTGGGGTAGTGGTGCAGAAACTCCGCGTTGTGCCACAGGACGTGGGCGATCAGGTCTGCGTAGCTCCGCAGGAGCGGTCAACCGGTGTCTCGCGAAGCGCAACGGGACTGATCATTCCGGTGGTGGCGGTCACCACCGCCGCCACCAAGAAGTCGCCTGGCTCCCCGGGCCCGGCCCCAATCCTTACGTCACTGCTGCTTCCAGCGGGTCGAGTGCGCTATTGCCCCACCCGGCCGTCGGTGCATTCGCGCAGCAGATCGGCGTGCCCGCAGTGGCGGGCGTACTCCTCGATCCGGTGAACCCACAACTCCCGGACGGAGTCGCCGTCACGCCCCACCCGCGCACCCAGGTCCGTATGCTCGGCCAGCGCCGCGTCGGTTGCGGCCTGTTCGCGGTCGAGATCGGCGAATGCGCCCTCGACCAGCTCCTGCTCCGCCACGGCTCCCTCGAAGTCGCCATCATCCGCTCCGTAGAGCTTCGGTGCGGGGTCTCCCGGCAGGATCCAGTTGCGCCAGTCCCGCTCCACCTCGGCAAGATGGCGGACCAGCCCCAGCAAAGACATCGTCGACGGCGGCACCGACCGGCGCGCGAGTTGCTCCGGATCCAACCCCTCGCACTTCATCCGCAGCGTCAGTCGATAGCTCGTCAGGAAGTCCTGGAGCGTCGCCAACTCACCGTCAGGGCTGACTCCGTCACTGTTGCGCGGGTCCTCGTCGGGGTCCGCCCACATGTCGGGGTAGACGTTGGCCCTGCTCCACCGATCGGGTATGTCGCTCATTACGTTCATGATCCGGAGCAGTGGTCCGACAGGCAACCGAATATCGAGGTGTGTCCGGCGTGCCCCGCGAGCGACGACCGCCCGGCGGTCCCTGGCGGTCGTCGAGACCTCTGGGGAGCTCACGGTTTTCCGTTCGAAGACGAGCCGGATCGTTCCACACAGCCCAGTCCAGCCCACTCCCAACCCCTCGTTCGAACTCTGAGCTGGGCGCCGGGCGGATACAGGACACCCGGCCTGCCGTCGGCGCGCGGCATGGCTGGCCGGAATGACACCGACCGCGGCCCGGCCGACGACACAACCGGAACCTGAACGGATTCCGGGTGAAACAACGTGGTTTGTTCGCAGAGTGATGACAACGTTGGTGGTGAGGCCGCCCTTCAAACGGTTTCGGCGCGTGGGAAACGTTCTCCTCGGCGCCCCGTGCCGGCCACCCTGCGGAGCCTCGCCCGTCCTCATCGACGAATCCCTTTGGCCACCTGACGATTGTCCAAATGGTGGGGCGCGTCCATAATCACGACCACCCTAAGGTGGTGAGGTTCCATTAGCGTGAAGGGCGGGACCAGGAGTGACGCCCGCGACGGGGGTCGGCCATCGGATATTACTCTTGTGGCCCTGCTGTCACAGAGGGATTGGGGTCCACCATGGAATCGTATTCCCTCGCGAAGAGGCCCGCGTTCTTCCGGCAGTGTCAGCCGAGTCGTTCTTTGAGGAACAGGCCAACTCGGCCGGATTCAAAGCACTTTTCGACGCCGAGCCGGACGCGGAACCGGACAGGATCCTGAGCGCGACCGAGTAGTCGACGGTCTGAGGATCGCAAGAGCACAACCGCTCATGCTGGTAGGGACGTCCGGTCCCTACCAGCGGGGAGACCGCCTGCTCGCCGCCGGCCGGACCGCTGAGGAGAGTGTCGCCGCGCATGACGCCAGGGGCAACCTATGACTGCTATCCGGCCACGCCCACGCTGCGCAATGCGTATCTGCTGCGAGAGTTGGTTGCGGTGACCGAGACCGCTCCTGCCGAGGAGGGCGTCTGGTGCTGGGTCGACCAGGTCCGGGACGGGCCGCTGGACCTCAAGTCCCCGGTGGCCGAGGTGGGTACTGCCGGTCGTGACGCCATCGACCCGGTAGTGCCGGCCACCCCTGCCCGCCTGATCCGCTCCGCCGCGGTGATCGCGGTGGCCGCCATCGGTCGGCGCCGGACTCCGATCGACGCCAAGGACCACGTTCTGGCACGCCCGATCCTGTACCGGCAAGCCGACTGCCTACGGTTCGCCACCGGCTTCCGGGTTCCCTTCGACGGCCATGCCGATGAACGCGGAAACCGAATGGTCAGACACCGGGAAAAGGTCTCCGGACGTGCACGGTGACCGATCGCCTGGGCTTCAGTCTTACGCAATTGCGATACTTTGTTGTATCTGCTGAGCTTGGCAACATATCAGAGGCGGCAGAGAAGCTGTGTGCATCACAGTCAACAGTTTCGGCGGCCGTTATGAGGCTGGAACGGCAACTTGGTGTGCAGCTCCTTCTTCGTCATCATGCCCGTGGGGTCACCCTCACTCCCAGCGGTCGCCACTTACTGCGAGAGGCGCGCGCGTTGTTGGGGCAGGCCAGGAACCTCAAAGCTCAGGGCGATGCCCTGGCGAGCGACACTGCTGGTCAGCTCGACGTCGGATTCTTTCTTTCCGTCGCCCCTTTTCTGGTGCCCTCGGTCTACCGGATGGCTAAAGAGCGGTATGCAACGCTGCAATTGAACGTTCACGAGGCCTCTGCTGATCGACTTTTGGGTTTCCTGCAAGACGGTCGATGTGAATTAATTGTGACCTATGATTTCCTATCGGGCGATTCCAGATTCCACTCCCTCATCGAATTGCCTCTCTATGCCCTATTGGCTGATGGCGACCCGATGGGCGAGGCCGGCTGCATCGGTTTGGACGAGTTGGCCGCTCGACCGCTTGTCACCTTGAACATCCCGACTGTCCTCAGACATTTCGAGGCGATGTTTGCGGACGCCGGCGTCCCCATGCCTCAAGTGATCACGACAGCGAGTCTTGAGACAATGCGTGGCCTTGTGGCTGCTGGTTCCGGGTTCGCATTGATGTATCAACGCGCTTCGAATGTGACGACTTTGGATGGAGGGAGAGTTCGAGCAGTCGAGATTTTCGGTGATGGGCCTTCTGTTTCTCTCGGTGTGGCCATGATGCCCGATCTCACCATGAGCAGCCGAGGCAAGGCTTTCTTGGAAGTGCTCAGGTCGGCAGTTCTGATCAGCCGTGAAGTGAATTCTGTTGCGTGACTCGAGAGGTCCTTCGGTATGGTTGCCGAGAATATGCATTTTTGTACCTGATTGAAGAGGAAGAGCAGGTCATCGCTCGGGTCCAGGAGTATCTGGCCGACCGCGAGGAGCGGGCAAGGCACCCCGTCCCCTCGACCGCCGTCGCCTCGGGCTACGTGGCGAGCGACCTGGCGGTGCTGTTCGGGGGTGGTCAGGCATGAGCTTCGCCGGAGGACGACGCGCCAACCGGACCCGACTCGCCGGCACCGGCATAACGCGGCACGACCGCTGTTCGTCGAACACGACCTGAAGGCCGACGAGAACCGCGTCGGCCCGCACGGCCACTGCAGCCGCGACGAAATCCTCGCACTGCTGCCCGCCTCCCCGCTCTGCCCCCGCAGGACGTACTCCCGCTGCGTCGATCCCGGCGTCAGGCTCCTGACCTTCACCGGCCGGACCCTGGACTGGCTTGAGTCCCACCCCGGGGACGGCTGGCAGGCCCGGTGGCGAGCGGCGGGCGCCGACCGGGGCAAGGAGGTCGTGCACGCCGGAGTCCTGGGCGACGACCGGCGCGACTCCCAGCGCAACGGCGCGATCTCGGGCATGAACCAGCTGATGGTCAACCGGATCGTGCTGCCCGGCTACGGCTTTCTGCGCGGCTACAAGGCCACACGGCTCTTCAAGGGCATTCAGCAGCTCTTCCCCGACGGCAAGCTGGAGCAGATGCGCCACTAGGGCGCTGACGTCGGCATGACCGCCCGCCACATCGACGAGGGCCTGCGCGAAGGCTGGCTCGGCGAGGTCGAGGGGCTCAAGGTCAGCCTCACCGGAGCCGAGGAGGAGCTTACCCAGCTTGACCGACACCCCTCCGAACCCAGCGTCGTTGATCTTGGTCTCCCTGTGACCATCAGCCCCATTCATCGGATACGGAATGACGCCCGCGTCGGAGCAAGGAGCTCGCCCGTCTTCTTGGGGGTCCCAACCTCACCGAAATCGCCGCGAGAACCGGCGACGCCGCTCAAGCACAAGGGTGATCGCTCCACTGGAGCGGCACCCCACGCCCCGGGCCGTCGTGGACCTCGGGCGTCACGCCTCCCGCACACTGACGGCGGCCCGGTGATGACGGGGCGCCTCGATCTCGTCGATCGGTGCGATCGCCAGGTCCGCGTACGAAATCCGGCTGGCCGGGTCGCCGCGCTCGGCGATCCGGTACCGGCCTGTGCGCGTGCCCTTATGGTCGAAGTCGCCCGCCGGGGCCACGTACGCCCAGTCCAGGTCACACCTCCGCAGCTCGTCGAGGCCCGCCGCGTGGCCGAGGGAGAAGGAGCGGTACTCGTTCGGGTAGCCGGGCTCGTCCATCAGGGGAGCGCCGGACGCACCAGGCATGATCGATGCGAGCCCGACCACCACGAGGCGGTGCACGCCCGCGTTGGTCAGGCCGGCGGTCCGGGGCGGTGGCACCGTGGTGCGCGCGGCGGCCGACTCCGGCGGGACATCGCCGAGGCAGCCGTCCTGTCAGCCGCCGCCCCGGATCCGCAACGACGGCCGTCCCTGCCCGGGTGCTGAGGGTCAGGGGCAGCCGTCGAGGCAGCTGTCAGGCAAGGGTCCTGAGCACGGCCGGGTCGTAGGGGACGGTCTGGGCCAGATCGCCGCGCAACGCCTTTGCCGCCCAGTCCGGGTTGGCCAGCAGCGTCCTGCCCACTGCGACGAGGTCGAACTCGTTGCGTTCCAGGCGGGCCACCAGCTCGTCGATGCCGGTCAGGCCGGCCCGTTGGGTGAAGCCCTGGGCGAAGTCGCCGACGCCGTACTGCTGGTCCAGGCCGACCGAGCCGACCGTCACGGTGGCCCTGCCGCTGAGCTTGCGCACCCAGCCGGCCAGATTGAGCTCGCTGCCGTCGAATTCGGGCAGCCAGTAGCGGCGGGTGGAGGCGTGGAACGCGTCGACACCGGCGTCGGCCAGCGGCGTCAGCATCTGCGCGAGTTCGTCCGGGGTCTCCGCGGTGCGGGCCTCGTACTGGTTGACCTTCCACTGGGAGAGCCGGAAGAAGACCGGGAATCCCGGACCGACGACCGCGCGGATGGCCTGGACGATCTCGGCGCCGAAGCGGGCGCGGGAGGCCGGGTCGCCGCCGTAGCGGTCGGTACGCCGGTTGGTGCCGCTCCACAGGAAGTCGTCGATCAGGTAGCCGTGCGCGCCGTGCAACTCGATGCCGTCGAAACCGAGTTGCTCGGCGGCCACGGCGGCCTCCGCGAAGGCGGCCACCGTGTCATCGATGTCCTGCTGGGTCATGGCTCTCCCGGTCGGGGTGCCGTCCAGCCCGAGCCCGGACGGGCCTTCGGCGGGCGGCTCGGTCCCGGTACGCGCGACCCCGGTGTGCCACAGCTGCGGAATGATCTTGCCGCCGGCCTCGTGCACCCGCCGCACCACGTGGGCCCAGCCGGCCAGGGACTGCTCGCCGTAGAAGTGGGGCACGCCGTCGTACGCGCCGGCAGCTGCGCGGTTGACGTAGGTGCCCTCGGTGATGATCAGCCCGACCTGGTTGGCCGCCCGGCGGGCGTAGTACTCCGCCACGTCCTGGCCCGGCACGCCGCCGGGGGACTTCATCCTGGTCATCGGGGCCATCACGATCCGGTTGGGCACCATGAGATCGCCCACGATGAACGGCTCGTCCAGGCTCGCCATTGTTCCTCCCGAGTTGTCGGCACTCCTTGCGCGGACGTTCCGTGTACGCCTGTTTCCGCAACCTGACAAAGCGCTTCCAGGCTGTGCGGAAACTGCTGCGACCGCACGTCGATATCGCACGATTATCAGTTGCGCTGATCGCAACGTCCAGTCGGCAATGATGGCGTACGAGTGTCGTCGGAACGTTGGATCGCACGATGCGATCCAGTGCATCGAAATAATCATCTTGACCGTATCAATGAGATCATCGATAGTGGTTCCAGTGATTCCGCTACACCGTGATCAGCTGGGATGAAACTCTCGTTTTGAATCGCAACTGGAGAATGTATTTCCATGACCGACCTGTGTTGTGGACAGGGTTGTTGAGGCAAGGAAGGGGGTGGAATTCAGGGTGAGTCAAAATCGCTTTACTGCAAAGATCCCCAACGAGCTGGAAGGCAAGCGAGCCGTGGTCACCGGCGGCAGTCGCGGTATTGGTGCCGCAATTGTGCAGAACCTGCTCGACGCCGGCGCTACCGTTGTCACTTCTGCCCGTAGCTCGACCGAGCACACTCCGTCCGCGGCCAAGTTCGTGAGAGCCGACCTCAGTACGCCTGACGGTGTCCGCAGGTTCGCTGATGCCGCGCTGGACAATCTCGGCGGAGTGGACATTGTCGTCAACAATGCGGGTGGATGTCGAGCTTTTCAGAGTGCGCTGGACATCGAGAACGACTGGCAGTACACAGTGGACATCAACTTCCTCGCCGCCGTTCGGGTCAATTCCGCACTTGTGCCATCCATGCGCGCGAATGGAGGCGGAGTTGTTGTGCATGTCTCGTCCATTGCCACGATTTCGTCCTATCCGATGATTCTGCACTATGCCGCCGCCAAGGCCGCACTCGAGACATACAGCAAGGGGCTCGCGGCCGAGTTGGCGCCGCAGGGTATCCGCGTCGTCGCTGTCTCTCTCGGGAATGTGATGACACCGGGGGCGGACGAGGCGCGCGAGAAGATCGTTGATTATCTCGGCAGCGATTCGGAAGAATGGGCCGACGAAATTCCACTCGGGCGCCTCGGTCAGTCAGATGACATCGCCGAGGCGGTTGGTTTTCTGGTCTCCCCACGCGCTGCGTGGATCACGGGCAGCACTCTCGTCATCGACGGCGGGCGGAGCGCATCCCTGTGACCTGCGGCATGGCGGGCGCCCGTACATGTGGACGCCACACCGACTCCTTTCGTTGACCCTCGACCAGATTCGGCACTTGTTCGCCTCGTCGGTCATTCACCGGGCGGAGCGGGTCACACATGTCCTGGGCAGTGTCCGCACAGACGCCGACGACATCGGCACCGTGCCCGGCAGGACCGTTGTCGGCGACAACACATCCGCGAACCGTGAAGAACACGAACCTCTGTGGGACCAGTAACCAAGCATTCATGGGTATCCGCTGCCAGGACTGGAAGGACTGACACGATGACCGCGACAGGGGAAGGGGTCCGGGCCTATCCGTTCGGCCCGGTCGACCGGCTCAACGTGGACCCGAGGCTGGCCGAGATCTGCGGCGAACAGCCGGTGCTGCGCGTGAGCCTGCCCTACGGTGGCGACGCCTGGCTGGTCACGCGGCACGCGGACGTCAGGACCGTGCTGGCCGATCCCCGGTTCAGCCGTGCCGCCGCCGTGGGCGAGGACGTGCCCCGCACGGTCGCTGTCGGACTGCCCAGCACCTCCATGCTGAGCATGGATCCGCCGGAGCACAGCCGACTGCGGCGCCGGGTCGCCAACTCGTTCACCCTGCGCCGGGTTGAAGCGTTGCGCCCGCGCGTTCAGCAGATGGTGGACGGCCTGCTCGACACCATGATCGCCGCAGGACCGTCCGCCGACCTGACCAAGGCGCTGACCTGGCCGCTGCCCATCACGGTGATCTGCGAACTGCTCGGTGTGCCCGTTGCCGACCGTGACCGGTTCAACGTCTGGGTGGACGGCTTGCTGATGCTGTCCGATCCGGACCAGGCCGCGCAGGCCCGCGGACACCTCAACGACTACCTCGCCGGTCTGGTCGCACTCCGCCGCACCGCACCCACCGACGACTTGCTCGGCGAACTGGTCGCCGTACAGGACGAGGAGGACCGGCTCGGCGAGGAGGAACTGGTCAGCCTCGGGGTCAGCCTGCTGTCCGCCGGCCAGGAGGCCACCGCCAACCAGCTCGGCAACTTCGTCTACACGCTGCTGACCAATCCCGATCTCTGGCGGGAACTCGTCGCCGACCCCGGTCTCGTACCCGATGCGGTCGAGGAACTCTCCCGGATCATCCCGATCAGCGCCTCCGCCGGCTTCACCCGTATCGCCACAGAGGACGTGGAACTGGGTGGGCAGACCGTTCGCGCCGGCGACGCGGTGGTCGCCGAATTGGGCATGGCCAACCGGGATCCCGAGGTGTTCGACCACCCCGAGGAGATCGACTTCCACCGCGGGTACATTCCGCACGTCACCTTCGGGCACGGCGTGCACCACTGCCTCGGTGCGCAACTGGCCAGGCTGGAGTTGCGAATCGTGCTCGAGTCCCTGATTCGCCGCCTGCCCGGTCTGCGCCTGGCCGTACCGGCCGACCAGATGTCCTGGCGGACCGACCGCCTCATCCGCGGGGTGGACGCGCTGCCGGTCAGCTGGTGAGGTCCTCGCCGGCCCGAATCCCCGCGCGAGGACGGCGTTGCCTGCGTACCCTGCCCTGGATCCACAACGATGTCATCCACCTACTACCCCTGCGCCTTGGCGGTTGAGAGGTCCGCGCACCCGGTCATGGCCGGGGCGCACCGTCCGCGACGGCCCACGTCTGTCTCCTGGGCCGCCTTCATCGCCGGGCGCGTCCCCATCACACCGCTGTGAGCAGGGACATGCGGACTCCACGCTTGGTCGACAGACGCGATCAAGTGCTCGGTGCCGCCCGCATGCACGACTCGCCGACATCGCCGACATCGCAGGCACCGCCGAGATCACTGGGACGCTACCGGAGGGCTGGTCATGGCCGAACCACTGGAGTCGATCACCGCGGCGGTGAATGATCCGGACAAGGGACTTGCCGAGGTCATGGCGGCCGTCATGGAGGGCTACGGGGACCGGCCGGCCCTCGGCGAACGCGCCAAGGAACCGTCGACGGCGCGTCTGCTCCCGAGGTTCGACACCATCAGCTACCGCGAGTTGTGGGCACGCATCCGTGCGGTCGCCGGCACGTGGTACCACGACCCGCAGTATCCGCTGAGCGCGGGCGATCGGATCTGCATTCTGGGTTTCACCAGCACCGACTACGCGACTCTCGACCTCGCGTGCATCCACTCGGGCGTCGTGTCCGTGCCTCTGCAATCCAGCGCGCCGCTGTCCCAACTGATGCCGATCATCGCGGAGACGGAGCCGCGTGTCCTCGCCGCGAGCATCGAGCGCCTGGACACCGCTGTCGAAGCCGTGGTCGAGGGAACGTCGATCCAGCGCGTGATCGTGTTCGACTACCGGCCTGAGGTCGCGGACCAGCGCGAGGCGTTCGAGTCCGCCCGGCGGCGCCTGGCCGAAGCAGGCAGTCCGGTGGTCGTCGGCCCGCTGGCCGAGGTGATCGAACGCGGGACCGACCTGCCGCCCGCTCCTCTGTTCACCGCCGACGCGGGCGAGGACCCGTTGTCCCTGCTCATCTACACGTCCGGCAGTACCGGGACCCCCAAGGGGGCCATGTACACACAGCGGCTGGTCGGCACCGCGTGGTACGGGTTCAGCTACGGGGCGGCGGAGGGGCCCCCGATCGGCATCCTCTACATGCCGCAGAGCCACCTCGCCGGCCGCTACTCGCTGATGGGCTCGCTCGTCCGGGGCGGTGTCGGCTACTTCACCGCCAAGAGCGACCTGTCCACGCTGCTCGACGACATCACACTGATCCGCCCCACCGAGCTGACCATGGTTCCGCGCCTGTGCGACATGCTTTTCCAGCGGTACCAGAGCGAACTGGACCGCCGGGCCGGAGAGCCGGGCGACGTCGAGACGGCGGTCAAGACGGACCTGCGGGAGAACTTTCTGGGCGGGCGCGTCGCCAAGGCCTTCTGCGGGACCGCGCCGCTCTCCGCCGAGGTGGCGGCCTTCGTCGAGTCCTGCCTGAATCTCCACCTGTACACCGGTTACGGGTCCACCGAAGCCGGCGGAGTGCTGCTCGACACGGTGGTGCAGCGCCCGCCGGTGATCGACTACAAGCTGGCCGATGCCCCGGAACTGGGCTACTTCCGGACCGACTTGCCGTATCCGCGCGGGGAACTGCTGCTCAAGACGGACACCATCATTCCCGGGTACTACAAGCGGCCCGAGGTCACCGCCGAGATGTTCGACGAGGACGGTTACTACCGGACCGGTGACATCATGGCCGAGGTCGGACCCGACCGGTTGGTCTACGTCGACCGCACCAAGGACACCCTGAAACTGTCCCAGGGCGAGTTCGTGGCCGTCTCCCGCCTGGAGACCGTCTTCGTCGGCAGCCCCCTCGTCCGGCAGATCTTCGTGCACGGCAACAGCGAGCGTGCCCATCTGCTCGCGGTGGTGGTGCCGGCCCCGGACGCGCTGGCCAGATGCGGCGAGGACGTCGAGTCACTCAAGCCGCTGCTCAGCGAGTCGCTCCAGCAGATCGCCAAGGAAGCCGAGCTCAACTCGTACGAGATCCCGCGCGACCTCCTGATCGAGGCGGAACCCTTCAGCCCCGAGAACGGCCTGCTCTCCGAGAGCCACAAACTGCTCCGCCCCAGGCTCAAGGAACGCTACGGCGAAGCCCTTGAACAGAGGTACGCGGAACTCGCCGACGGGCAGGTCGAGCAGTTGCGCGAGCTGCGGCAGGCCGGGCCGGACCAGCCGGTCCTGGAAACGGTCGGCCGGGCCGCCCAGGCATTGCTGGGCTGCCCGAACACCGACCTGAGCGCCGAGGCGCACTTCACCGACCTGGGTGGGGATTCGCTCTCCGCGCTGTCCTTCTCCAACCTCATGAAGGAGATCTTCCGCATCGACGTTCCGGTCGGGGTGGTCATCAGCCCGGCCAACGACCTGGCACAGGTGGCGAGGTACATCGAGGCGGAACGCGCGTCCGGGGCGAAGCGGCCCACGTTCGCCTCCGTACACGGCGAGAACAGCTCCGAGGTCCGCGCCAGTGACCTCACTCTGGAGAAGTTCGTCGACGCGCCGACGCTCGCCGCCGCCCCGACGCTGCCCCGCCCCGACGGTGCCGTGCGGGCCGTCCTGCTGACCGGGGCCAACGGCTACCTCGGCCGGTTCCTGTGCCTGGAATGGCTGGAGCGGCTGGCACCCTCGGGCGGCAAGCTGATCTGCGTCGTACGCGGAAGCGATGCAGCCGTAGCGGCGAAACGGCTTGAGGACGCCTTCGACAGCGGCGACGCCGAACTGCTCCGTCGGTACCGGGACCTGGCCGAAGGGACCCTGGAAGTACTCCCGGGCGACATCGGCGAGCCGCACCTGGGCCTGGACGAGGACACGTGGCACAGGCTGGCCGACACCGTGGACCTGATCGTCCACCCGGCCGCCCTGGTCAACCACGTGCTGCCCTACAGCCAGTTGTTCGGACCCAACGTCGTCGGCACGGCCGAACTGATCCGGCTGGCGCTCACCACGCGGATGAAGCCCGTCACCTATGTGTCCACCGTCGCCGTGCAGGTCGGAGCCGCGGCTGCGGCTCTCGACGAGGACGCCGACATCCGCGTCACCAGCCCGGTGCGGCACATCGATCAGAGCTACGCCCATGGGTACGCGACCAGCAAGTGGGCCGGCGAGGTCCTCCTCCGGGAGGCACACGACCTGTGCGGTCTGCCGGTCGCCACCTTCCGGTCGGACATGATCCTCGCGCACAGCAGGTACCCGGGGCAGTTGAATGTGCCCGACGTGTTCACCCGCCTGCTGCTCAGCCTGGTCGCCACCGGCATCGCGCCGGGCTCGTTCTACCGGACCGGCGCACGCGCGCACTACGACGGACTGCCGGTCGACTTCACCGCCGAGGCCATCACCTCGCTGGGCGCGCGGGCCACCGAGGGCCACCAGACCTTCAACGTGCTGAACCCGCACGACGACGGCATCTCGCTGGACACCTTCGTCGACTGGCTCACCGAGGCCGGCCACCCGATCCGGCGGATCGACGACTACGGCGCATGGCTCGCCCGTATCACTGCCGCGGCCCGTGCCCTGCCGGAGAAGCAGCGTCAGCACTCACTGCTGCCCCTGCTGCACGCCTTCGCGCAACCCGAGGAAGGTGTCCCTGGTTCGGCGTTCCCCGCCGAGCGGTTCCACGCCGCCGTGCAAGCCGCGCAGGCCGGCCCCGGCAAGGACATCCCCCACCTGTCGGCAGCCCTCATTCGCAAGTACGTCACCGACCTGCGCCGGCTCGATCTGCTCTGAGGGTCCGAGGAAAGACCTCACTGCCTCGGGCCGCCGACCGCCTGCGTGAGTGTGTCCGGCCAGTTGTCCGGCCGGACGGCGTTCGGCCACGATGCCGGTCGCGGCGGGAGCGGGGGCGCGGCGCGCGCTCCGGCTGCCGGGCGGTGCCCTGGTGCGGACCGGTCGTTCGGCGGGGACCGGTCCGCAGCGCGAGGGGAGCCCGGCGCCGGACGCGGGTCAGGCCCCCAGCGCAGTGCGATGGTGTCGCCCGCGTTGACGGCCGCGCCCCGGGTGGCACTGGTGAACGCGGAGCCGTCGGTGCTGACCTTCCAGATGTTGGAGCCGCTGTTGGCCTTGCCGTTGAGCGCCGTGATGCCGCCTGTCCCGGGCGGCGGCGTCACCGCGGTCACGCAGCCGGACGGGGTGGCGGCGCTCGTGGCGGCGTCGAGTACGGATCCCAGCGTGGTCGTGGTCCCGGTCGGGGTGACGGAGACGGAGCACACCTTCACGTTTCCGGCACCGTCGTCCACGGTGAGAGCCAGCTGTGCGGCCGTGCCGGCGGTGAAGGTGCTCTGGGCCACCCACTGGGGGTGCGCCGCTGGTGACCGGTACCGGGGGAGTGGCGGTGAAGCCGCCTCCCGCGACGGCGCGCAGCCCGTCGATGGATGCGTAGGCGGAGGGCGCGGTGTCGCTCGGCAGGTACTTGAAGCCGCCGCCCGGGTTGAACTCCTGGGCTATGAGGAAGTCCCCGGTCTGAGGGTTGATGCCGCGGGCGTTCAGGCCGGATACGACCCAGCCGTTGGAGTCGGTGTTGACGCCGAACATGGCATTGAACGCACCGGTGCCGGTCACCAACTTGCCCTTGAGGAACGCCTTGGCCCGGGTGATGCCCGAGTCGGTGCTCGGGACGCCGGAGACGCACAGCGCGGCCATCGCGGCACTGGTCATGTCGATGTCGCTCGTGGCGCCGAGCTGCCCCGGGTTGCCCTCGGCCTTGCTGAAGTTCCAGCCGCCGTCGTTGTGCTGGTTGGCCCGGATGCGGGTGATCAGGGAGTTCCGCAGGGCCTGCGGTATGCGCTGCGCCCCTGCCTGCGTCTTGGCCCCGCCGAGGGCCAGCGCGGCGAAGACGGTGCCGTTGAAATCGGCGGACGGGCCGAAGTAGCCGGGCTCGGCGTTCTGCCAGTAGCTGTAGATGTCGGCGACCAGATTGCGGGAGGCCGAGAAACGGGCCGGATCGATGCCGGCGGCGTAGGCGTTGAGCGTCGCACGCTCGTAGTCGGTGACCACCGGCGTCGCGGACGGCCAGCCGGCCGTGGATGTCGGTGCCGTGCAGGAGGTGCTCGCGGACGGGAGGGCGGTTGGTGAAGCGAGCGGCGAGGGCCGTGCCGAGCAGGCAGCGCTCAGCCGCGGATGCAGGCCGGGCCGTGGGCGCCGGGCTCGGCGATGTCCGGCCGGGCCGGCTCCGGCACCGAGCGTATTTCTACTCCAGTAGCTTTCACCTGGTGCAGTAGCTTGCCAACGCCGCTGGAATTACCAGCTGCCGCGCAGCAGAACAGTCGGAGGGTCACCAATGCCCCGAGAGGCGCCGTACCTTGCAGTGGCCGACGCGCTGTGCGCACGGATTCTCGCGGGAGAGTGGGAGATAGGTGAACGCCTGCCGTCCCGGGCACGGCTCGCCGAGGAGTACGGCGTCGGACGCAACGTCATGCAGAGGGCCGTGGACGGGTTGATCATCAAGGGCCTCCTCGAAGGACGCGCGGGCTCGGGCACCTACGTCCGCATGCCGCGTGAGCGCCTGCGGATGGTGCGTTCGCGGCACCGCGAACGCCGGGGCGGCTCCCCCTCCCGCGCCGGGGCGACGGAGCGGGGCAGGGCCGGAGCCTGGGATTCGCACAGCCAGGCGCGCGTCCCCGCCCCTGGGGCAATCGCCGAGAGGCTCGCGATCAGCCCCGGAGACCTCTGCGTCACCACGCACTACGAATTCCTCGCCGACGGGCAGCCCGTCCAGCTCTCCGAATCCTGGGAGCCCTGGGGTGGCATTCCGCTCGGCGGGCTCTTGGGGGAGTCGCGGGCTCTCTGTTCGGAGCGAGAGCCGTACTGTGGATCGGTGCCGTCGGCATGACAACGAGCATCCTCCCGTACTTCCTTCACCGCTGGCGGAACGCCGTTGACGCAACGGCCCGGCACGGCTGATCGCGTCGCAGGGGCAGGCCGCGGCCGCAACGGCCGACGCCCACAGGTGTGTTGAGGATGCCGATGGCGCAGGCGCCCGCCCGCTCACGAAGCGGAGTGGTCCATTGCGGCGGCCGGGACCGGCCGGCCGATCGTCGCAGGGAGGAAGGTGACGTGGGGTGCCCCGGTGCGCGGATGAATGACCACCTCTCCCGCCACCCCGTACACCTCGTGCAGTAGTTCCACGGTGAGTACCTCGGCGGGCGGTCCCGACACGATGACCTCGCCGTCGCACAGGACGTAGAGGCGGTCGCAGTAGTACGCGGCCAGATTGAGGTCGTGGAGCGCGACCAGGACGGTGGCGGGGAGTTGGCGCAGTATGCCGAGGACTTCGAGCTGGTGGCGTATGTCCAGGTGGTTGGTGGGTTCGTCGAGGACGAGCAGCGAGGGCTGCTGGGCGAGGGCACGGGCGATGAGTATGCGCTGGCGTTCGCCGCCGGACAGCCGGTCGAAGGGGCGGCCGGCCAGGAGGGTGGCGTCCACGGCTGCGAGGGCCGACTCGATCAGCCGGGCATCCTCGACGGTGTCGCCCGCGAGCAGGCCCTTGTGCGGGGTGCGGCCCATGGCGACGACCTCCCGTACCGTCAGGTCGAAGCCGGCGGCCGACTCCTGCACCACTGCGGCCAGGGTCCGTGCCAGCTTGCGTACGGGCAGGGACCAGGCGTCGGTACCGTCGATCCGCACCTGTCCGGCGTCGGGGCGCAGGACGCGGTAGACGGCGCGCAGGAGGCTGGACTTGCCGCTGCCGTTGGGGCCGACCAGGCCGACCACCTCGCCGGGGCGGGCCCGCAGTGAGACGTCCCGGACGAGGTGGCGTGCCCCGGCGGTCAGGGTGACGCCGTCGACGGTGAGTTCGGTCGCGCTCATGCCACTCCTGGGTCGGCGTTCCGGCGGGCGTCGCGGCGCATGAGCCAGAGGAAGAAGGGACCACCGCACAGCGCCGTGAGCACCCCGACGGGGATCTCCATGGGGGCGGCGACGGTGCGTGCGGCGATGTCGGCCCAGATCAGGAAGACCGCTCCGCCCAGTGCGGCCGTCGGCAGTACGCGGCGGTGGTCGCCGCCGACGAAGAGGCGCACGATGTGCGGCAGCATCAGGCCGACGAAGCCGATCGGTCCGGCCGCCGCGACCAGGACGCCGGTGACGAGGGACAGCATGATGAACATGCGGGTCCGGAACCGGGCCACGTCCAGTCCCATGGTCGTTGCCGCCTCTTCACCGGCGAGCAGCAGGTTCAGGTGCCGTGACTGCACCAGGAGGACGGCGATGCCGAGCAGCAGGGCCGCGCTGGGCAGCCACAACGTGCCCCAGTTGACACCGCCGAGGCCGCCGAGGGTCCAGGCGAGGACCGCGCGGGCCTCGTTGCCCCGGCCGGTGGTGAGCAGCAGCAGGTCCATCACCGCGGTGAGCACCGCCGCGGTCGCCACACCGGACAGCACGAGCCGCACCGAGGTGATGCGTCCGCCGGTGCGGGCGGTCGCGTACACCACCAGCAGCGAGCCCAGGGCACCGGCGAACGCGGCGGCCGACAGCGACACCGGCCCGAACACACTCACGCCGAAGACGATCACTGAGACCGCGCCGAGGGAGGCTCCGGAGGAGACGCCCAGCAGGTACGGCTCGGCGAGCGGGTTGCGGATCAGGGCCTGCATGGCGGTGCCCACCACCGCGAGTCCGGCCCCGGTCACGGCCCCGAGCAGCACGCGCGGTGCGCGCACGTCGAGGACGATCGTCTCCCGGGCCCGGGACCAGTCGGGATCCGTCCAGTCGGCGCCCAGGGCGTGCGTCACGATGCCCCACACCTGGCCGGGCGGCACGTGCACCGAGCCGATGGCCAGGCCGGCCGTGGCGGAGAGCACCAGCAGCAGCGCGAGGACGCCCAGCGTGAGCGCGAGGGCGGCGTCACCCGACCGGTTCATGCGGCGCCGGCGCCCCATCGCCGGCTCATCGCCGGCCTTCGCGGGTGCCTCCGTCACCGGAAGCTCTCGGGATGCAGGCCGCGGGCCAGGCCGTCGACCGCGTACGCCGACCGGATTCCGACCAGGGTCGCGGTCAGTGGCAGCACCACGAACCGTTTGTTCTTGACGGCGGGGACATCGGCGAGTGCGGGCTGCGAGAGCAGGAACTCCTTCTTCTGCCGGACGCTCCCGGAACCCGCGTAGTCGTAGATGGCGATGACCTCCGGCTTGCGGTCCACGACCTGCTCCCAGGAGACGTCGCCGAAGACGTCGTCGAGGTCCGCGAAGACGTTCCGGCCGCCGGCCAGCCGGATCAGCTCGCTGCCCAGGCCCTTGCCGCCCGCGGTGAAGGCCGTCTTGTCGCCGCTGTCGTACACGAAGACAGGCACTTCGGCGTCGTTCTCGACCGCCGTGGTGGCCTTGTCGATGCGTCCCTGGAGATCGGTCACCAGCTTGTCGGCGCGGCCCGGTATGCCGAAGATGCTGCCGACGGTGCGGATCTCGTCGTAGGTGTCGCTCATCGTCACCTGCTTCTTGCCGCAGTACTCGCGGTTGAGGTAGGTGTCGATGCCGGCGTCGGCGAACGCCTTGCGGGAACGGCCCTCGTTCTCGGCGAATGCGCTGCCGTAGCCGCCGTAGACGAAGTCCGGCTCCGCGTCGAGGACGGTCTCGAAGGAGGGCTCCTTCCTCGCCAGTTCGGGTATCGCCTCGAAGTCCTTCTTCAGTTCGGGCAGGACGGCCGAGTCGGGGAAGGCGGTGCCGACCATACGGTCCTTCAGGCCCAGGGCGAGCATCAGTTCCGCCGGGTGCTGATGGATGGTGACCGCGCGCGAGGGCGGTTTGACGTACGTCGTCCTCACGCCGCAGTTGTCGATGCTGACCGGGAAGCCCTCGGCCGGTGACGCGGTGGCCTTGGCGTCCCCGGTGGAGCCGTGGCCCGTGCCGCAGCCCGCGATCACCAGGGTGGTGGACAGGGTGACGGCTGCGGCGACGGCGCGCAGGGCACGACGGGGCCGGGCAGGGGGGAAGCAGGGGCGGCGAGGTATGCCGAAATACACGTAGAGCCTCCTGGGGAGTCCGCGCTCCTCAAAACGGGCCCGCGACAGGCCAGTGTCCTGACTCCCGGATCGACGCTCCCCCCGCCTTCCCGCGCCGGGCGCAGTGGCATGTCGAAAGGTTGTACTCCCCGGTCACAGTGGCGGGACCGTGCCGGATTCGCACCGGCTTCCTGTCTCCCGTCGCGGCGATGACCTGCCGATATTACGTTTCTTCGGGGCTGCCGCACAAAGGGCGCTCGTGTGAGTGATCGCACGTCGCCGGACCGATTCGGGTCCCCTGGGACCCCTTGCCCGCCTCGTGGCTCCTCGCTCACGCCCTCGGCATCCGGCTCGGACTCCTCGCCGCCCGGCCCCCACCGCCCGTCCTCGTGACAGCGGAGCCGCGGGCCGGGCAGCACGACGTGGACGGCTGTGCGCCGGCGAAGGCTCGGCGGACGGGCAGCGGCCGGTGGCCGAGGCGCCCCTGCCCCGCGCGGCGATGCCCGATGCGGCCATTGACCCTACGGTGGTGACATGGCGGTGATCAGCGGTTGGAGGCGGTGGACGCGGCCCCGGATCGGTGTGGTGGACGCACTGACCGTGGCTGCGCTGTTCGGGCTGGCGGTCGTGGCTTCCTCGGTCGTACCGCACCAGCACACGTTCTCCTTGCGGTGGCCCGCCGTGGTGCTGGCGGGTATCGGTTGCTCTGCGCTGGTATGGCGGCGGCATCACCCCTTCGGCGTACTGGCCGTCGCCATTGGCTGCGGGGTGGCCTTTCAGGTGCTCGGATTCCGCGAAAGCCCTCTGGTGATCAGCCCGGTCCTGGTGTCGGTCTACACCGTGGCCGCGCTGACCGACCGGCGTGCCGCCTGGACCGCGGCAACATTCTCGGCCGCCGTCCTGGTGGGCGCCGCCGTGGTGTGCGACCCGCGCGCATGGCTGGCCCCCGACAACGCGGCGATGCTGGCGTGGACGGCGCTGCCGGCTGCCGTCGGGGACGGAGTGCGTTCCCGACGCGCCTATGTGGCAGCCGTGGAGGAGCGGGCGGAACACGCGGAGCGCACGCGTGAGCAGGAGGCGCAGCAACGGGTGGCGGCCGAACGGGTGCGGATCGCGCGCGAGCTGCACGACATCGTCGCGCACCACATCGCCCTGATCAACGCTCAGGCGGGCGTGGCCGTGCATCTGGTGGAACGGCGGCCGGAGCAGATCGTGGCCGCCTTGGAGGACATCCGGGACACCAGCCGGTCCGCACTGGACGAGCTACGGGTGACCGTAGGGCTGCTGCGGCAGTCCGGCGATCCCGTGGCGCCGCGTGATCCGATGCCGGGCCTCGCGCGCGTACCGGCGCTCCTGGCGTCGTTCGAGCGCGCCGGTCTGGCCGTGAGCCATACCCGGCGGGGCATCGCCGAACCGCTGGCGCCGACGGTCGACCTGGCTGCGTACCGCATCGTCCAGGAGGCCCTGACGAACGTGCACAAGCACGCCGGTGCCGACCATGCCCGGTTGTTCCTGCACTACCGCCCCGAGCGGCTGACGATCACCGTCGAGGACGACGGACGAACCGGAGGGGACCACGCCCGTCCGGGGACGGGGCACGGACTGATCGGGATGCGCGAGCGCGCTGCCACGGTCGGGGGCTGGCTGCACGCGGGAGTGCGCCCGGAGGGCGGCTTCACCGTGACGGCCGAGCTTCCGCTGCGTCCCGGCCTGGTGATGGGAAAACCACCGAGGAGAGACGGGCATGACGGTTCGCGTACTGCTTGCCGATGACCAGGCCCTGCTGCGGGGCACCTTCAAGATGCTTTTCGACTCCACCGATGACATGGAGACGGTGGGGGAGGCGTCCAACGGGGAGGAAGCGCTGGAACTGGCGCGTACGGAGCGCCCCGATGTGGTCCTGATGGACATCCGCATGCCGGACATGGACGGCCTCGACGCCACCCGCCTCATCAGCGAGTCCGAGGACCTCACCGGGGTGAAGGTGCTCATCCTGACCACCTTCGAGGACGACGAGCACGTGGCCGAGGCCCTGCGCGCCGGTGCGAGCGGCTTTCTCGGCAAGGGGGCCCGGCCCGAGGAGCTTCTCGACGCCGTCCGCACGATCGCCGCCGGCGAGGCACTGCTGTCCCCGTCGGCGACGCGTGCGCTGATCAAGCGCTTCCTCGCGCAGCCGGACCCGTGCCCGGCGGGCGTGCACGAGCGGTTGGAGTGTCTGACGCGGCGGGAACGCGATGTCGTGGGGCTGGCGGCACTGGGGCTGTCGAACGACGAGATCGCGGAACGCCTCTTCGTCAGCCCGCTGACCGCCAAGACCCACGTCAACCGGGCCATGACCAAGCTGGCGGCTCGTGACCGGGCCCAGCTCGTAGTCATCGCCTATCAGTGCGGCCTGGTCAGTCCGGCAACGGAATCCGGGGACTCACAGGCGCCCCTGTAGTCGTCGGCGCGGTATGCGCGTGTCGTCGCGGTCGTAGCCGGTCGTGGCGGATACCGCAGCCGTGGTAGCCGGGAATCGCTGCGGGGGGACGACGCGCCGGGGGCCGTTCCTGGGCGAAGGTGGGAAGGCGAACGGAGGTTTCGCCATGATCGAAGCCCACTGCCCGATTGAGCGGTACAACGCCGAATCGACATCGATGACCGCGGTCCGCGCCGCAGCTTTCTCCGGCGGCCCGACGGTTCTGTTCGTGGCCGTCCCCGATCCGGCGGCGGCACCTCGGGCAGGCCGGTCACTCTCGCTGCGTGCGCAGCCGCCCGCCCCGGGCAGCGCCGCCCGGTCTCTCACCGTCGCGACGCCTGTTCCCGGAGGGAAGCGGCAGTCGCGGGCGGACGTCCCCGCCGATTCAGGGGTCACCCCCGGCGCGGAGCGCCGCTCCTCCGGATCCCGGGCGTCGCGCCTCGCGAAGGCACAGCGGCACACCGGCGCCCAACGGCGGCTACCGCGGGGCTGAAGGCGGCCCCGACGCCGAGGCACCCGCTCGGCGACCCGGCGTCGCCCACTCCGGGGCACTCACGCCCGAACCCCTGGCCCCGACGACCGCGTGACCGGCATCCCAGCTCAGGAAGGACACCCTCCCATGCTCACTGCAACCGAGAAGTACCGCACGATCGGTGAACGACCGGCCGAAGACCACGGCCTCAAGGCCCCCGCGGCCGACGAGGCGAGCACGGTGGGAACCCACCTGGAGACCTGCCCCACGTGCCGGGACGAGCACGACTGCGGTGCAGCCCTGCCCGTACACCTGTTCCTTCTCCGCGACGCCCTGGCCGCCAGTGCCGGCCGGCACCGGGGGACTCCCGAACACCGCCACGCGGCACCCTGCCGGCGCGGTCCGGCCCGTGCGGACGGGGCCACGCAGCTCACCCTGTCCCAGTGGGTCAGCAGGACCGCCAGGATCGGGGACGGGAGCTGACGTGAAAGCAACAGCGATCCCGGTCGTGCGGCCCGGCACCCGGTTTCCGGGCCGCACGACCGGACGCCGGCCGGTCACGAGGAGGGCCGGCCACGGAGATCCCTCTCGTGGCCGGCGGCGATGGCCGGCCTCCGGCCATGGGCGAGCCCGGCCCGCCCGAGCGGAGTACGCCGGTCGACCCGGCCACGCCGAGGCCGGCCGGTACCACCCCGGCCGCGAAGGCCCGGCATGCGGGCCGCGCGGCCGGTCGCGGCCGGCCTGCACGCGATCGGCCGCGCGATCGGCGAATGCCCCGGGCCGGCATGGCCGCCACGGCGTCCGGAGCCGGACGCGGCGGGGTGGCCGCCACCTGACCGGCGGACCCTCCACGCGTCTTGCGAACGTTTCGCCGCGGCCCGTTCCCGAGGGCGGGAGCGGGACGGCAACGGCGTGGCCCCGGGGCTCGGGTCACTTCTCCCAGCCGACCGTCTCCGGAAGCGGGCTGTAGAAGATGGTCGCGCCGACGTTGGCGAGGCCCTTCTTCACACCGAGGGGCCGCTGTAGAGCGGCAGGAAGGCGTACTGCTGGAGCGCCTTCTGCTCGACCTTGTTGACCGCTGCGGCCTGCTCGTCGAGGTCGGCGATCTCGCCGAGTACCTGGCGAGTCGGCCCGTCGGCTGAGGCGGGCAGGTACCGGACCGGTCGGCGTCACCGACTCCGGCCCGGACGAGCCGGAGTCGTGACCGGTCCGAGTCGGGGTTGCGCGCCGCACCCGGTCCGACGCTGTGCCCGGCCGGCAGGCTCTGGGGCCTGCCGACCAGGCGGGAGTCCGGTCCATGCCTTCTGGACGGGGCATGGGATGGAGCAGCAACTACCCAGGGCGCGCGACGACTTGCCCGGGGTTGAGGGAGTGGTCTTCCAGCAGAAGCCCGCCCACGTCGAGATGGTTCGCCACGGACCCGATGACGTACGCGCCGTCGCTCTCGCCCGGTGCCCGAATGGTGCACCGCAGCCCGTCGCCCGTTGCCGCGGTGGTCCGGTGGTGGAGGGTGGAGGCCGATGGCGTACTCCTCCATGCGACCGCTCCGGCGTATCGCGGCGGGACATGGAGAACGGCCGTCCGGGCACGGGCGGCCGTCCGGGCACGGCCGCCGGGCCGGATCAGGAAGCCCCCGGCGCGTCGTCCCAGGCCATCGAGCTCATCTTCCAGCCGGCGGGCGTCCGGACGAACTGAACGGTCTTGCGGCCGGAGCCCTCGAACCACTCGCCGTTGAGGAACCCGGACTTGCGGTACTCGCTGAACCGGTGCGCGACCGAGCCGAAGATTTCGGTACGCTCGGTGACCTCCCATTCGGAGAACTCCGTCAGCGTCCCATCGGTGAGGATCTTCTGCCGGGGCTCGATGAACGCGTCGAGGTCGTAGATCACCGGCTCGGCCCCGACGTTCTGGATGATCGTTCCCTGGGGGATGAACACCTCACGGACCACGTCGACGTTCGGCCGGGTGCCGCCGGTGTTGGTGAACGCGCCGAGGAAGGCGTGCATCAGCTCGTCGAGCTCGGCCTTGACGCCGGACGCGGGCACTCCCCACTCCTCGGCGAGGACCGACCAGACCTCGATGTCGTGCCGGATGCCCCGGTACGGAGAGTGCCGGCGCAGCACACCGTCGCGGTTCATGCCGAGCCGGCGCGCGGCCTCGATGCTGCGGGTGTTGCCCGCCGCGACCCACCACTCGACCCGGCTCATCGCGCGTTCCTCGAAGGCCCAGTCGATCAGCGCCCGGCATGCCCGGTTCACCAGTCCGCGGCCGGCCCCGTCGGCCTCCAGCCAGCAGCCGATCTCGCACACCCCGGAAGCGGCGTCGAACTTCGTGAACATGACGCCACCGACCAGCGTGCCGTCCAGCCGGATCCCGTAGATCCGGGCGGTGTCCTCGGCCTGCCTGTCGGCGTACCGCTGGAGGACAGCCGTGGCGGAGGCGAGGTCGGTGCTGAGCGTCGCCCAGGGTATCCACGGGTCTACATGGGGCCGGGCACGGTCGATGTGGGCGAGGAACTCCTCCGCATGCCAGGGCTCCAGGGGGCGGAGCTGTGCATTGTCGCCGAGTGGCAGGGCAAACACGGACACCTTCCAAGGTCGGATACGTAACGAGCGTTCGGTATGTAAGGTAGCAGCATGCCCCCTGCACCTGGAGACCATGAAGCCCGCCGTGAGGATGTGTCCCAGGCGGTGTGGCAGGTACTCGCCGACAAGGGGTTCGGCGGGCTGACGCTACGCGCCGTCGCCTCCGCCATGGACGTCTCGACCGGCATGCTCATGCACTACTTCCCGACCAAACGAGCCTTGGTCGCCCATGCCCTGGACCTGCTGGAGAAAAGCTCCGCGGAACGCCCCCGGCGTGAACGCCCCACCGAGGGTCTCGCCGCCCTGGGAGCCATGCTGCTGGACATCCTGCCGCTGACCGCGGACGACATCGACCGTAACCGCATCTGGGTCAGCTCCTGGGACCTGGCCCTCGCCGACGATGCTCTCGGCACGGACCAGGCCGACCGCTACACACGGATGCGCTCGGCGATCCGACCGCACCTCGAAGCCGCTCGCGACCTGGGCGAGCTGCCCGCAACCGCCGACCCGGAGCAGCTCGCCGCCTCCGCCGTCGCGTTCACCCACGGACTCGTCGTCCAGGCTCTCTTCGACCCCGGCCGGTTCCCCGAGGAGGTACAGATCGCCATGCTCGACGACTTCCTCGCCTCGCTCGCGAAGCCCCGGCCCGGCGTCGGCGTCGGCAGGCCGGTCCCCGGCGAGTAAGCCGGATCAGGGGCGCCAGGTCTGAGCCGGGCCTGCCTGGGCCTGCTTGGGTCCGCGGGTGAAGCGGCAACGTCCCGTACATGCAGGTCGGTTGAGAACCGGCGCGCAGGGGTGCGGATCGGCTCGCGGACGCCACCGACGCCGCCTCGATCGCCCTCGCACTCGCCGGTACTGTCCACCACCTCCTGATGACCAGCCGGCCCGGCGCACCGGACCCCCGAGACCAGGCCGAGCGACTCATTGCCCTGCTGGTCGGCGAAGTCCCCGGTGGTATCGCGGCCCGCAACGGGCGGCCGTGGCCGCTGTGCGGAACCGGCTCAGGTCCTGTTCGCACGATCTGGGGTCACACGGCATATCGTTGAAGAATGAGCAAGATCGAGCATGAGACCGGTCCCCAGGGGACGCTTGTGTGCCCGGTCTGCAAGCACCCCCTGGACACCACCATCATGAGGCGGCACAAGACTCTCGGAGTCTTCGTGCCCGTGCGGGGCCCGGCTCCCTGCCGCAACCCCGACTGCCCCGAATACCTGGAAGAGCCGGAGCGCAGGAGTCCCCAGGACCACTGACTCGGGACGGGACACCGGGCCGGCCGGCCATGCCTGCCGACCAGCAGGCTGTCTCACGGTGATGCGCGCCGTACGCGGGGCCGAAGGGCAGCGGCAGACGTCACCCTCAGCTGCCCCGGCGCCGAAGCCCTGGTGGGCGCGGCGTCGTCCTCGCCGATGCGGATGTCCGGCCGGCCCCCCGACCTGCGTTCAGCGGGCTCGACCGTCTGCTGTCTGCTGTCTGGCGTCTGGCGTCTGGCGTCTGGCGTCTGGCGTCCGCCGTTCGGCGTCTGGCGTCCGCCGTTCGGCGTCCGGCGTCCGGCGTCCGGCGTCCGCCGTTCGGCGATGAGGCCGGAGCTGCGGCCCCATCGCCGGCGGACGCATGTCAGCACACGGCAGTCCTGCTGTACAGGCCCAGAATTCCGTCGTACCTGTAGTGCTTGTATCCATCCTTCGCGATGGTGTAGCAGGGGCCGTCGGGGGCGTAGTCCACGATGACCTGAACGCGCATGGTCTTGCCGCAGTAGTTGTAGAGGCCCACGGAGAAGCCGTCCTGATCGTTGTTCACATAGCGCTCGATGCACGCGGGCGCGGTACCGCCGGCAGCGGAGGCGGGGGCCGCGGCGACGGTGAAGGCGGCGCTGAGCGCGGCGGTGGTGGCAGCGGTGGCCGCCAGCTTCCTGAGGAGGCGCATGTCCAGACTCTCCCTTGATCGGGGTCTACGATCCCGGAGATCGCAAACAGCCGGGCGGGCCCCGGCCGACGGGGCAAGAGTCTGGGCGGGGCGGCAAGGCCAGGGAACGGGTTGTGCTGTCCGGGACATGTCCCGGACCGTTCAGACGTGGGCACGCGCGTGCCGGGGGATCGAGAACGCGTACGGCACGTGGGGATCGCCCAGGGGCCGCCCCGAAAGGTTCACCAGGCCCCGCCCGGTCCGGCATGTGTGCTCACACTCGAAGGGCGGAGAGCTACGACGCCCCGCACGAACGGTTCTGTGCGCAGATCCCGTGGTTCAGCTGCACGCGGTTCAACGGTGAGACGCGCTTCCCGGACGTCGAGCCGTCGCAGGAAGTCGCCGCGGACATCGAGGACTTCCTCGAAACGAAGTGAGGGCGTGGTCGGCCTCCGGGACGGTCGACCACGGAGGCCGACAGCCGTTCGCACTCTCACGGTCCCGGGTCACGGTCCGGGACAGGGGCAGGGACCGAGACTTGGGTTGGGGTTGGGGTTGGGGTTGGGGTTGGGGCCGGGGCCGGAACGCCGGTACGTCGTCGGTCTCCATCAGCCGTCGTGCCGGGGGCACCGAGCCATCGACGGCTCGCACCCCACGGGGGACCGCTGCTGCGCGGCCCCTCGTTTGCCCGGTCGTCCGGAAGCGCGTCTGCTACGCGCCGCAGCCGCAGCTAGCCCGGCGCACGACCCTGACCGGCAACAGCCGTGCCACGGTCGCCCGCTTCCGGTCCCTGAGCCGTGCGATGAGCAGCTCCACGGCTTCCTTGCCGAGACGTGCCATGGGCTGCCGTACAGTTGTCAGAGCCGGTTGTGCCAGTCGGCTCAGAGCGATCCCGTCGAAGCCGGTCACGGCCATCTCTTCCGGTGTGCGGATGCCGCGCGACGCCAGGGCGCGCAAGGCGCCCACTGCCATTTGATCGTTTGCCAGGACCACTCCCTGAGGACGCTCGCCCCGTCCGTCCAGGAGCTCCATGACAGCCTGGTGCCCGGCAGCCTGGGTGAGGTCGCCCCGAAGGTGCGGTTGCTCGGGAAGCGGCAGGCCGGCTTCGCGGTGGGCGGCCAGGAATCCCCGGAATCGGGCTTCGCAGTCGGGGGAGTCCGACGGGCCACCGACGAAGGTGAGCCGACGCAGGCCGTGATCGACGATGAGATGCCGTGTCAGCTCCAACTGGCCTCTCAAATTCGCCACTTGGACCTGATCGTGAGCATCGTCCCGCCGTCCGGCGAGCATCACGACGGGTAATCGCCGTGACACCACCTCCAGTGTTTCGGACGGGACCGTCGTCGAGAGCACGGCCACCCCGTCCATCCGTCCCGCGGCCTCGGCCAGTTGCTCGCCGGCGTCACCCTCGCGTGAGTTGGTGAGCAACAGCGCATAGCCGTGACGCCCCGCCGCACGCTGCATGCCGCGGATGACTTCGTCGGAGTACAACATCAACTCGGTGTCGTCGGCGTGCGCCGCGCTCGCCGCCCCGGCGTCGTGGAAGTCGGGAAAACAGAGGCCGAGAACGCCGGTGGTGCGGTTGGCGAGCCCACGTGCGGTGCCGCTCGGTACATAGCCCAACTCATCTACCGCTGCCTGTACTCGGTCTCTGGTCTCGGGTCGCACCGCCCCCGGATTCCGGTGGAAGCGCGACACTGTCGCGATGGAGACGCCCGCCCGTGCGGCGACGTCGTACACCGTGGGGGTGCTCATGCTGATGCTCAGCCTCTCCTGCCGGTTGGTGGCGCGTGGTTGTGGGGATGCGCTGCCCGGTGTCACGGTGGTCGGGTACCGGGTATCTCTTGCAATGAAAGCGCATTCAGCCTAGGCGTGGGCCCCTGCGGCGGGCAAGGAGCCGGCTTCACACCCCTGGCCGGCGCGTCGACGGCAGGGTGCGGGTGCAGGTGCGGCAGTGGAAGGCCGTTGGCGAGTCGCACGCTGATTCAACGGGGCAAGCGCGTGACACGGCATCGTCGTGGGCACCGCCGCCTTCGGCGCCTGCGCGCACGACAAGGCGTCCCGACCTCGGTGGGGATGCTTCTACGACTTCGCGGGCTGCTGGTTCCAGGCCCTCCAGGACACGGTGGGCATCACCGATGCCCAGGGGACGGGGCACTCCGACTTCGATGGCGCCGGAGGAGTGGGCCGCCGCTTCTCCGCGGCCCTTCTGCTGTCCACCGGGCAGCGCGCCACTCTGGAGTGCTCCTTCGGCACGACCCGTACCGCCGAGCACGTCTGCTCGTTCCGTGAGGCCACCGTCCGGGTCCGGGGTGGCCTGCTCCCCGTCGCCGGAGCCGTTCCCCTCAACATCACGGTCGTCGCGCCCGACGGCAGCAGAACAGTCACCAGGACCCCCGCGGTGTCGTACTCCACACAGCAGTTCGCACGTATCCGTGCTCCGGTGCGGGGGGAGGGGGAATAGTAGGGCGCCGAGCTCGGCGCCTGCGAACCGCGCATCGCGCTCATGGACCAGATCCGTGCGACAGCACGGCAACGGACATCCGGTCTTGTCATGGAGGAGCGAAATTGAGCACGTCGTACGAGGAGACGGTCGCGGCGGCCGAGGCCGTCCTGAGGGAGGCCGGTGTACGGGGGAGGGAGACGGCCCTGTACACACCGCTGTCCGGCGGCACGTACAACACGGTCGTCCGCGTCGCTCTGGACCGGGGCCGCGACTGGGTGCTCAAGCTCCCGCCGCGTTCGGCGGCAGGTCTGGCCTACGAGCGCGCGCTGCTGACCGGCGAGGTCACCTTCTACGAGTCGGCCGCGACGGCCGCGGACGCCGGCGTCGTGCCCCGGGTCGTCCGCAGCGAGACCGACGTCGACGCCGGCACCGGCGCCTACCTGATCATGACGGCGTGCCCCGGGGCTCCTTGGCACGAGGCCGCCGATTCCCTGGCGGAGGGCGAACCGCTGCGACTGCGGGAGGAGTTGGGCCGACTGGTGGCGCGCCTGCACGCGGTCACCGGACCGGGATTCGGCTACCCCGCGCAGCCGCTGGGGCCCTTGGCGTCCACCTGGCGGGAGGCGTTCACCACGATGACCGGCGCCGTCCTGGACGACGCGGAGCGGTATGCGGCACGGCTGCCGCGTTCCACCGCCGCGATCCGGGAGACGCTCGCCGCCGCATCGGACGTACTGGACGATGTCATTCGGCCCGCGTTGGTCCACTTCGATCTGTGGCAGGGCAATCTGCTGCTCGCCGGGCCGCCCGGCGGCCGACGGCTCAGCGGTCTGATCGACGGCGAGCGGATGTTCTGGGGCGACCCGGTGGCCGACTTCGTCTCGCTGGCGCTCTTCGCCGACATGGAGGATGACAAGGCATTCCTGACCGGCTACGCGAGCGCCGGCGCAGAGGCCGTGTTCGACGACTCGGTGCGCCTGCGACTCGCGCTCTACCGGGCCTACCTCTACCTGATCATGCTGGTGGAGGTGGAGCCCCGGCAGGCTTCGGCCACCGACCGGGCGTGGGTGTGGACCCACGTGGGCCCCCAGCTCGAATCGGCCCTGGACGACGTGGAATCGGGACTGCGCGGCGGCTGCCCGTGATCGTGGTGCTCACGTCGGGGGTCGCGCTGGGAGTGCACGTACCGGGGCTGCTGCTCGCGTCACGGCTGCGGCCCCCCGACCGGCTCGCCGCCCGTGACCGCCTCGCGCGATGTGTTCCACCGTGATTTCCGCGCGGCGTGGGTGGGGCAGCGCATCGCCTCCGACCCGGTGCCGGCCATCTCCGCCGACGTACAGGACGCATGGGTACGCCGCTGCGAGGAGAGCGCAGTGCACACCGTGGTCGTCTTCTCCGGATTCTGGCTGAGCCTGGTCCGGCGCTTCATGGAGCGCACGGGCCGGGCCCTGCGCGTGGTCGTCTGCCATGTGGACTCGGTGGCCTCGCCGTCCTTCCGGAGGGCCGGGCCCCCACTCCCGGGTACCGAGGAGGTCTGGCTCACCTCGCGGGCGAACACCGCGCTGCCCTGGACGATCCCGGTCACCCGGGAGCCACCGCTGCCGTGGGACCGGCGTGAACCCCGCCTTCTGGTGCACGGAGGGGGGCGGGGCATGGGGACCTACCGCGACCGCGCCGCCGAGCTCGTCGACGCGTGGCATGACATCGACCTCGTCGTGCACGCCGCCGAGGAGGCCGGCCCCGCGCACGGAAGGACCGGCCGCCCGTGGGCCCTTCCGCCGGCGGACCGGCTGCTGCTCGGCGGCGTACCGGTGGACGGACCCGGCGTTGCGCCGACTCGCCCCGCTCCGCGGCAGCGCGCGCACCATCCGCCGTCTAGGCCGTTCGTGCCGCTCGTCGGGACGGTGCTACTTCTCCAGCACGGTGGTGCGCGTCAGCGGCAGGTGCAGCGTCTCCCGGAAGGAGAAGAGCACCACCAGCGCCGACACCAGCCCCAGCCCCATCAGGTAGAAGCCGGGGGCCAGGGGAGTTCCGCCGAGGGAGACCAGACCGGTCGCGACGAAGGGTGCGGTGCCACCGAAGAGGACGTACGCAGCCGTGTAGCCGATGGCCGAACCACTCGCCCGCAGCTGGCCGGGGAACATCTCGACCATCGCGGGCACATTGGAGGTGCCGATCACCGCGACCAGTACGGCGAGCACCACCGTGCCGGCGATCGCGCCGCCCAGCCCCGTACCGATCAGCCAGAAGGCGGGCAAGGTGGCCACGGTGAAGCCGCCGCACGCGAACAGCAGCATCGGTTTGCGGCCGAACCGGTCACTGGCCGCGGCCATCAGCGGGCAGGCGAGGCTGTACGCGAGCATCGCCACCACGCTGGTCAGCATGGCCTGCGACTTGGTGTAGCCGACCTCTTCGGACATGTAGGCGATCATGTAGCTGCTCATCAGGTAGTACCCGACGGCGTTGGTGATGCTGTAGCCGAACAGGGTCAGTACCTGTCGGCGGCAGACCCGCCATGCCTCGCGCAGCGGTGCCTCCTGGACCACGTCGCCCTTCTCCAGCGCCCGGAAGACCGGAGTGTCCTGGATGCGGCTGCGAAGATACAGGCCGATGAGGCCGAGCGGTCCGGCCAGCAGGAACGGAATGCGCCAGCCCCAGCTGTTCAGCGCCGCGTCGTCGAGCGACGAGGTGATCAGCAGCCCGGTCAACGCACCGGCGACGGAGGCGAATCCGACGGTGAGCGGCACCACGCTGGCATAGCGGGCCCGGCGCCCCTCGGGGGCGTACTCCATGATGAACGCCGACGCCCCGGTGTATTCGCCACCCGTGGAGAAGCCCTGCATGGCTCTCAGCAGGAAGAGCAGGACCGGTGCCGCGATGCCGAGCGTCGCGTAGCTGGGCAGCAGACCGATGAGCAGGGTCGAACCGCTCATGCACAGCACGCTCAGCGCGAGCATGCGGTTGCGTCCGATGCGGTCGCCGTAGCGGCCGAAGAACGCGGCGCCGAGAGGGCGGGCGATGAAGCCGCCGGCGAAGACGGCCCATGTGGCGAGGAGGGCCGCGGTCTTGTCGTACTGGGGGAAGAAGAGCCCGGCGATGGTCGCGGACATGATGGCGTACGCGCCCGAGTCGAACCACTCCACGAAGTTGCCGATGGCCGTGGCGGTGGCCACTTTGCGGCGCACGCCCGGGGCGTCGGCGGATTCGGGTGCCGCGGACTTCGCAGGCAGGGGAGGGGACACCGGGGCGCTGCTGTCGGTCGTCATGTCCGTCCGTCCTTCCGGGGTGGTGCCGCGGTGTCGGGTCCGGCAGGGCTGAGGTCACGGGCGCGAAGAGCGGCCCGCTGGATCTTTCCGGTGGCCGAGCGGGGCAGTTCTTCGACGAACTCGATCAGGCGCGGATAGGCGAAGCGGGAGTGCGCTTCGCGGGCGAAGCGGGTGATGTCCCGTGCCAGGGCTTCGTCCGGTTCGTGGCCGGGGCTGAGCTCGATCCAGGCCTTGACGGCCTGGCCGCGCACCGGGTCGGGGACGCCGACGACTCCGGCGTCGGCGACCGCGGGGTGACCGCGCAGTACCCCCTCCACTTCGTACGGCCCCACACGGTAGCCGGACGTCTTGATGACGTCGTCGGTCCGGCCGAGGAACCAGAAGTACCCGTCCTCGTCCCTGACGGCCTGGTCCTTCGTGCGGTACCAGGTGCCGCCGAACGACTCGGCCGATGCCTCGGGTCGGTTCCAGTAGCCCAGCGGGAACTGGGGGTTGGATCCGGCGCGCAGGCAGATCTCGCCCGGCTGCCCGGCCGGCACCTCGTGGTCGTCGGCGTCCATCAGCGCCACGTCCCAACCGGGCAGCGGACGGCCCATCGAACCGGGCTTGACCGGCACGCCTGGGAAGTTGCCGAGCAACGGGTACGACTCCGTCGACCCGTAGTAGTCCAGCAGGGTGAGGCCGAACTGGGCACGGAACCACTCGATGAGATCAGGGGTGAGAGGCTCGTTCGAAGAGCACACCACCCGCAGCGACTGGGGGTGACGACTGCCCGCATCCGGGACATCCTGCATCATCTTACGCAGGAAGGTCGGGTTGACCAGGGCCGTTGTGACCTTGTTACGGGACATGGCGGCCAGCAGCCCGGCAGGGTCGAAGCCGCCGGCCGGCCGGTACACGAGGTGCACGGCGCCCGCGCGGAGGGGGCCCATCAGTTTGGCCATGGACCAGGCCCAGTCGCCGGCTCCGTAGAACACGTCGCCCGGTCGCAGATCGTGGCAGTAGCGGAATTCGTTGTGACCCAGCAGGGTGCGGTGGGCGTGCACGATGCCCTTGGCGGCGCCGGTGGTGCCCGAGGTGTAGAAGATCAGCGCCGGGTCGTCGGGCGCGGTGTCGGCCGTGGCGTACACCGGGGGCAGCGCACCGATCGCCGGGTCGTCGACGTTCACGACCGTGCCGTCGAAACCGGCGGCGCGATCGAGGGCGGAGGTCTCGGTCACCAGCACTGCGGCGCCGGAGTCGGCCAGCCGGTAGCG
This sequence comes from Streptomyces sp. NPDC087845, assembly GCF_044742755.1. Lineage (NCBI taxonomy): Bacteria > Bacillati > Actinomycetota > Actinomycetes > Kitasatosporales > Streptomycetaceae > Streptomyces > Streptomyces sp. NPDC087845. Next base: position 161,718 of record NZ_JBIUVC010000006.1, read on the forward strand.
GATGGGTTCGTCGGCCCACAGCAGTGACATCGTCACGAGGACGGCGCCGGTGCGCAGGACGCCGAGATACGTCGCCGGGGTGTCGGGGCGCTGGGGGAGCAGCACCGCGACCCGGTCGCCCTTGCGCACGCCGAGCGCGTGCAGATGGGCGGCGATCCGCCGGGAGCGGTCCTGGATCTGCTGCCAGACGACTTCTTCGCGATGGCCGGTGTGGTCTTCGAAGACGAGTGCGAGCCGGTCGCCGGGATGGCGGTCGGCGACGTCGGCGGCCATGTTGTAGCGGTCGGGGACGGTCCACCGGTGCTCTTCGACGAGACGGCGGTAGGCGGTCTCGCCTTCGGAGGCCGCGCCGGTGTGCGGCGTGACGCTCGTGGTCATGGGGGTTCCTCTCCTGCGGACGAGGGGCGGGGACGAGTACGGCGGACTCAGCGGCGGCGGCCGGCCAGGAAGCGGGCCATCTCGCGCTGGGGCTCACCCGTCGCGTAGGCGGCGGTGTGCACCTTCTTGGCCGCCTCGATCGCGTCGTCGAGGTCCGCGTCGTCCAGTTCGCGGAGCCGCCCCTTGGTGAGGGCGACCGCGCCGGGCGGGAGTTCGGCGAGCCGGGCCGCCTCGGCCAGCGCTTCCGCCTTGACCTCGTCCTGTGCGACGAGGCGGGTGAGGAGACCGAGCCGCTCGGCCTCGGTGCCGTCGACGAGGCGGCCGCCGAGCGCGAACTCGGCGGTCTTCGCCCGGCCGAGGATGCCCCGCATGGCCCAGATGCCGGTGATGCTGGGGATGCCCGACAGCACCTCCGGCTGCCCCATCCGGACGCCGGCGTGGCCGATCCGGAAGTCGGCGAGCAGGGCGAACTGGAAACCCGAGCCCGCCGCGACACCGTTGACGGCGGCGACGACCGGCTTGTCCAGGCCGCGTACGGCGCGGAAGAGGCGGCCGAAGTCGTCGATCCACGCCTCGGCGGCCGCGTGGTCGCCAGGGTCGATCGCCGCCGTCTCGGCAAGGTCCTGGCCGGCGCAGAACGCGCGCCCGGCGCCGGTGAGAACGACCGCGCGGCAGTGCTCGTCGTCCCCCAGCGAGTCGAGCGCCGCGACCAGCCGGCTCCGCATCCCGCCGGTCCAGGCGTTGAGCTTGTCGGGACGGTTGAGGGTGACCTCGGCAACGTAGGCATCGGAGGCCGTGGCCGTCACCGGGTGGTGGGTGACGACGACGGTGCTGTTCTCGGTCATGGCGGCATGCCTTTCTGGGGACGGGCAGGGGAAGGAGGCGGCGGGGCCGCGGGGGAGCCGGGGTGACGGGCGGATGTCCGTGAGCGGGCTTCCCGTGAGCAGTCATGCAAACAGGGAGGGATGTGATCCGGCCAACACCAATCGGGACTCGCGGTGATATCGGAGCGATATGGTCCGCTCATGGAGCTCCGTCACCTGCGCTACTTCGCCGTCCTTGCCGAGGAACTGCATTTCGGCCGGGCGGCGGAACGCCTGCACATGGCCCAGCCGCCGCTGTCGCAGCGCATCCGCGACCTGGAGCGCGAACTCGGGGTGCGGCTGTTCGACCGGACTCGGCACCGCGTCCAGTTGACCGAGGCCGGGGCGCTGCTCCTCGAACATGTGCGGCCGGTACTCGCCGGGGTGGACACGGCGCGTGAGGCGATGCGCAGGATCCGTCCCGGCGAGGCAGGGGTGCTGCGGGTCGGCGTACCGCCGGACACCGGCCCGACAGTGCTGCGGACCCTCACCGCCGGATTCGCCGAACGGGTGCCCGATGTGCTGATCGACCTCCACGAACTCACCACTGACGAACAGTTGGCCCGGCTGCGCGAGGGAGAGCTGGACGCCGGGGTGGTCCGGCACCCGTCGGACACGGTGGGTCTGGAATCGGGGCCGGTGGCCCGGCGCGAACTGGGCGTCGTGCTGCGGGCGGATCATGCCGCGGCAGCGGGCGGCGGCGCGGTCCGGCTGAGAGACCTCGACGGGGCACCGCTGGTGATCTTCCCGCGGGCGATGGCGCCGCGCCTCTACGACCACATGCTCACCATCTGCCGGGACGAGGGCTTCCTCCCCGGGTCGATCAGGCACGCGCGCAATCCCAACTTCGTGCACGGGCTGGTGCTCGCGGGCCGCGGCATCCACCTCAACGAGGCCCCGGCCACACCGCTCGTCGACGGGCTGGTGTGGCGGCCGCTGGAGGGGGCGACACTCGCCTGGCTGACCTCGGTGGTCTGGGTGCCGAGCCGGCACAACGAGGCGATCGCCTCGTTCGCCGAAGCGGTCTCGGAGAGCCTCGCCGAGGCCGGCCACCACATCGCGGACACGGCTTCGGGCGGATGACGCACGGCGGCGGCTGCCCGGCCGCCGGGCGCCCGTGAACGGTGTGCGCGTGCGCCGCAACGGCCCGGACCGGAGCGCGGGTCCATGGCCCCGGTGAGCGCCGGCCGGAGCCACGACCCGCCCCGGACACTACGGCTCACTCGGCCCGGCGGCCCTCACCCTCGTCCTCCTGACGACCCCCGACGGCCTCGGGGAGCCGGTGCGGGCCGGCCCGGAGACCTCCCGCCGGACCAGCGGCGGCCTCGCCTCGTGAGGGTTGCCCGGCTCGTGGTCCCGGGCAGGAACCCCCGGCTGCGGCCGCTCGGCGTACACGTACCGGCTGAAGGGTGCCCCGGGGTCGGTGCTCCCGTCGTGCGCATACTCACCGGGCGTCCAGAGCGCGCCGCCGGAGCCTGAGCCGTCGCAACCGAGGTCCTCGACGCGGATGTTCAGGCGCGACCGGGACCGGACCGTGGTTGCCGCCCACGGGACCGGGCCGGTCGGCGCCGCCGGACACCGAGCCCGTCCGCGTGGCGCCGAACCGGCGCGGGCGCCGTCCGGCCCAGGTGCCTCACGCGCGTCCCGGAGGCCGCCCCGCGTCCTGCTTCGAACCGTCGGAACCCTGCCGGGCGACGGTCTCGCCGCGGATGACACGAGGCACCCCGGCTTCCCCCTCGGCGCCCTGCGTCTCCTTCATGGCCTTGGCCTCGGCCTTGAGGATACGGGCCGACTTGCCCGCCGAACGGGCGAGCTCGGGAAGCTTCTTGGCGCCCAGGACGAGTACGACCACGATCAGGATGATCGCGAGCTCGCTGATTCCGAACATCAGTCGTCGCCGCCCTCGTCCTCGTCGTCGCCCTCGAAGAAGTCCCCTACCTCGTCGATGACTTCGGCGGCGACCATGCCGCCGACGACGCCGACCGCCAGCCCGGCCGCGCCTGCGGCGATCGCCGTGCCCATACCCGGGCCGGAGCGACGGCCGCCGTCGTGATGGTGCTCCTCGTCATGGCCGTGACCGTGACCGTGACCGTGGCCGTGGTTCCCGGCGTACGGATCGGCGTGTCCGTACACGGAGGCCGCCGCGTACGACGACTGGTGCCCGACCAACTGCCGCAGCCAGTCGTCGACGAGCGCCCGCCAGTCCTGGTGGGGGACTCCGTCGTGCGCGACCGTGAACCGGGTGAGGGTGTCGTGTCCGCCGGAGAAGAGCCCGCCGCGCTTGTCGGCCTCCAGGACCACGTCCATGCCGCCCGGAGTGGCGAGGAACGTCACCTCGATCTCGCTGACCGTGTGCGCGTACTGCGGCGACGGGGCCAGCTCGATCTCCTGGTAGAAGGGGAGCTGCTGGTTGGTGCCGCCGATGCGGCCGTACTCCAGATCTGCGGACTTGAAGCCGAAGCCGAGCTGCCCGAACGCTTCGAGGATCGCCTCCTGCACCGGCAGCGGGCCCACGGCGAGCTGATCGAGGTCGCCCTTGTCCTTGGCCCCGGCCACCGACAGTTCGGTGCGTACGCCGAGGACGATGCCCAGGCCCTGCCCGTGGAGCTCGGTGATCGGCGTCTCCCACGGCAGCACGACCGTGAACGGCACGCCGCGCCGCTCGCCCTCGGACAGCCGGAAGCCGCCGCCGACGGTGAATCGGTCGAAGACGACGACGCCTTCCTGTTCCCCCTCCTCGTGTTCGGCCTCCACCCGCGCGACGAGTTCCAGCGTGATGTGCTCGATGTCGTAGCCGGAGCTGCCGCCCTCCAGCTGGACATGGCCCGACAGGAGGCCGCCGGGGACGGCCGCCCCGGCAGTGAGGACGGTGTCGACGGTGGGGCCGCCCACACCGAGTGAGCCGAGCAGTCGTTTGAACACCATGGAGGCGTTCACTCCCTTACATGCGTACGAGGTTGCGGGGGTGTCCGGAAACATCAGGACGAACAGCCACGCTCTACAGGCGTGTAGAAGCATAGGGCCGGCGGCGTGGCTTCGAGAGCAGCATGGGCCCGGAGGGCGGGAAAGTCCGAAAAAGATCGCCCAGGCGGTCCGGGCAGCCGCTTGACGAGCGCGTTTTGCCGTGCTTTTACCGTGACCCCGCCGAGTCACCGGTCATCGCGACGACTCGGGATCCCCCGGCCACCCGAACGGCGTTCACTCACGAAGCGGCGGTTCGGCCGCGTCCCCGCCCAGGAGTTCGCGCAGCAGACGAGTCGTGGGCAGGGCGTCGTGGAGGTACACGTATTCGCGCCGGAGCTCGACGACAGCGACCATGGTGCGCAGCGTGTCCACCGCGTCCTCCCGTTTCCCGGCGTGGTGCTGGGCCTGGGCCAGCAGGCCCAGGTGGAGGGGCAGACGGATGCGCGTGCCGCTCAACCGCAACTCGGCCAGCGAGTCCCTCATTTCGGCGATCCCCTCACCCCGTCCGGAGTGCGTGAGGGCCCAGCCCAGCGGTAGCCGGAGCATCGTCTTCCAGTAGTGCAGGCTGTGCTCGACGGCCAGACCGATGCCCTCGGCGCTGGAGGATCGAGCCGTCTCCACATCGCCTTCCCACGCGGCCACGACCGAGTTGATGTAGAGCGCGTGGATCCGGTCCCAGGGCCTGCTGCCGTACCGAGTCAGCCGCAGCAGACTCCGACGCTGCTCGGCGGCCGTGTCGCGGTCGTTCAGCAGCCATCGGGCCAGGACGCCGTAGCAACGGAAGTAGACGCGCGGGTCGGACTGGTACGTCCGTTCCGGGAGCCGCCCCTCACGGGAGAACCGGTCCGCGAGCCCGACGCCGTGCTCCAGTTCCTTGAGCGCCTCGGGCAGCCGGCCGCGGACGAACAACACGGTTCCCTCACCGTACGCCGCGCCGAGCCGTGCCGCCGGCTCGTCGGTCCGCTCCGCGATGTCCCTCAGCAGGACCGCCAGTTGCCTCGACTCGTCGTAGCAGCCGCGGACCAGAAGCGACGCGCCGAGCATCGACAGGACCCCCGGGTCGTGGGACGTGCTCGCGTCGATCGCCCGGCCCCGGCTGAACTCCGCCTCGGCCTCGGTGTCGCCGAACCCGCGTACGTGGGCAAGCAGTTGACCGAGCTCCAGGTGCAGCCGGTGCTCCAGTTCGCCGGCGGAGGCGTCGTCCGGGAGCAATCGGACGATGCGGACCGCGCGGCGCAGCCACATCTCACGGTCGTCCGAGGCCAGACGGAGCTCCGCGTTCTCGGCCGCGCGCAGCAGCCAGGGCAGTACGCGCTGCGCGGGCATGACGCCCCTGGCGTGCCAGGCGTGGTGGGCGACGCGCTCGGCCTCCTCGGGCGTGCCCCCTCCGCGCACCCGTGAGGACAGGGCCTCGGCGTACCGGGCGTGCAGCCGCTCGCGCGTCTCGTCGGTCAGCTCGCCGGTGAGCACCTCCTGCCCCTGAGGACAGCCGAAGCGCAACCGGCCGGGGCGGTTGGGATCCGGGGCGAGCAGCCCGTACCGGATCGCCGACTCCACGATCGCGAGGGCCGAATTGCTGTCGGTCGCACGGCACAGCGCATCCGTTTCGATATCGGGTGCGACGACCGCGCACAGGCGGAGCAGCTGCAGAAACGGTTCCGGCAGCATGGCGAATTCCTGGCGCAGGACCTTGCGCGCATAGGCCGTGACGAGGGTGAGGAGTTCGTCCGTGGCACCGGAATCGCGCAGATCCCTGGCGTCACCGAGATAGGAGAGCATCTGCAGGACGAAGTACGGGCTTCCCGTGCCGTGGCGGTGCAGTGCGTCGACGACCCGCTCGTCGACGCCGGGTCCGGCCTGCGCGTCGACGAGCGCGGCGACGTCCGAACGGGCCAGCCCGGTGAGCCGGAGGGTCTGCGTGTTGGGCCCCTTGAGCACCTCGGTCATCACCCGGAACCGCGAGCCGTCCGGCCATGTCTCCAGATCCCAGCCGGTCAGAACGATACTGAGGCACTGGCCCTGGCGGCGTGCGGCGAGCAGGCGGAGGACCTCCAGCGAGACGGTGTCCGCCCAGTGCACGTCCTCCAGCAGCAGCACCAGCGGGCGCTGTGCGGCCAGAGCGAGCAGGATCTCGCAGAGGGCGTCGTGGATGCGGAAGGGGCCCTGGGAGCCGTCCGGCTCCCGGCTGTGCTCGCCGGTCGGCTCGGCCTTCCGCAGGCCGGGCATCAGAGGGGAGAGCAACGCCGCGAAGGGCGCCGCGGCGGCCCGGAAGGAGTCCGGCCGTGCGGCCGACAGCAGACGCAGCACCTGCGTCCAGAGCCAGTACGGCGGGACGCCCTCCCCCGAGAAGCAGTTGCCTCGGATCGTCTCGATGTCCCCGTCCGCGTCCTGAAGGCGCTGGACGAGTTCCATCACGAGGTGGGTCTTGCCGAGTCCGGAGGAGCCGAACACGCAGGCGAGATGGCCACGGCCGTCGGCGGCGCCGCCCGTCGCGGTGACCAGGCGCCACAGCTCCCGGTCGCGGCCGGCCAGCAGCGGTGCCGGTCCGGGCTTCCGGGGGGCCGGCTCGTAGGAGATGGGCCGGGCCCCGGGTGTGCGGCTCTGCCCTGTCGGCCCGTCCGCACCGGGGCGGGCCGCGGTCGCTCCGGTCCCGGAGGCCGCCCCGGACATCGGCGTGACCTCGACGGGGATCGCCGTTCCGAGGTGCCTGCCGAGATCGCGGGCCCCGGACGGGAGCCGGGGCCCCGGCGCGCCGGGTGCCTCCTGGTCGCCGAGCTCCTGTCTCAGGAGCGCGATGTGGAGCCGCTGGAGTTCGGCGGTCGTGTCCACGCCGTACTCCTCGACCAGATGGCCCCGCGTCCATTCGTACACCTCCAGCGCCTCCGCCTGGCGGCCCGTCCGGAACAGAGCGGTCATCAGATGGCCCACCAGGCGCTCCCGCGCCGGATGCTGACGCACCTCCCGTTCCAGTTCGGTCACCACCTCCGCGGGCCTTCCCAGGGCGAGCGCGGCCTCGGCGGACGCCTCCAGCGCGGTGAGGCGGACCTGCTCCAGCCGGGTGCCCTCGTCGGCGAGCGGCTGATGGGCGACGAACTCCGCGTACGGAGCGCCGCGCCACAGGGCGAGCGCCCGGGTGAGCCGGTCGCGGGCGGCAAGCGGATCCCGAGCCAGTAATTGCTGTCCCGAGGAAGCGAGTTGCTCGAACCGGTGGACATCGACCTGGTCCGGCGGCAACTGGAGGACGTACCCGGGGGCCAGGTACCGGAGGACGGACGAGCCGCCGGGCCCGGCCGCCGGGGCCAACGACCGGCGCAGATGCGAGATATGGCTCTGCAAGGTGGCAACCGCCCGCTGCGGGGGATCGTCCCGCCAGAGCCCCTCGACGAGAGCCGCGGTGGGGACGACCCGGCCCAGTCTTATGAGCAGCAGAGCCAGGAGCGCCCGTCGGCGCGGCGGTCCGAGCGGGACCTCGCGCCCCCCGTACCGCGCAGACATGGGCCCCAGGACCTGGAGTACCGGCCCGGAGAGGGCCGGTGACGGGGGAGGCGTCGGTGCGCTCCGTATCTGACGTACAGGCATATGGGGCCCCATTCGTTCTCACGCTTGAGACTCGTCCGGCCAATTGATCCTAGAACAGCAGGTGTTCCGCCAGGGGAATAGCATCCGCCGGATGGCCGGTATGCGATCAAAAACTCTCTCGGATATATCCACGGCACCGGCAAGTGATCGGCAAGCGAATGGCAAGGGTCCGGGCAAGGTCTGAGGCCGGACATCAGAATTCTGGCCAGTGTGCTGCAAGGGGAGTGACGCAGCATGTTCGGATACGGCGCCGCCAGTGGCGTGGGCCGACCGGCGCGGATCATGGAGGCGTAACGGTGTTTGCGGTTCTCTTCCCGGGGCAGGGGGCGCAGTTCCGGGGCATGGGTGCGGATGTCTTCGGCCGCTATCCCGGCATCACACGGTATGCCTGTGACCTCCTGGGCTATGACCTCGTCGCCCTCTGCCGCGACAATCCGGACGACGTGCTCTCGCGGACGGAGTGCACGCAGCCGGCTCTCTACACCGTCAACGCGCTGCACGGGTTCGAGCGCGAGCGCCGCGAGGACCGGCGTGCCGACTACTACCTCGGACACAGCCTCGGGGAGTACAACGCGCTCCTGGCCGCCGGGGTCTTCGACTTCGAGACGGGGCTCCGGCTCGTCAAGAAGCGCGGCGAGCTCATGGCCGCGGCGACGGGCGGCGGGATGACGGCCGTCATGGACACCCCGCCCGCGCGCCTGCTCGGTGTCCTGGCGGAGGACGGCGTCGAGGGAGTCGATCTGGCGGCCTTCAACACCGATGTCCAGGTCGTGATCGCCGGCAGCGACCCGGTACTGCGCGCGGCTCACGCCTCGCTGAAGGAGAGGGGTATCCGTTTCGCCCCGCTACGGGTCGGTGCGGCTTTTCACTCCCGCCACATGGAACCCGTCCGCGCCGAGTTCGAGAGATTTCTCGCCGGGTTCACGTTCGCGGAGCCCGGAACGGATGTGATCTCCAACGTGAGCGGGCTCCCTCACGAGAGATCGTCGATCCCGTCCATGCTGAGCAGACAGCTCGTCGAGCCGGTTCGATGGGCCGACAGCATCCGCCATCTCCTCTCCCGGGACGCGGGGTTGGAGTGCGAGGAGGTGGGCGGCCAGTCCCTTCTTCGCATGGTGAGGAGTCTGATGAAATCCGATACCCGCAACCATTTCAGTGAAAGCATGGTGTGAGACATGGATCGAGCGGGGCGCATAAAGAAACTGATCGAAGACCAGTTTCTCGTGGAATTCGACGACGAACTGACGGCCGCGAGCGATCTTTTCAAGGCCGGGGTGATGGACTCCTTCGGATACGTTCAGCTCCTGAGTGCCCTCGAGAGCGACTTCAAGCTCGAAATGACGGACGAGGAGTTCATCGCGAACGTCTTCACCTCGCTCGATGCCATCGATGCCTTCGTGGCAAAAAAAATCGCCGAGCGCGACGACCACTGAAGCAAGGAGACCCCGCATGTGCGGAATCGCAGGGTTCGTCTCGCCGTCGCTCGATACCGAAGCCGCGCCCGAGGTCATGACCTCCATGCTGTCACTGATCCGCCACCGCGGGCCGGACGAGGCGGGCTACTACCTGAGTGACGGCATGGCCATGGGAACAGTCCGGCTGACGATCATCGACATCTCCCGGGGCGTACAGCCGATGGCGGATCCGACGGAACGCTACTGGATCTGCTTCAACGGTGAGTTGTACAACTATGTCGAACTCCGTGAAGAGCTGCGGGGACTCGGCCACCGGTTCCGCACCCGTTCGGACACCGAGGTCTTCCTGCGGGCGTGGATCCAATGGGGGCCGGCGTGCCTGCCCCGGTGCAACGGCGCCTTCGCGGTCGCGATCCGGGACGCATTGTCCGGTGACCTCTTCCTGGCACGCGACAGATACGGCAAGCGCCCCCTCTTCTACGTCGACCGCACCCGTGGCGACGGCGGAGGCGACCGGGGCGGGGAATTCCTCTTCGCCTCCGAGATGAAGGCGTTCCAGGCGTTCCCGGGGTTCCGTTTCGAACTCGATCCCACCGAACTCGCCTCCACCTTCGCGGTGTGGACACCGCTGCCGGACCGGGCCCCGTTCCAGCACATCCGCCAGCTCCCCATGGGGAGCTGGATGGCCGTGGGCGGCGGCCGGACGACCCTGCACGAATACACCGGACTCGACCTGGAGGCACCACCGTTCGACGGCACCGCGCGCGACGCGGAGGTATTCGTCCGCGAAACCCTCCGGCAGAGCGTGGAGCTGCGGCTGCGCAGTGATGTCGAGGTCGGGGTCTATCTGAGCGGAGGGCTCGACTCCTCGATCGTGACCAAGCTGACGACGGACCTCTCCCCGCGCGAGGTGCGCACCTTTTCCGTGGAGTTCGAGGAGACGGCCTTCGACGAGTCGAGCAGCCAGCATGTCGTCGCGTCGCATCTCCGGACACGGCACTCGTCCATCGCCGTGTCGAGTGCCGACATCGTGGAGAACTTCCCGGCGGCCGTGTACCACGCCGAAGTCCCCGCATTCCGCACCGCGTTCGTGCCCATGTATCTCCTCTCCCGCCACGTCCGGGACGCCGGAATTCGGGTGGTTCTCAGCGGCGAGGGCGCCGACGAGGCGTTCCTCGGCTATTCGCTCTTCCGCGAGACACTGCTGCGCGCGTCGTGGAACGAACTGACGGACGCCGAGCGGATGACGAGGATCGGCAGTCTGCACCCGGAGCTGAGCCACTTCGATCCCGCGAACCGGGCACGGCTGGCGGGCCTCTTCGAGCAGTTCGCGGTGGAACGGCTGCCGGGCCTCTTCTCGCACGAACTCCGCTACCAGAACGGCCGTTTCGCGGCACGCCTGCTGAAACGCCGTGACGATCCGTTCGCGGACCTCCTCGCACTCACGGGAGCGACCCCCGGATACGCCGCGCTGAGCCCGGTCCAGAAGGCCCAGTGGCTCGAATACAAGACCCTTCTCCCGGGCTATCTCCTCTCGACGCAGGGAGAGCGAATGAGCCTGGCGCACGGTGTCGAGAACCGCTGCCCGTTCCTCGATCCGGCCGTGGTGCGCGCGGCCGCTTCGGTGAACCTGAGGTTCGACGACGGCTCGGAGGAGAAGGCGATCCTCAAGAAGGCATTCCGCGGTGAGCTGCCGGAATCGAGCCTGAAACGACGGAAGCAGCCGTACCGCGCACCCGGCGCGACCGTCTTCAAGCAGCAGCGGCCGGACTATCTGGACCTGATCCTCTCGGACTCCGAGTTGAAGAAGATCGACTGCATCGACCCCGTATTCGCGCGGAAACTGGTGGCGAAAGTCATGGCCGCACCCGATCGGCAGATCAGTACGAAAGAAGACCAGGCCTTCCTCTACCTGCTCTCGACCGCCGTCCTCGACCACCGGTTCGTGAGGGGACGGGGAAGCCACCGGAGCACTTCGGCGGAGCCCGGCCTGAAGATCCGGACCATCCATGACCACCGGAAGGGCCGGAGGCCGGAGCCCTTCCGGCAGGTCTTCCCCCAGGCAGGAGGAATCCGATGAGTACGGTCGAACCGGCCCCCGCGACCGAGGACGTCGCGATCATCGGGCTCGCCCTGCGGCTTCCGGGCGCCGACACACTGGAGGAACTCGGCGAGCACCTCGTCGCCGGCCGATCGCTCATCTCGGAGGTTCCCCCCGAACGCTGGTCCAAGGAGCACTACTTCGGGGATCCGAGGAGAGGCGCCCAGAAGACGAACAGCATCTGGGGAGGCTTCATCGAGCACGCGGACTGCTTCGACGCAGATTTCTTCAACATCTCGCCGCGTGAGGCGGAGAGCATGGATCCGCAGCAGCGCATCGCCCTCGAACTCGCGTGGCAGGCCGTAGAGAACGCCGGATACGCGGCGGGCGAACTGGCGGGGACGGACACCGGCGTCTTCATGGGGGTCTGCCACGCGGACTACGCGGAGCTGATGGAACGCGAAGGAACCAGGACGGACGTCTACTTTCCCACCGGCACGGCCTACTCGATCATTGCCAACCGCATTTCCTACCACTTCGATTTCCAGGGCCCCAGCATCACCAACGACACGGCCTGTTCGAGTTCGCTCGTGTCGGTGTACGAAGCCGTCCGCGCCCTCCGGAACGGAGAGTGCGCTCTCGCGCTGGCCGGCGGAGTCAACCTGATCTGGTCGCCGAAGCACTTCGTCGCCTTCAGCCAGGCGGGCATGCTGTCGCGCACCGGTCGCGCGAGGGCATTCGACGAGCACGCCGACGGCTACGTCCGCGGTGAAGGGGGAGGCGTCCTCCTCCTGAAACCTCTGGCGCGGGCCGTCGAAGACGGCGACCCCGTACACGCGGTCGTCAAGGGCGTCGCGACGAATCACGGCGGCCGGACGAATTCCCTCACCGTCACCAACCCGACCGCACAGGCCAATCTCATCGAGCGCCTCTACACCCGCGCCGGAATCCGTCCCGAGACGGTGAGCTATATCGAGGCCCACGGCCCGGGGACACCCGTGGGCGATCCGATCGAGATCATGGCCCTGAAGCGCGCCTTCCGGAACCTGCACGCGGCACAGGGCACGGTCGCCCGGCCCGCCAGCTGCGGCATCGGCTCGGTCAAGACCAACATCGGGCATCTCGAAGGGGCCGCGGGGGTGGCCGGAATCGCCAAGGTGATCAGCTCGTTCGCGCGCGGGGTGCTGCCCGCGACGGTCCACTTCGAGAAGCAGAACAGACTCATCCGGCTGGAGGACAGCCCGTTCCACGTCGTCCGGGACACCCAGCCCTGGGCCGCGCCTTCGGCGACGGCGGACGGGAGCATCCCGCCGCGCCGTGCCGGGGTCAGCTCGTTCGGCTTCGGCGGCACGAACGCGCACCTGGTGCTCGAGGAGCACCTCACCGGCGACGGCGCGAGTGGCGCACCCGACCGGGGCGCCCAGTTCGTACCCCTTTCGGCGAAGACTCCGGAACGACTGCTGGCCGTCGCGCGCAACCTGCGCGTCCATCTGCGCGAGCAGCCCTCGCAGAAGCTCCCGGACATCGCCCACACCCTGCGCGTCGGCCGTGAGCAGATGGCCGCGAGGGTCGCGTTCGTGGTGGCCGACCGCGCGGAACTGGACACATTGCTGGGGGCGTTCGTGGACGGAGCCGGCGAGGCCGGGCAGGTCCACCTGGGGGAGACGGTGCGAAGCGCGGGCGAGGACCCGGCCGGGCTGAGGAGGGCAGCGGACGACTGGGTGCGGGGCGGGACGGTGGACCGGGCGGAGCAGGCCGGTGGCCGGGGTGCCGCACGGACGGCGCCACGACGTGTGCGCCTGCCCGGGTATCCCTTCGCCCGTGAGCGCCACTGGTTCTGGACCCCGCCGCAGGACGCGGGGACGGCGGTCGCGTCGTCGCCGGCGCGCGTCGGCGGCGTGCCCCACCCGCTCCTGCACACCGGCGACGCCGACCGCACCGGCGGACGCTACGGGTCGACCTTCAGCGGGCAGGAGCCGTTCCTCGCGGCGCACGTGGTAGGAGGCCAACGGGTGCTGCCCGCGGCCGCCCATGTGGAAATGGTCCGCGCCGCGGTGGTGCGTGCGGCGGGGCGCGACGCGGCGTGGCCGGCGGTCGTCCGGCTGCGGAACGTCGCCTGGCGGCGCCCGCTCGTCGTGGGGGACTCACCCGTCGACGTCGGCGTGGGCCTCGTCCCGCGGGACGGCGGCGCATTCGCCTTCGAGGTCTCCACCGGTACGGGCACGGCCGTGGTGCACAGTTCCGGCACGGCGGAGATCCAGGGGCCCGAGGAACCGGAACGGCTCGATCTCGACATGCTGCGGGCCGCCTGCCCGGGGGAGCGCAGGCCGGCGGACGTGTACGCGGCGTTCCGGGACCGGGGTCTGGAGTACGGACCCGCGATGCGCGGGCTGAGGGAGATCCGCCTGGGGGCACGGGAGCTGATCGCCCGCATCGAGAAGCCGCACGCCGGCCAGGGCACGGAGGCGGGCTTCGTCCTGCCCCCGAGCGTCCTGGACGCGGCCTTTCAGTCCTCGCTCGTGCTCCTGGCGGAGAGCGGGGGCGAGCGGTCCGGTGGTCCGGCGATGCCCTTCGTGTGCGAGGAACTGTCGGTGCACGGTCCCTGCGCGTCCGAGACATGGGCGTGGGTGCGGCGTCGCGGACAGCACAGCACGCTCGACGTGTTCGACATCGATCTCTGCGACGCCGAGGGCGTCGTGAGCGCCCGCCTGCGTGGGCTGGTCCAGCGGACGCACGCCTCGAAGCAGGATCCCGGGACCGCCGCGGACGTCGTCACCGCCGCCGTCCACTGGACGCCGTCGCCGCTCGCCCCGCAGGAGGACGACGTGGCGGCCGCTCCGTCCGTGCACGTGTACCTGGGTGGGAAGGCCGCCGCGCACCTGGCCGTCGTCGAAGGTATGACAGGCTTCACGGCCGCACGCCTTCCCGACGCCGCACCGGGACACGTCGCCGACGGCGTCGGTTCCACCGCCGACCTGGTCTTCGGGCACGTCGCGGAGCTGGTCAGGTCGAGCCCCAAGAAGGCGCACCGGTTCGTCGTCCTGGTGGACGACCGGGTGCCGCGGCACGTGCACGCGCCGCTCACCGGGCTGTTCAGAACCGTCGTCCTGGAGAACCCGCGCATCTCCGGCCGCGTCGTGCGCGTCGCGGAACTCGACGCCGCCCCGCCGGAACGTATCGAGAAGACCCTCCGTGCGGAGGCGGCGGACCGGAGCGCCGACTGCGAGGTCCGCCACGCCCCGGACGGAACACGCCACGTGGCACGCACCGTCGGCATCGACCTGGACGAGGGCCCCAGGACCCCGCCGCTGAAGAAGGGCGGGGTGTACTGGATCACGGGCGGTCTGGGCGGCCTGGGGCTGCACACCGCACGGTACTTCGGACGCCGCGCCGGCGTCACCGTCGTCCTGAGCGGCCGGTCGGCGCCCGGGGCGGCGAGTGAGGCGGCCCTGCGAGAACTGCGCGAGTCGGGCGTCGACGCCCACTACCTCCCCGTCGACGTGGGCGTGAAGGGTGACGTGCAGCGCGCCGTCGACACCCTCGTACGGGAGCACGGGCGGGTCGACGGCATCGTCCACGCGGCAGGCGTCCTGCGCGACGCCTACATCTTCACCAAGGACGCGGCCGACCTCCGGGCGGTGCTGGAACCGAAGGTCGACGGAGTGCTCAACCTCGACGCGGCCTCGCGCGACCTCGCGCTCGACTTCTTCGTCGTCTTCTCCTCGGTGGCCGGGGTGTTCGGCAACTCCGGGCAGTCGGACTACGCGGCGGCCAACGCCTTCCTGGACGCCTTCGCCCGCCACCGTCAGGCGCTGGTCGACGCCGGTGAGCGGACCGGCAGGACCGTTGCCGTCAGCTGGCCGCTGTGGGCCGACGGAGGTATGTCCGCGGATCATGTGACGAGGGAGGCGATGCGCAGGGAGCGCGGCTGGGAACCGCTCCCCACCGAGGCCGGACTCCGTCTACTCGGCCGCACCCTCAGCGACGGGCCGTCGCATGTGGTGGTGGCGTACGGAGCCTCCGCGACACTCACGGCCGCTCCCGACCGCACACCCCCGGCCGCGCCCGTCCCCGCACCGGTCCACGCCACTCCCGCCGTCGCCGGGGAAGAGCTGACGGAGCGTACGACGGCTCTGCTGTGCCGTGTCCTGGGCGAGGTGCTGCACCGTGATCCCCGGACCATCGACGCGACGGTCAATCTCATCGAGTACGGGATCGACTCGCTCGCCATCCTGGAGACGACCGCGTCGCTCGAAGTGCTCTTCGGCCCGCTCCCCAAGACCATCTTCTTCGAGCACACCACCCTCGAAGGCGTCGCCGGCCACTTCGTCGCGGAACACGGCGAGAGGCTGCGGGCGATCCTCGACACCGAGGACCCGCCGGTGTCCGCGCCCCCCGCACCGGACGCTCCGCGCGGCACACCGGCCCCCGCCGCGCCACCACGGTGCGCACCCGGAGCCCGAACGGCCGGCGAACCGCCGGCCACCCCCGCGCCGGACGCCGACGACCCACGGGCGCGGCGCGACGACCACCACGACATCGCGATCATCGGCGTGGCGGGGGCCTACCCCGGCGCGGAGACACTCGGCGACCTCTGGTCGATGCTTGAGGAAGGCCGCCACGAATTCCGGGAAGTACCGCGTGAACGCTGGGACCACGACGCGCTCTACAGCCGCGACCGGAGCGTCCTCGGCAAGAGTTCCATCCGTACCGGAACATTCCTCCGGGACATCGACATGTTCGATCCCCGGTACTTCCGCATCTCCAGGCGCGATGCGGAGAACATGTCGCCCGAGGTCCGGCTGTTCCTGCGGACGGCGGTGGACGCGCTGGAGGACGCGGGCTATTCGCGGGAGACGATCCAGCGGCAGTACGACGGCGACGTGGGCGTCCTCGCCGGGTCGATGAGCAACCACTACGGCCTGTACGGATTCCAGAACAGCCTCGTGCGCGGCTCCGCGGCGAGTGGCAGCTACACGGCGACGCTCCCCAACATGCTGTCGTACTTCTACGGATTCACCGGCCCCTCGATCTTCGTGGACACGATGTGCTCGGGGTCCTCGACCTGTGTGCACCAGGCCGTGCAGATGCTGCGGGCAGGCGAGTGCAGGATGGCCGTCGCGGGCGGGGTGAACCTCCTCCTGCACCCGTACAACCTCATCACCTCGTCGCACGAGCACTTCACGACGACGACCTCGGACGTGATCCGGAGCTTCGGCCTGGGCGCGGACGGGACGATCCTCGGGGAAGGCGTCGGGGCCCTCGTCCTCAAGCCGCTCGTCGAGGCCGAGCGCGACGGCGACCATGTGTACGGGGTCATCAAGGGAACCGCCCTGGCCAACGCGGGAGTGCGCAACGGGTTCACCGTCCCCAGCCCGCGTATGCAGGCACGGGCGATCGAGAAGGCGATCGACGACGCGGGCGTCGATCCACGGACCATCAGCTATGTCGAGGCGCACGGATCGGGAACGTCGCTGGGCGACCCGATCGAGGCCAGGGCACTGACGACGGCCTTCCGGAAGTACACGCAGGACACCGAGTTCTGTGCGATCGGCTCGGTCAAGTCGAACATGGGACATCTCCTGCACGCCGCCGGGATGATCGGCATCACGAAGGTGCTCCTCCAGCTCCAGAAGGGGAGGATCGCGCCCTCGCTGCACAGCGACGTGACGAATCCGGACATCGACTTCTCCCGTACGCCGTTCCGTCTGCAGCGGCAGCTCGCCGCCTGGGAGCCCGTGGTGACGACGGTCGACGGACGGCGGATCACCCATCCACGACGCGCGGGAATCACATCGATCGGTGCGGGCGGGATGAACTCGCACATCATCGTGGAGGAGTACGTGCGTACGGACGGCGGTCCGCACGGCGGGAGCGACGGGCGCGAGGAGCTCTTCGTCTTCTCCGGGACGAACGATGCCGCCCTGGAAGCGTGGCTCGCCCGTTTCCGGGCGTATCTCGCAGCCGGCCCGGAGGCGGATCTCGCGTCGATCGCCTTCACGCTCCGCGTGGGCAGGAACGAGCTCCCGCGCCGCTGGGCATTCCTCGCGAAGACCTCCGAGAAGGCCGTCGCCGCCGTGGACCGCTATCTGGCGGGAGACCGCGACCTCGGGTCGGCGCTCACGAGCACCGACCCGAGGTCCGAGGGTCCGCGCGAACTGGCGACCGCGTGGGTCGACGGGAAGAACGTCGACTGGCGCGACGTGGAGGGGGGTTCACCCAGGCCCCGGCGGGTCTCGCTCCCCCCGTACCCCTTCGAGCGGGTGCGCTGCTGGGTCGCCCCGGAGAAGGGAGCACCGTCCGTGGTCGCACCGCTGGCCCTCCGCGAGAAGCTCCACCCGCTGCTCGGCAGGAACGAATCGGACGTGAGCGGGCTGCGGTACGTACTCGACGTACACCTCGACGACCTCCTCGACTACGGGTACACATCGGGAGAGCGGCAGGACCGGACGCCCGGGATCGTACCGACGTTCGCCATAGAGCTGGCGATCGCCGTCACCAGGGTCTCCGGATTCGCCGACGGCGCCTTCGTGCGCCGCCTTCGCCTCCTCGCGCCGGTCGCCTGGACGGCTGCCGCGCGCCTGGTGACGGTCTTCGACGCCGCCGACCGCACGACGGCCTCCGGCGCGGTGTTCGTGGAGGAGGCCTCGGGAGCGCGGGTGGCGGTGGCGGAGTTCGACGTGCGGGCCGGTGGCGCCGCCGGGGCGCCGTCGGCCCATTCGTCCCCGGCCGAACCGTTCGCCGGATTCCCGGCCGGAGCACCCGCGACCGGCGCCGCGGCCCCGCTCTCCCGCGCCGAGTTCCTCATGGAACTGGCCGAGGGCGCCCTCGGCTACACACCGGAACTCAGCGGCACCGAGAAGGCGTACCGCCTGGCGGACGGGCGGCTGGTGCTCGAAGTCGGCCCGCCCGAACTCCGGCGGGACCATGTGGGGCCGAACGTCACCCTCGCCCCGCACACCCTCGCGGCCGTCGCGCAGGGCCTCCAGTTCGAAGCGAAGCGGACGGGCTCACCGCACTGGGCACGGACCGCACCCCGCCGGATCGACGAGATCCGGCTCTTCGCCGACGGGAGCGGTGCCGCGGAGGCGGTGAAGTACGTCGTCTTCGACCTGACCGCCGAGCCGGACGGTCTCGGCGGGCGTGTGGGTCTGCTGGACCGGAACGGCGGGGTGGTCGCGGTGCTCTCGGACCTGTGGTGCGGCGACGGTGAAGCACCGCGGACCGGCCCGGACGTGAGGGCGCGAGCGTCGGACGGAGCGGCGGGCACCGGCACGGAGACGGAGGAAACGGCGGAGGCGGCGGGAGAGGTCTGCGGCGACCTCGCCTCCTACGCGGCGGACGAACTGCGTGACATGGCGAGCGGCATCCTCAAGTTCGACGCGGGCGAGCTCGACGCCCGTACAGGCTTCGACGCGTTCGGCTTCGACTCGATCTCGCTCGTCGCCCTGGCCGGACAGGTGCGCGACCGGCTCGGCATCGATCTGACCCCCGCGGTCTTCTTCGACCTGAATACGTTCGACTCGCTGGGCCGGCACCTCGCCGCGGAGTACGAGGAACCCCTGCGCTCGGCCTACGAGCGGTCGCGTCCGGCGGCCCCGCCCGAGGAGCCCGGCCCCGCCCCCGCCCCCGGCAACCTGCCGCGATCCGCGGCGGTCCGGCGGCATGCGGCCGAGGAGGCCGTTCCCGGGCGCCCGGCGCCCGGGGCACCGCCCCTGCCGGTCGCCGTCGTCGGAGCCGCGGGGCGCTTTCCCGGCGCCCCCGATCTGGACGCGTACTGGTCGAACCTGGCCGAAGGGAGGGACAGCGTCACGGCGTTCCCCCTCCACCGCTACGACGCCGCCTACGCGCGCGTCGTGGAGTCCTCCGACTTCCCGCGCCACGCGGGCGTCCTCGACGATGTGGACGCCTTCGACGCCGCCTTCTTCCGGATCCTGCCGCGCGAGGCCGAGCTGATGGACCCCCAGCACCGACTGGCGCTCCAAACGGTCTGGAACGCGCTGGAACACAGCGGGTACGCCCCCTCCGGCCTGCCGAGGAACACCGGGCTCTTCTTCGGTGTCTCGGGAACCGACTACGCGACCCTCCTCGCCGCGCACGGCACTCCGCCCGACGCGTTCACCTCCACCGGGAACGCGCACTCCATGCTCGCCAACCGCATTTCCTACGTGCTCGACATCCACGGCCCGAGCGAGCCGGTCGACACGGCCTGTTCGAGCTCGCTCGTCGCAGTCCACCGGGCCGTCGAAGCGATCCGCTCCGGGGCCTGCGACGCGGCGATAGCGGGCGGGGTGAACCTTCTCCTCAGCGTCGACACGTTCGTCAGCGCGGGGCGGGCCGGCATGCTGAGCCCGGACGGGCGGTGCAAGACCTTCGCGAGCGACGCGGACGGCTACGTCCGGGGCGAGGGCGTCGGCGCCGTCGTTCTCAAGCCCCTGGCCGACGCCGAGCGCGACGGCGACGCGATCCTCGGCGTCATCGTCGGCAGCGCCGAGAACCACGGCGGGCGGGCCAACTCCCTCACCGCGCCGAACGGCGCCGCACAGTCCGATCTCGTGGTGCAGGCGATGGGGGCCGTCGACCCCGGCACGGTCGGTTATGTGGAAGCCCACGGCACCGGCACGGCCCTGGGCGACCCCGTCGAGGTGCGCGCCCTCCGGACCGCCTTCCAGCGGCTGGGAAGCACCGGCCGGGGCACCTGCGGACTGGGTTCGGTGAAGACCAACATCGGCCATCTGGAGGCCGCCGCGGGCATCGCCGGGCTCCTCAAGGTGCTCCTCGCGATGGAGCACGCCACCCTGCCGGCGACCCGGAACTGCGACGAGATCAACCCGTTCGTCCCACTCGACGGCAGCCCGTTCCGCATCGTGCGCGAACGCGAGGCGTGGGAGCGGCCCCGCGGCCGCGACGGCGTGCTCGCGCCGCGGCGGGCGGGGGTGAGCAGCTTCGGGTTCGGCGGTGCGAACTGCCACGTCGTCATCGAGGAATACACCGGGCCGGGCACGCCGGACACCGGTCGCGACGAGGACACCGGCAGCGCGGGGAACAGCGTCGCCGTCCCCCTCTCCGCACGTACCCGGGAGCAACTCCGCGAGCGGGCGCGGATGCTGCTCGCCCACCTGGAGAGGACGCCCCGTCCCGCCCCGCTCGGCTCGATCGGCTGGACGCTCCAGGTCGGGCGCGAGGCCATGGCCGAACGAGTGGGCTGGACCGTCGCATCGCACGACGAACTCGCGGAGAGGCTCCGCGCGTTCGCCGGGGGCAGAACGTCCGGTCCGCAGGACGGCACGGGGCCGGGCCGGGGTACGGAATCCGCCGACGTGCTCGCCCGCTGGAGCGCGGGCGCCGATGTCGACTGGCAGGCGCTGTACGACCGCGCAGCCGGTTCCGCCCGGCCGCGGCGCACCCATCTGCCCACGTACCCGTTCGCACGGGACAGGTACTGGATCCCGGCCGGCGGTGCGGGGACCGGCGTTGCCGGCACCGGCGCGGCGCAGGACCCCGGTCCATCGATCGGGACGACACTCCTGGTCCCGCGCTGGACGTCGAAGCCCGCGACGGCCGGCCGGTCCGGCGAGGACCCGTACCGGCGCCATGTCGTCATCCTGTGCGGTGCCGCGGCGACCGCGCGCGACAGCGTCGGACGCCGCCTGCCCCACGCGCGCTGCCATACCGTCACGACGACGAAGACGCGCCCGGAGAGCCGCTTCACCGACCTCTCGCGGCAGGTGTTCGAGATCATCCGCGACATCGCCCCGGAGACGCCCGACCGACCCGCGTTCGTGCAGGTGGTGACACCGGCGGGGGGCGCGGAAGCGGTCGGCCTGGCCCTCACGGGACTCCTGCGCACGGCGTCGCTCGAACACCCGGTCGCCGGGCAGGTTCTCGGACTCGAAGGTGAACACGGCGCGGACGAGATCGCGGCGATCGTCGTGATGAACGCGCGACACGCGGAAGACGAACTCGTGCTCCACCGCGGCGCCGAACGCCAGGTGCGGACCTGGGAGCCGAAGACGTCCGACGGCACGCGCACGCCCTGGCGAGCCGGGGGCGTGTACCTGATCACGGGCGGCGCCGGCGGCATCGGTGCCCTCGTGGCGCGACGGATCGCACGGGACGCCGTCGGCCCGACGCTCGTCCTCGTCGGCAGGTCCCCGCAGGACGCACGCGTGGACCGGCTGCTCGCCGAACTGCGGGAAGCCGGCGCCGCGGCCCGGTACGCCGTCGCGGACGTCTCCCGCTGGGAGGAGGTGCGGCACCTCGTCGCGCGCGTGGACGAGGAATCCGGCGGCATCCACGGAATCGTCCACGCCGCAGGCGTGATCCAGGACGCCCGCCTGGTGAACAAGACCGCCCAGCAGTGGGACGAGGTGCTCGCCCCCAAGGTCGACGGCACGGTCCACCTGGACCGGGCCACGGCGCACCTGGCGCTCGATTTCCTCCTCCTCTTCTCCTCCGGTGCCGCCGTCACCGGAAACCCCGGTCAGTCCGACTACGCCACCGCGAACGCCTACCTCGACGCGTACGCCGCCGTGCGCAACACACGCGTGGCCGCGGGCGAGCGCGCGGGCCGCACGACGGCGATCGCCTGGCCCCTCTGGAAGGACGGCGGGATGACCGTGGACGACGCGGCACGCGCCCGCCTCCGACAGGACCGGGGCCTGGTTCCCATGGAGTCGGACGAGGGGGTCGAGGCCCTCCTGCGCGCCTGGCGGCTCGGCGAGGCCGGCGAGGACCGGGTATGGGTCCATCACGGCGAGACGGCGAAGGCCGTGCCCGCGTCTGCGAAGACGGCGAAGGACGTGTCCGCGTCCTCCCCGTCGCCCGCTCTTCCACGGAGGACGGCAACCGCGGGCCGTGCACGGGAGACGCTCCGGTCCGTCGTCGAGCTCTTCGCCCGGGTCACCAAGCTCCCCGTCGACGTCGTCGACGCCGATGGGCCGCTCGCCGACCTCGCGCTCGACTCAGTCATGGTCGTGCAGCTCAACAGGGAACTGTCCGCGCTGTACGGCGAGGTCCCGACCACCCTCTTCTACGAATTCCCGACGCTGCGCGCCGTCGCAGGGCGACTCGCCGGGGAACACGCCGTGCCCGCTTCCGCGCCCGTGCCCGCTTCCGCTTCCGCGCCCGTTTCCGAAAGGACGGACGAACCGGCCGAAGCGGTCACCGCGCCGGCACCACGGCACTCGCCGACCGCGCCCGATGCCGTCGGCCGTCCCGGCCGGGACGACGCGATCGCGATCATCGGAATGAGCGGGCGCTATCCGCAGGCCGGGAACACCGAGGAGTTCTGGGAGAACCTCAAGGCGGGGCGCGACTGCGTCACCGAGATCCCGGCCGGCCGATGGCCGCTCGACGGTTTCTACGAACCGGATCGTGCCACAGCCGTCGCCACGGGCCGCAGCTACAGCAAGTGGGGCGGATTCCTGGACGACTTCGACGCGTTCGATCCGCGCTTCTTCCGGATCGCCCCGCGCGACGCCTATGCGATGGACCCGCAGGAGCGCCTCTTCCTCCAGGCCGCCTGGGAAGTGATCGAGGACGCGGGCTACACCCCCGAGGAGCTGGCGCGCCGCCACCAGCGGCGGGTCGGCGTCTTCGCCGGCGTGACCAAGTCCGGCCACGCCCGGCACGGCGCGGCGCTCCTGCCGTCGGGCGAGACGATCGTGCCGTCGCTCTCCTTCGCCTCGCTCAGCGCACGGGCTTCGTACGTCCTGGACCTCCGAGGACCGAGCCTCACGGTCGACACGATGTGCTCGTCGTCGCTCACGGCGATTCACGAGGCATGCGAACATCTGCGCCGGGGCGCCTGCGAGCTGGCCGTCGCCGGTGGGGTGAACCTCTATCTGCACCCGTCCGACTACGTCGAACTGTGCCGTTCCACCATGCTGTCGTCGCAGGCGCACGTACGGAGCTTCGGCAGCGGCGGTGACGGCTTCGTGCCCGGCGAGGGCGTCGGCGCGGTGCTCCTGAAGCCACTCGGCCGGGCCCTCGCGGACGGGGACCGGATCCTGGCCGTGGTCCGCGGGACGAGCATCAACCACGGCGGCCGGTCCAACGGCTACACGGTGCCCAGCCCGACCGCCCAGGCGGAGCTGATCAGCGACGCGCTGACCCGGGCCGGGGTACCGGCGCGGGAGCTGAGCTACGTCGAGGCGCACGGCACGGGCACGGAACTGGGCGATCCGATCGAGGTACAGGGGCTCTCGCTCGCCTTCGGACAGTCGACGCGGGAGAAGCAGTTCTGCGCGATCGGATCCGTGAAGTCGGCGATCGGGCACCTGGAGGCCGCCGCGGGCATCGCGGGCGTCACCAAGACCGTGCTTCAGCTCCGGCACCGGACACTCGTACCGAGCCTGCACAGCGAGGAACTGAACCCGGGCATCCGGTTCGAGGAGACGCCGTTCTTCGTCCAGCGGACCCTCGCGCCCTGGGAGTCGAAGGGCCCGCGGATCGCGGCGGTCTCGTCCTTCGGAGCGGGCGGGTCGAACGCGCACGTCATCATCGAGGAATACGTGGCGAAGGACGCCGCACACCAGGTGGTTCGCGACGAGGGGGCCGAGCACCTGGTCGTGCTCTCGGCGCGGACACCGGAGCGGCTTCGGCAGGCCGCCGCGCGCCTGGTGGCATTCCTCGAACGCAGCGATCCGGAACGCGAGGACGTCGGTCTGGCCGATCTCGCTTTCACCCTGCAGACCGGACGTCAGGCGATGAAGGAACGCCTGGCGTCGACCGTGTCCTCCCTCTCCGAGCTCCGTCGCGTACTGCGTGAGTACGCGACGGCGGGGGACGGGGCGGCGATACCGGGCCTCCACCGGGGCGATGCCGGGCCCGCCCGGGGCACCGTCGCCGAGATCGCCGCCGACGAAGACCTGCGGGAGCTCCTCGTCGAGCGGTGGGCCGGAGCGGGGAGGCTCGACAAGCTGGCTGCTCTCTGGGTCGACGGCGTGGAGCTGGACTGGGGGAAGCTGCACCCGGCGCCGCTGCTCCGCCGGGTGTCACTGCCGACGTACCCGTTCGCGAAGGAACGGTTCTGGATCGGGGACCTGGCGCCGGTTCGGGGTGCTGAAACCGTCGGCGCCGCGGCAGCCGCCGTACCCCAGCCCCGGAACGGCACCCCTCACGGCGGAGCCCGCACCACGGGTGATCCCACGCGTGACGAGAGCGTCGCCCGCACCGTGCGTGCGAAGATCGCGGAAGTGCTGGCCATGCCGCAGGACGAGATCGACGGCGCGCTCGCATTCGCCGACCACGGACTCGACTCCATCCTCGCGGTCCGTCTCGTGCATCTGCTCAACGAGGCGTTCGGACTCGACCTCTCGACCGGTGTCGTCTTCGATCACAGTTCGCCCGATCGCCTCGTCGCGCATCTGCTCGCGGAGTACGGCGCCATCGGCGTCCCGGCCCCGGCCCCGAACGCCGCCGTCGCGGCCCGTCCCGGGACCGCGCCCGCCCCGGGCTCCTCCCGTCCGGCCGCCGACCGGTCGCCGGTCGCCATCGTCGGAATGAGCGGGCGGTTTCCCGGATCCGACACCCTCGACGACCTCTGGACACACCTCGTGAACGGCGACGACCTCGTCACCGAGGCGACCCGCTGGAATCTCCGGGGCACCGGCACCGGCACCGACGGATCGCCGCGCTGCACGAGCGGCGGATTCCTGGACCGGATCGACGCATTCGACCCGCAGTTCTTCGGGATCTCGGGAGTCGAGGCCGCGGCCATGGACCCGCAGCAGCGTCTGCTCCTCGAAGAGGCGTGGAAGGCGCTGGAGGACGCGGGATACGCCGGCGGGCAACTGGACGAAGCCCGTTGCGGCGTGTACGTGGGCTGCTGGAACGGGGACTACCGGGAGGTCGTCGGGGACGACGGGCCCGCACATGCGTTCTGGGGGAACAACGCGTCCCTCATCCCGGCCCGGGTCTCGTACTTCCTCAACCTGAGAGGTTCCGCGCTGGCCGTCGACACCTCGTGCTCCAGCTCACTCGTCGCAATCGACCTGGCGTGCCGCGGGCTCTGGTCGGGCGAGATGGACACGGCCCTGGCGGGCGGAGTCTTCGTCCAGTCGACGCCCCGTCTCTACGAACTGGCCGGACGCGCCGGAATGCTCTCGGCGACCGGACGGTGCCACACCTTCGATCACCGCGCCGACGGTTTCGTGCCGGGCGAAGGCGTGGGCGTTCTCGTACTCAAGCGGCTCGAAGACGCCCTGGCCGACGGCGACCACATCCACGGGGTGATCCGCGCCACGGGCAGCAACCACGACGGTGCGACCAACGGGATCACGGCGCCCAGCTCCGTCTCGCAGGAGCGCCTGCTCCGGGACACCTACGCGTCCTTCGGCGTCGACGCCGGGACCATCCGGCTCGTCGAGGCGCACGGAACGGGAACCCCGCTCGGCGACCCCATCGAATTCTCGGCGCTCGACCGGGCGTTCCGGGCGGGCACCGGGAAGACCGGATACTGCGCGCTGGGCTCGATCAAGACCAACATCGGCCACACCCAGTTCGCCGCGGGCATCGCCGGCGTGTTCAAGGTCCTCCTCGCCATGCGGCACGAACGGATCCCCGCCTCGCTCCACTTCGAGACCGCGAACGCCGCCATCGGCCTCGACGGCAGCCCCTTCTACGTGAGCACGCGCGACCACCGTTGGGAGACTCCCTCCGACGGCGGCCCCCGACGCGGTGCCGTCAGCTCCTTCGGCGCGAGCGGTACGAACGCGCACCTCGTGATCGAGGAGGCGCCGGCCTCCTCCCGCACCCGTACGCCCCGCCCCGCCCACCTCGTCCTCCTCTCGGCCCGCTCACGCGAGCAACTGGCCCAGCAGGTCGCCCGGCTGTCGGCACACTGCCGCCGTGCGGACTCCCCGGATCTGGGGGACCTCGCCCACACGCTCGCGGTCGGCAGGGCCCGATTCGCCCACCGGTTCGCCTGCGTGGTGCGGGACCGCACCGAGCTGCTGAGGATCCTCGACGCAGGGCTCGACGGAACGGACGCGTTCACCGGCTGCGCGGCGCCGAGGGGCCGGACCGGGGCGGGCCCGGAACCGAGTGGGGGCGACGAGTGCCTGCGCCGCTGCGCGGACCCGGTACGGGCCTCCTCCGCCGATTCCCACCGCGCGGATCTCACCGCGCTCGCCGGGTACTTCACCCAGGGAGCGGAACTCGACTACGGCGCGGTGTTCGCGGCGGGAACCCATCTGCGGGTGCCGCTGCCGGCCTACCCCTTCGCCCAGGAGAGCCACTGGGCAGGACCCCTGCCCCCGGCCGCCCCGCCCGCGCCGCTCCGTGCCGCGCTGCACCGGCCGGTGGTGGCGCATCCGCTGATCCACGAGTCGTCCGCCGTGGAGAACAGGGCGGACGTGCCGGGCACGCTGCGTGCCACCACCGTCTTCAAGGGCGACGAGTCCGTCCTGCGCGACCACACCGTGCGCGGACAGCGCGTCCTCCCGGGCGTCGTCCACCTCGAAATGGCACGGGAGACCGCGGTCCGTGCGCTGGGCATCGACGCGACGACGCCCCTGCGGATGAGCGACATCGCCTGGATGCGGCCGATTGTCCAGGACGGAGCACCCCTGAGCGTCGAAGTCCTGGTGAAGGCGGCGGCGGAGAGCGACGACCTCACCTTCGAGATCAGCTCGCGGACCGAGGGAGCCGCAGACTCCGTCGTGTGCTCCACAGGGCGCGTATCGGTCTCCGGCACGCCCCGCCCCGCCCGCGTCGCACTCGCGCCGCTTCGCGCGAACGGCGCGCGAACCGTATCCGCCGAACGCATCCGCGAGGCACTGGCCTCGATGGGGATCGTCCACGGACCGTCGCTCCGTGCCGTCCGCGAGGCATACGTCGGTGACGCTACCGTCCTCGCCGGACTCGACCTGCCCTCCGAGGCGGACCCGGCCGCACCGTACGTCCTGCACCCGGCTCTGACGGACTCGGCCGTCCAGGCTTCGATCGCGCTCCACCTCACCGACGGCGCGGAACCTCCGGAGACGGTGGTGCCCTTCGCGCTCGACCGCCTTGAGCTCCTGGCCCCGTGCCCGGCCTCGGTGTGGGCCGTCGTCCGGGTCGCCGACGCGGCGCGGACGGTGACCCCGCTGAGCAGACTCGACGTGGACCTCGTCGACAAGGACGGCGAGGTCTGCGTCCGCATGACCGGTTACACCTCGCGCAGGGCCAAGGAACCGGTGCCGGACCTGTTCGCACCGGTGTGGGAACCCGTACCCGGGCCCCCGGCCGGCGGACGCGCCCCGGACCCGGACCACGTCCTGGTGGTGGGAGGAACGGCCGGCCAACGGGCCGTGCTCGCCCACCGGTACCCGCGCGTCACGGCATGGGACCCCGCCCCCGGAGCATCGACGGACGAGCTGGCCGGCCGGCTCCGGACCACCGCTCCGGTCAGCCACCTCGTCTGGATGGCGCCCGACGCGGAACCGGGCACCCCCTCGGCCCTCGCACCGACGGACACCGCCGGCTTCGTCGCGGCCCAGGAGGAGGGTGTGATCGCGGCCTTCCGCATGATCAAGGCGCTCATCCGTACCGGGCACGACGCACGCCCGCTCGCCATCACACTGGTCACGCGGCGCGCTTTGGCCACGCACGACACGGAGCCGACAGCGCCTGCCCACGCGGGGCTGCACGGCCTCTTCGGATCACTCGCGCACGAGTACGCCCACTGGTCGGTCCACCGGACCGACCTCGACACCGCCACCCCGCCCGCGGATCTCCTGGCCCTCCCCGAGCATGCGGCGGGCGACACCCTGGTGCGCCGCGCGGGCCAGTGGCTGGTGCGACGCTGGGTGCCCGACGAGCCGGGGAACGCCGAGGAACAGGCGTACCGGGAGGGCGGCGTCTACGTCGTGATCGGCGGCGCGGGCGGTCTGGGCACCGTATGGACCCAGTACGTCGTGGAACGCTACGGCGCGCACGTCATCTGGATCGGGCGGCGCCCGCAGGACGCCGAGATCGACGCGAAGCTGCGCAGCTGCCGCGGTGATGTGCGCTACGTGTCCGCGGACGCCGCGGACCCCGCCTCGCTGCGCCGCGCCCGCGCACAGATCAAGGAGCACCACCCGCGGATCCACGGCGTGATCCAGGCAGCGCTCGTGCTGCGGGACCAGAGCCTGGCCAGGATGGACGAAGCGACACTCCGCGCAGGTCTCACGGCGAAGATCGACGCCGGCGTCGCCACCGCCGAGGCCTTCGCGGAGGACGCCCTCGACTTCCTGCTGTTCTTCTCGTCGGTCCAGTCGTTCACGACGGCCGCCGGGCAGAGCAATTACGCGGCGGGATGCACCTTCAGCGACGCCTACGCCCACCACCTCTCCCGGCACCGGACCCACCCGGTGAAGGTGATGAACTGGGGATGGTGGGGGAGTACCGGCAGCGCCTCGTCGGAACGCCACCGGGAGAGCATGGCGCGCTGGGGGCTCGTCTCGATCGAGCCGCCCGAGGCGATGCGGGCGCTCGAAACGCTCCTCGGCGGTCCCCAGCGGCAGGTGGGCTTCATCAGGTCGAGGCGGCCCGACGCCCTCACGGGCATCGATCCGGCCGCACGGGTGACCGTGTACGAGCGGGCGCGGACCCGCGTCGCACCCGACGCGGTCGTGGCCGGAGTCGGGGCGCCCGCCGAGCGCGAGGTCCTGCGCGCGGTCGCCGCATGGCGCAGGACCGAACGCGATCCGCTCCTCGCACGCCTGCTCCGTGCACATCTCGAAGCACTCGGCGGCCTGCCCGGTCCCGGAACTCCGGACACCCGCGGTCATGACACCCGGGTCACGGAACTCCGTGACCGCGCCGGAATCCTGACGAGGTACGACACGTGGCTCGATCACGCGCTCCGCGTCGTGCCGGCGTCGGCCCCGCCGCTGGAGGACGTCCGACGCGAGTGGGACCGGTACCGCGCGGAGTGGTCCGCGGACCCCGACAAGAAGGCCGAAGCCGCCCTCCTCGACGCCACGTTGCGGGCACTGCCCGACATCCTCACCGGCAGGACCCGGCCCACCGACATCCTGTTCCCGCGGGGCTCCGTCGCCCTCGTCGAAGGCACGTACCGGAACAACCGGGTCGCCGACATGTACAACCGGGCCATGGCCGACGCGGCCACCGCCGTCGTCGCCGAGCGGCTGCGGCTGGATCCGGGCGCGCGCCTGCGCATCCTGGAGATCGGCGCGGGCACGGGCGGCACCAGCGTCGGCATGTTCGCCGCGCTGCGTCCCTTCCAGGAGCACATCGAGACCTACACGTACACCGACGTCTCGAAGGCGTTCCTGAACCACGCCCGGACCGCGTACGGGCCACGGACGCCGTACCTCTCGTACGCCCGCTTCGACGCCGAACGGCCGCTCGCGGGACAGGGCGTGGAGGGCGGGAGCTACGACCTGGTCATCGCCGCCAACGTGCTGCACGCGACGCGCGACACCCGCAACACGATCCGCAACGCGAAGGCGGCCATGCGCGACGGAGGCTGGCTGCTGCTGAACGAACTCGCCGCGTTCGACATCTTCAGCCATCTCACCTTCGGACTGCTGGAGGGCTGGTGGCTCTTCGAGGACGACTCGCTGCGCGTACCCGGCTCACCGGCGCTGTCGCCCGACAACTGGCGCGAGGTGCTGGAGGGCGAAGGGTTCCGGTCGTCCGTCTTCGTGCTGCCGCAGGCCCATGAGCTCGGGCAGCAGATCATCGCCGCCGAGAGCGACGGAATCGTGTGCCAGGCGGAGACGGCGCCAGGACGCCGGACATCCGCGACGCGGCGATCGCGCCCCCGGCCGGAGCCCGACGCCGGAGCACCGTCGCAACCGGTTCGCGCCCCGGAACCCGTGCCGGGGCGGGAACCCGCTCCGGAACCTGCTCCGGAACCCGTGCCGGCCCGGACAGGGCAGGCCGAGGCCCGGACGGGGAGCACGCCCGTTCCCGCCGCGGAGAGCCGCTCCGGGACGATGGCGGGGTACCTCCGTGAACAGGCGGCGCGGACCCTCGGTATTCCGGCGGACCGGATCGCTCTCTCGGCCCCGCTCAGTGACTACGGGATGGATTCCATCCTCGTCCTCCAGCTGACGAACGCCTTGCGCGAGGATCTCGGCGACGTCTCGTCGACCCTGCTCTTCGACGCCGAGTCGGTCGGAGAACTCACCGCCCACTTCATCGAGACCGGCGGTCCCCGCGTGGACGCCCTCATCGCGCGTCTGCGGCCCGAGACGGCCGAACCGGCCCCCGCCGCCACCGCCTCCCGGACACCTGGGGCGGACACGTCACGGGCGTCGGCACACCCCGTCGCCCAGCTCTTCCGCACGGCGGTGGAGACCGGCACGCCGGAACAGGCCGGTGACCTGCTGTCAGCCGCCGCACGACTCCGGCCGACCTTCGCGGCCGGAAACGGACCCGCGACGGAGACCCTGCGGTTGTCGGACGGCGAGCAGGAACCACCGCTGGTCTGCCTGCCGTCCCTCGTCGCCCCCACCGGGGCGTACCAGTACGTGAAGTTCGCCTCCGCGCTCCGCGACCGCCGTCAGGTGTGGACGGCCTCCGCCCCCGGATACGCGGCCGGGGAGCCACTGCCCCTGAACCTGGAAGCGGCCGCGGACGCACTGGCGACGACGCTGCTCAAGCGATTCCGGGACCGCCCGTTCGCGCTCGCGGCGTACTCCTCCGGAGGCTGGCTCGCCCATGAACTCGTACGACGGCTGGAGACCGCCGAGGCCCCGCCCGCCGCGCTGGTGCTGCTCGACACACCCAGGTCGACCGGTCCTGCCATGGCCCGCGGGATGTCGGTGATCACACGGCGCCTGCTCGAACGGTTCCCGCAATTGCCCGTCGTCGACGAGCAGTTCACGGCGATGGCATGGTACGGGCAGCTGCTCGAAGGCTGGCGGCCCCGGCCGGTGGCCACCCGGACCGTGCTGGTGGGGGCCGCGGACGTCAGGGCCCTGTCCGGCCTGCTCGGCGACGGGACGCGCGTCGGCTGGCCGCTGGAACACGAGCGGCTGGAGGTGGCGGGCGACCACTTCTCCATGCTTGAGGAGCACTCCGCGCCGACGGCGTTCGCAGTGCATCAGTGGCTGTGCGGGCATGTCCGCAACGGGTGAAGCCCTGATGTCGCCGACCGTCGGCAGGCCGGGAGCGGGGGGCAACCGGAGTCCGCGCTTGAGGCTGCCGTGACCGAAGGCTCATTTGATCACCGTGTTGGCGACGATGACGGCGACGCCGAGGAGAGCGTCGGCGATGCCGGTGCGCACCGAGGTGGGCCAGTTGCGTCCGCCCGCCCGGCCCGCCGCCAGCCCCCAGGAGAAGAGCAGCACGGTGTTCACCGTCAGAATCACGTATTCGATACCGCCCGACGGCCACCACCGCATACCCGCCCCGACGAGCAGGATGAGGGACGGCAGCGTCGCCACGAGCAGGGGCCACTCGTCGACCATGGAGCGAAGGGCTGTGAGTGGGCCGTGAGTGACGTATGCGCCGCGTGCGGCGACCAGATGCGCGTACCCGTGGGCGAGCGCGGAGGCGAGCGCCGTGATGAGGAGCCACGCGGCGTCGTAGAGGTAGCTGAAGGAGCGACCGGTGCCGTGCGGTGCGAGGGCGGCGACCAACGAGCTGGCCAGGACTGTTCCGTACACTCCGCCGAACAGGACATGGGACTGTACGGTGCGGCGGCCGACCCGGTCCGCCCAGGTGCGCGGCCTCGGCCGGATGGTCATGGCAAATCCTCGTGAGGCGGTCCGGGCGCCGCGGCGGAAGACGAGAAAGAGAGACGAGAAGGAAACGGCCCGATGCGTGCCGACCGGGGTGGGACGGGTCCGGTTTGTCCCCCGCGGACGCGCTCAGGATATGTCTGCACGCCATCGGGCAGAGCCGACGGACACGCCCCTTCGGGGCGGGAATCCGGGTGCGTTCGGCGGCCCGGTCGCTCGGTGCACGGCCGCCGGCGGCGCGCCGGAACGCCGTGAGGAGCGGGCGAGGCCGGTGGTGTCCCGGCAGCGGGTCTGCCGGGCCGCCTTCCGGTCAGCGGGTGACGGTGCGCTTTTCGAGGCGGGTGCCGTGGCGAAGGGTGATCGACATCAGGTCGCTGGGGGCGTCCAGTTCCAGGCGGTGCCAACGGCCGCGAGGAACGATCACGGCGGTGCCTGCCTGCAACTGAACCATCTCCTCGGTGCCGTCGGGCCCGGTGGGACGGAAGTGGAGGCGGATGCCACCGGTCAGGCAGCACACCGCCTCCTCGGCCTCCGGGTGCATCTCCCAGTGGTCGGCGTGGACGTCGGCGTCGGTCTCCACGTGGAAGGTCGCGATCTGCCAGGCGCCGGAGTCACTGTTCGTCATCTGCCGTTCGGCGGCTCGGACACCGCCGTCGGGGTGGAAATGCAACGCCGAGGCGAACATGTCGATGGGGGTTGCCGTGATGGGGGTTGCCGTCATGACGGTATTCCTTCCGGTCGGTTCTCTGTGGGGCGGCGGATCGCGGGACAGGTGTGGTGGCCCGTCGGCGGGGCAACATCCCGCTCCGCACCCCGAGTGCGCACGCCCTGCGGTCCCTCGGTGAACGGGGTGGTGAGCATCGCCGACGCGGTAGGGGCGGCCAGTTGCCGGGGTGCCTGGGCCGGCTTGCCCGCCGGTGAGCACGGCCCGAAGACGGCAAGGCCCGGCACGGACCGCCGACGACGACCGGGCGGTACGGCGTCGACCACCGACCGGGCCGGGGCGACGGCGAACCGGGCGACGGCCGCCGTCGTCACCACCGATCCGGGGCGCCCCGCGTTTTTATACACGTAAGGAAAATAGCGTCAGTGGGTCGCCGCTGTCGACACCTGAGGGATGACCCGGGCATGCCGCACCGGATCCGCGGAGGGTCTTCCGCGTACCTCGCGACCGTGGCACGGAGGAGGCGGTGCGCGGTATGTCCGGCCGCCGCCGGCAATGCCGGGCCGGGCACCTCAGCCCGGCACCACCGCATAGCCGTCGGCCGTCCAGCCGCCGTCGCTGACCACGACCTGGCCCGTGATGTTCGCGGACACCCCGGAGGACAGGAAGAGGGCGAGATGCGCGATGTCCTCCGGGCGGCCGAGGCGGCCGCGCGGAGTGCGGCGACGCAGGGCCTCCGTGTCCAGCCGCCCGGCGGCGGAGAGCTGGGCGACCAGGCCGGTCTCGACGTACCCGGGCGCGAGTGCGTTGACGCGGATACCGTACGGGGCCCACTCGACGGCCAGGACTTTGGTGAGGGCGGCGACGGCGGCCTTGGTCGCGCAGTACGCCGCGCGCTCGGGTCCGGCGGTCACCCCGTACATCGACGAGGTGGTGAGGACGACCCCTCCGTCGCCCTCGCGCATGATGCGGGCCGCGGCGCGCGCGCAGACGAAGACGCCGGTGAGGTTGACGTCCAATGCGGTGTTCCAGCGGTCCAGTTCGAGGTCGAGGGAGGGGGCGTTGGCGGACACACCGGCGTTGGCGACCATGATGGACAGCCCGCCTGTCCGGGCGGTGAAGCCGGCGAGCGCGGCCGTCACCGCGTCCTGGTCGCTCACCGGGGCCGTGGCCGTCGCGATCACCTGGTCCGGGCGGCCCGCCGCCAGTGCGGGCCGCACCCGGTCCAGTTCGGCGCCGTCGATGTCGAGCAGCAGCACATGGCATCCGGCGTGCACGAAGGCGTCGGCCGCCGCCAGGCCCAGGCCGCGCGCGGCGCCGGTGACGCACACGGACCTGCCGCGCAGGTCGGGATAGATCGCCGCTTCGGTCTTCATGTTCCGTTCCGTTCCTTCTCCCGTGTTCTCCACCGGTGTTCTCGTGCGTGCTCAGACCATGTGCATGCCGCCGTTGACATGGATGACCTCGCCCTGCACGAAGCTCGCCGCGGGCGAGCACAGGAAGGTGACGACGGAGGCCACCTCCTCCGGCCTGCCCAGGCGGCCCAGGGGAGTGGTGGAGAGCGCGGTGTCGCCGCGGGTGGCGACGTAGTCGCGGGTCATGGAGGTCTCGATGATTCCGGGCGAGACCATGTTGATCCGTGCCCTGGAGCCGAGTTCCCACGCGAGGCTGCGCGAGAAGGCGAGCAGCGCGCCCTTGGTCGCCGCGTAGTGCGCGTGCCGGACGCTGCCGCGGTGGCCGGCCATGGAGGTCAGATTGACGATGCTGCCACCCTCGTTGAGGTGGGGCAGGACGGCGCGGGTGAGGTAGAAGACGCCGTTGAGGTTGACCGAGATGACGGCGTTCCACTGCTCGTCGGTCATGTCGGCGACGGCCTGCTCGGGATAGATCCCGGCGGCGGGTACGAGGAAGTCGACCGAGCCGAACGTCTCGACCGCGGCGGCGACGAAGGCGTTGTTGCTCTCCGGCGACGCCGCGTCCAGGGTGCGGGTGATCACGGTCGTACCGGTGGGGTCGAGCGTCGCGGCGAACTCCTCCAGCGTTCCGGCGTCCAGGTCGCCGAGCACCAGGTTGGCGCCGGCGGCGTGGAACTGCCGGGCCACCTCGCGGGCGATGCCGCCGCCCGCGCCCGACAGGAGGAGGGTCCGGCCCTCGAAGGGGCGGGCGTCAGCCCGCGGAGTCTGCTGCGTCTGCTGTGTGGTCGGTGTCATGGTCGTCCTCGGTGAACAGTTCGGGGTGTTGGGTCAGTTCCAGCCGTGTACGGCGGATGTGGCCGGTGAGGAAGCGTTCGGCGTCGACGGTGTCGGCTCGCTTGATCGCTTCGATGATCAGGCGGTGTTCGGCGTGGATCAGCTCCCAGCCGCTGTCGCCCGCGAGCCGGGCGAAGGCGCGCCGGTAGTGCTGTGTGGTGTTCCAGAAGCGGTCGACCATGGCGGTGATCTGGGCGACACGGCATCCGGCGTAGGTGAGCAGGTGCAGGCGGCGGTCGAGGGCCAGGAAGCGGTCCACATCGGTGGTGAGCTCGATCTGCCGCGCGATCGTCTCCAGTTCGGCGACCTGGTCGGCGGACAGGTGCGGAATGCTCTCGCCGAGGGCGAGCGGTTCTAGGCGCTCGCGGATCTTGTAGACGCCCTCGCACTCCGCCATGTCCATTCTGGAGACCCAGGCGCCGCTGTTGGACTTCACGACCGTCAGGCCCTCGGCCGCCAGTATCCGCAGGGCCTCGCGCACCGGCAGTCGGCTGGCGCCGAGCTGCGCGGCGACCTGCTCCTGCATGATCCGTGCGCCGGGGCGCAGTTCACCGTTCAGGATGGCGGCACGCAGATGGTCCGCGACGCGCTGGCTGGCGACGGCGGCGCTGGGGCCGGACGCGCCGGGCGAGGACGTGTCGGACTCGGTGGTGGGCTTCCGTGACATGGCTCTCCCTGGTGCGGCGGTACGGCAGCGTGTTCAGACGGAAGGCTGCCACAGCCGTACCGGCGAGTCGGCTTCGTACTGCTTTCCGCCGGGGTAGGAGACCAGCTCCAACTGCATCCCCCAGGGTGTGAGGAAGTAGACCCACCGCTGCCCCTCGCTCGGGCCCGAGCTGGCCGTGGGCTCGCCCAGGATCCGTACGCCGTGCTGCCGCAGATGCGCGAGGGCGGCATCGAGGTCGGTGACGTAGAAGGCGAGATGGTGACCGCCGGCATCGCTGTTGCGCGGCGGCCGCTTCTCCTGTCCGGGGGCCTCGTACTCGAAGATCTCGAAGTTCGGGCCGCCGGCGCAGCGGAAGAATCGCAGCTCGCGCATGACGGCGCGCGGGTGGACGCCGAGGTGGTCGCTCATCCAGGTGCCGTCGGAGCGGAACGGGCCGAGCGAGTAGACCTGCTCGCAGCCGATCACCTCGACGAAGAACCGGGTCGCCTCTTCGAGGTCGGGAACGGTGAAGCCGACGTGTTCGACACCGGCCAGACCGGGAAGCCCACGCCCCGGGTCACTTTTGGAATGGATCCATCTATCCGCCATGTCTCTCACAGTGCGCCG
Source organism: Streptomyces sp. NPDC087845 (assembly GCF_044742755.1). NCBI lineage: Bacteria > Bacillati > Actinomycetota > Actinomycetes > Kitasatosporales > Streptomycetaceae > Streptomyces > Streptomyces sp. NPDC087845. The sequence goes on from NZ_JBIUVC010000006.1 coordinate 197,828, forward strand.
CCAGAAGGGCCGCAGTCAATGGGGACTCGCGAAATCTGAACGTAACGTTCCGGTAACGAGGTATTGGCTATGGATCCATTCGCTGCGACAGTGCTCACCGAATCACACAGGAGAGTGCTCATGCCCACACACCGGAAACTGGCCCCCGCCTCACCCTGGACCGAGGTGACGGCGACCAAGAAGGACTGGCACGGCGCGGACCCGCAGCTGCTGACCTCGATGTTCACCCAGACCCTGCTGATCAGGACCTTCGAGGAGTCCGTCCTCGACCTCGCGGGCCAGGGGCTGGTCCACGGACCGGCGCACTCCAGCATCGGCCAGGAGGGCGGCGCCGTCGGTTCCGTACTCCCCCTGACCGGCGCCGACTTCGTCGGCGGCTCGCACCGGGGACACCACCAGTTCCTGGCCAAGGCGTTGGGATATGTCGCGCCCGGCGGCATCGACCTGCGCCGGCCCGTCGACGGCGAGGTACGCACCGTCCTGCTGCGCAGCCTGGCCGAGATCTGCGGCCTGGCCAGGGGTTTCTGCCAGGGGCGGGGCGGATCCATGCATCTGCAGTGGCGCGACGCCGGAGCCATGGGCACCAACGCGATCGTCGGCGGCGGCGTGCCCCAGGCCGCCGGGTTCGCCTGGTCGGCGCGGCAGGCCGGCACTGACGCCGTCTCGGTCAGCTACTTCGGGGACGGTGCGGTCAACATCGGCTCCGTGCTGGAGACGATGAACCTCGCGGCGGCCTGGAAGCTGCCGGTCTGCTTCTTCATCGAGAACAACAAGTACGCCGTCTCCACCCACGTGGACGAGGCGACGGCCGAACCCCGGCTCTCGGCGCGCGGCCTGGGCTTCAACATCCCCAGCTGGCGCGTGGACGGCATGGACCCGCTCGCCGTGTACCTGGCCATGAGCGAGGCCGTGGACCACATGCGCGCCGGCCGGGGCCCCACGATCGTCGAGGCCGAGGTCTACCGCTACTTCCACCAGAACGGCCCGTTCCCGGGCAGCGCCTTCGGCTACCGCACCAAGGACGAGGAGAAGGAGTGGCGGGCCCGCGACCCGCTGGCCCTCGTCTCCCGGCAGCTCGTCGAGAACGGCATCCTGAGCGCCGACGAGATCGAGGAGTGCACCGCGCGCGCCAAGGCGGTCATGGCCGCCATCAGCGACGAACTGCTGGAACCGGACCCCGAGGGCAAGCCGGGCACCCGCCGCATCAAGCCCGCCGAATGGCCCGACCCGTCCTTCCGCGACGTCGGCGTACGGGGCGACCTCAGCGAGTTCGACGGCGTACGCCTCGCCGACACCGGCACCGGGCCGGACGCCTTCCAAGGGCGCCTGGAACAGCGGAAGTTCATCGACGTCGTGGCCGAGGTGATGAGCCGCCGCATGGCCGAGGACGCGTCGGTCGTCGTCATGGGCGAGGACGTGCACCGCCTCAAGGGCGGCACCAACGGCGCGACCAAGGGCCTGGCCGAAGCCCACCCGGACCGGGTCCTGGGCACGCCCATCAGCGAGAACGCGTTCGCCGGGCTCGCCGGCGGCATCGCGCTCGACGGCCGGTACAAGCCGGTGGTGGAGTTCATGTACGCCGACTTCATGTGGGTCGCGGCCGACCAGATCTTCAACCAGATCGGCAAGGCCCGGCACATGTTCGGCGGTGACGGACAGGGTTCCGGCGTCCCCCTCGTCCTGCGCAGCAAGGTTGCCATGGGCACCGGGTACGGCTCACAGCACTCCATGGACCCGGCCGGAATCCTCGCCACGGCCCCCGGCTGGCGGATCGTCGCACCGTCCACGCCCTTCGACTACGTGGGCCTGATGAACAGCGCGCTGACCTGCAAGGACCCGGTCGTCGTGCTGGAGCACACCGACCTGTACAACTCGGTCGGTCCCGGCCCGGCCGACGACTTCGACTACTGCCTGCCCGTGGGCAGAGCGGCCGTGCGCCGTACCGGATCGCGGATCACGATCGTGACGTACCTCGCGATGACCGGCTACGTCCTGGACGCCGTCGAGCAACTGGGCCTGGACGCCGAGGTCGTCGACCTGCGCTGGCTGGACCGCGCCAGTCTCGACTGGGACACCCTCGGCGAGAGCATCCGCAAGACCAACAACGTGCTCATCGCCGAACAGGGCCCCATCGGCACCTCCTACGGCGGGTGGCTGTCCGACGAGATCCAGCGCCGCTACTTCGACTGGCTCGACCAGCCGGTCCAGCGCGTCCAGGCCGGGGAATCCTCGCCCAGCATCAGCAAGGTGCTGGAACGGGCGGCCATCGCACGCACCGAAGAGGTCGTGGCCGCGCTCCAGCGGGTCACCGAGAACTGACCCTCCCCGTACGACCGAACACCCAGGAGGGTTGATCATGGCAGAACTGTTCCGAATGCCCGCCGTGGCCGCGGACGCGGCAGCGGCGGTGCTGTCCGCCTGGCAAGTGGCGGAACGCGCGCCGTTCGCGAAGGACGACGCGCTGGTCTCCATCGAGACGGACAAGGCGGAGGTGGACGTCGCCGCCGAGCGGGACGGCGTGCTGCTCAAGACGCTCTACGAGGCCGGCGCGGAGGTCGAGGTCGGCGACCCGATCGCGGTGCTCGGCGCCGTCGGCGAGCAGGTCGGCGACCTCGGCGCACTGCTGGCGGAGCTGGGCGTCGGCGTCACCGCGCCCGGCGAGGCCCGGCAGGCGGTGCGCCGGGACGTGCCGGAGGAGCCGGTCACGGAGCGCCCGGCGTCCCCGGAATCCCCGGCGACCCCGGCTCCCGTGCCCGCGCCGTCCTCCACCGCTGCGTCCTCCGCCGCGCCGTCCTCCAGCGGCCCGGATCGCGGCGGCCGCGTCTTCAGCAGCCCGTTGGCCCGCAGGCTGGCCCGGGAAGCGGACCTGGACATCGAGGTCCTCACCGGCACCGGGCCGGGCGGCCGCGTCGTCAGGCGGGACGTCGAGGCAGCGGTCGCGGGCCGTCGGACACAGGCGGCGGCGCCGGTCCCGGTCCTTCGGGAGGCCACCCCCGCGCCGCAGACGTCCGCCCCCGACGACACCGGCGACCACGAGGACATCCCGCACAGCCGGATGCGCCGGGCCATTGCCAGGCGCCTGACCGAGAGCAAGCAGCACACCCCGCACTTCTACCTGCGGGCGACCTGCGCCGTGGACGAGCTGCTCGCCCTGCGGCAGCGGATCAACGCCGTCAGCCCCGTCAAGGTCTCGGTCAACGATCTGCTGATCAAGGCCGTCGCGACGGCACACACGCAGGTGCCGGAGATGAACGCGGTATGGCGGCCGGACGCCGTCCGCAGGTTCGGCACGGTCGACATCTCGGTCGCCGTCGCCACCGACACGGGCCTGGTGACCCCGGTGCTGCGCGGTGCCGAGAACCTGTCGGTGTCGGCGATCGCCACGCGGACCCGCGCGTTCGCGGAGCAGGCGCGCTCCGGGGCGCTCCGGCCCGCCGACCTCGAAGGCGGCTCGATCACCGTGTCGAACCTCGGCATGTACGGGGTCGAGGAGTTCGCCGCCATCATCAACCCGCCGCAGGCCGCGATTCTGGCCGTCGGCGCCGCACGCGACGAGGCGGTGGTCCGCGACGGTGCGGTCACCGTGGCCAAGGTGCTGGGCGTGATCCTGTCCGTGGATCACCGTCCGGTGGACGGCGCCGTGGCGGCGCGCTGGCTCGCGGCCTTCACCGAGGCCGTGGAGAACCCGGTCCGGCTCGTCGTCTGAACCCACCCCGGCGGCCGGGCGGCCCGCGGCGTCACCGTCGCAGGCCGCCCGGCCCCACCCCCTGGGGCCTCTCGTTTGGATCACGCCGGGCTCGCGGGGTCCGGCACGCACGCTCGCGGCGTTGTCGTCGGTCGCCGACGCTCCTTCCCCGAGCTCTCGGCTCCGCTCGATCAGGGGAGGCCCCATCCGACTCCCTCCTCCGCCTTGCGATCGCACGCACCGGACCCCGCTCCCTGATCCGGCCCGATCCAGACGAAAGACCCTAGGCCGCAGTCCGCGCCCGGCGGCTGCCAGAGCACTCCAAGAGGACACCGATGTCTTTGATCCGCGGTTCCCGCACCCCCGGTGCGGCCACACCGAACGAAACCCCGCGCGATGCGCTCGGCGAGCTGGACCAGCGCAATCTGCGGCGCCTGATGCCGCTGCTGCTGGCCGCCTACATCATGTCGTTCCTGGACCGGACCAACATCGGCCTGGCCAAGGAACGCCTGGAGGTCGACCTCGGCATCTCCGCCGCGGCCTACGGGCTGGGCGCGGGGCTGTTCTTCCTCACCTACGCGATCTCCGAGGTGCCCAGCAACCTGATCATGCACCGCGTGGGCGCCCGCTGGTGGATCACCCGGATCATGCTGACCTGGGGCGTCATCTCCGCCTGCATGGCCTTCGTGCAGGGTGAGAAGTCCTTCTACGCCATGCGGCTGCTGCTCGGCGCCGCCGAGGCCGGGCTGCTGCCGGGGATCCTGCTCTACTTCACCTACTGGTTCCGCTCCGAGATCCGCGGCAGGGCCATCGGACTGCTCCTGCTCGGCGCCTCCATCGCCAGCGTCGTCGGAAACCCGCTCGGCGGACTGCTCATGGAGATGGACGGGTTCGGCGGCTGGCACGGCTGGCAATGGATGTTCCTCATCGAGGGGATTCCCTGCCTCTTCCTGGCGTTCGCCATCTTCCGGTTCCTGCCCGACGGCCCGGCCAGGGCGCCGTGGCTGACGGCGCAGGAGGCCCAGCTGGTCCAGGACGCGGTCACCCGCGAACAGACCGAGGGCGCCGAGGCGGCCGGCAACGGCTCCGGATCCGGCTCCCTGCTGACGGTGCTGCGCGACAAGCAGATGCTGCTGGCCATCTTCGCCAACTGGACCCACCAGGTCGCCCTGTACTCCGTCGTCTACTTCCTGCCCGGCATCATCGGCGGCTGGGGCGACCTCTCGCCGTTCACCATCGGCCTGCTGACCGGACTGCCCTGGCTCACCGCGGCCGTCGGTGCCGTACTGGTGCCGCCCCGCGCGACCACACCCCGGCGCTCCCGCAACTTCGTGGTGACCGGTCTGCTGATGATGTTCACCGGCCTCATCGTCGCCGCCGTCGCCGGTCCTGTCATCGCCCTGCTCGGCTTCTGCTTCACCGGCCTGGCGTTCTTCGTCGTCCAGCCCCTGCTGTTCAACTTCCCCGCCACCCGGCTCGCGGGCAAGACCCTCGCGGGCGGCCTGGCCCTGCTCAACACCATCGGCATCACCGGCGGCTTCGTCGGCCCCTACATCATGGGCTACGCCGAGGACGCCACCGGCAACCACCTGTCCGGCCTGTGGGTGTCCGTCGTCCTGCTGGCCCTCGGCGCGCTGGCCGCTACGCGGCTGCGCTTCTCTCCCAAGAGCTGAGGCTCGCCGGGGCACCGGTCGCGGCGGGCCCGGACACGCCGAGGGGCCCTGTGCCCGCCGCGTCGGCCGCAGACCGCTCGGGGGAGCGCCGGTGGAGCCGGGGCCAGGCATGATGGAACGAGCCGGACGCAAGCAGGACGGACCGAGGGCGCGGCTCAGCCGTTCAGCCGCTGCGCCCACCCGGCAAAGTCCGCCGGCGAAGGGCGAAGGGCGAAGGGCGAAGGGCGAAGGGCGCTCCGGGCCCTCGGCCGGGTCCGGCTGTCCGGCCGGATCCGGAAGTCCGGGCTGTGATCCCGGTGCGGGCGCCCCGGGCGGAAGGCCGGGCGCGCCCCGAACGGGGTGTGGGCCGACCGCACTGCGGCGCATTCCGGGAAGGAGGCGATCACGGTGGTGAACTCCGAAGAGGTTTCCATACCTGCCGACGGATCGGCGATCGTCGGCGACCTGGTGATTCCCGCGCAGGCCGCGGGGGTGGTGCTCTTCGCCCACGGCAGTGGCAGCTCGCGCCACAGCCCACGCAACAGAGCCGTGGCCGCGACCCTGCGGCAGGCAGGGCTGGGCACGCTGCTGCTGGATCTGCTCACCGAGCCGGAGGAGCGGGTGGACGCGGTGACGGGGCAGCACCGTTTCGACATCGGCCTGCTCGGCCGACGTCTGGTGTCCGCGGTCGACTGGCTCGGCGATCGGCCGGCCACCGCGGAGCTGCCCCTCGGGCTCTTCGGCGCGAGCACCGGAGCCGCTGCGGCGCTGGTGGCGGCAGCGGAGCGGCCCGGCCGGGTCCGGTCCGTCGTGTCCCGCGGTGGCCGTCCCGACCTGGCCGGTGAGGTGCTGAGCCGGGTGCGGTCCCCGGTGCTGCTGATCGTGGGCGGAGCCGACCGGGAGGTACTGCGGTTGAACCAGGAGGCGGCCGAACACCTGAGGGTGCCGCACGGGCTCCATGTGGTCCCCGGTGCCACGCACCTGTTCGCGGAACCCGGCGCTCTGGAAGCCGTCGCCGACGCAGCGTGCCAGTGGTTCCTCCGTCCGGGACACGGGGAGGAGCGGCATCGAAATCCACCGTGACGCGTGTGGGCTCGGCGCGCGTCCGCCCTGGCGGGTGACCGGCGTACGACTGCGCCGGACCGACGGGCCGCAGGCTCACACGCGCCGGTGGACGCGTGTGAGCGGGAAACGCGTGCGCACGTCAACGTGCGCGCTTGCCCGACGCCGTCTTCTTGGCTGCCCGCTTCGTGCCCGTGGCCTTCTTGCCCGCCGCCTTGGGTGCCGGCGCCGCCGCCTCGGCGGTCTCTTTCCCGGCACGCGCACCGGACCGGGACAGGGTGCCGGAGCTGTCCTCCAGATGCGCGCGGACGAACCACTGGCACTGCTCCAGGGCGCGCAGGTGCTCGATGAGCAGGTCCTCGGTGACGGGATCGACCGAGGCGGCCTTCGCGGCGGCTTTCCGGTGGTCCTCGATGACACCGGAGTAGACGAGGTCGAGCGCACCGAGATGCACCAGGGCATCCGCCCGGCCGAGGCCGTAGTCGTCCCAGGTGCGCTCGGAGACGAGGACTCCGGGGGTGCCGTGCGGCTCGCCCCCGAGCGTGGAGATGCGCTCGGCGGTGCTGTCGACCATGCCGCGCACCGCGGCTGCCTGCGGGTCGAGCATTTCGTGCACCGCGATGAAGTGGGGGCCGACCACATTCCAGTGGATGTGCTTGAGGGTCAGGGAGAGATCGTTGAGTGCGTGCAGACGCAACTTCAACAAGTCGATAACCTGTCCGCCCTGTCTGGCGCCGAGGCCCGGGACGGTATAGCGCGGAGTGGTGTCGCTGGGGGACATGAGGCTCCTGTGCTGAGTGAGGGTCTACCCGCTTTCATGTGCACCACGCCGCGGGCCCTTTCACGCCCGACCGCGGGGACAGCACCTGAGTGGACCGCTGCAAGGGCCCGGTCGGCCTACCGGCGCCGCCCCGTGGGCACGCGGCGGCGCCGGACCGGCGGACCCGTCGCGCTCACTGAGCGCTCACAGCGAGTGCCGCATCCACTTCACGGAGGAAATCCTCCAGATCACCCGGATTGCGCGAGGTGATGAGGGTCCAGTCCCGGGTGTCGTCCGTGACGACCGGCTCGTCGGCCCATTCGCCGCCGGCATTGCGGATGTCGGTCCGCAGCGAGGGGTAGGAGGTCAGCTTCTTTCCGTCCACGACACCGGCTTCGACCAAGGCCCACGGTCCGTGGCAGATGGCCGCCACGGGCCGGCCGGTCGAGGTGAAGGAGCGAACGATGCCGGTGGCGGAGTCCTGCCCACGCAGAGTGTCGGCGTTCAAGGTGCCCCCCGGGACGAGCAGCAGGTCGTAACCGGCCGGGTCCACGTCGGCCAGAGTGAGTTCGGGCCGGATCGTCTTCCCGGGGGCCTTGTCGCCCACCAGCGTCTGGACGTCGTCCGTCGACACGGCGGCCACGTCCACTTCGGCACCCCAGCCGCGCAGGTGTTCCAGGGGCACCAGGAGCTCGTCCTGCTCGACGCCGTAATTCGTGACGATGGCCAGTACCTTGCGCTTGCTCACGTCGTCGTCAGACATTCCCGGGTCCTTTCGAGAGAGCCTCGGCATTCCTCGGACGCGGGCGCCGGCCTTCTGCCCGGAGGGGGACGACGGCCTTCTGCCCGGAGGCGGATGACGGCCGGCTGTCCACGGGCCGGGCCCCGGTGCCGCGGCCCCGGGGGCCCGCGCCCGCCACCGGGCGAGCCGCTCAGGTTTTCAGCAGCCGGTTGAAGAACGAACGGTAGCGTTGCAGCGCGACGCGCAGTTCCTCGGTCGCCACTTCCTCGCCCCGCTGCCACTGGCCTTCGAGCCCCTGCTTGTGGTCGGAGAAGGTCCGCGCGAGTGCCTGCATCACCTCCGCGACCAGGGTGTCCGCCGCGCCGACCGCCTCCCGGGGATCGTCGACGAACGCGCCCTGGATCCGCTGCCACCTCCTGCGGAACTCCTCCTGCTCGCTGCCGAGAAGAGGCTCGTCGCCGTCCTCGCCTCCAGCGGCGTCCGGCCCGGCGTCGGCCGACGCCGGGCGTTCCGCCTCGTTCGCACCGCCCGGCCCTGGGCCCCGGCCGGCCGGGGTGGCGGCTTCCCCCGGGAAGGTCGGTGGAGCTTCGGCGGGGCGTTCGCGGGTTGCCCCCGAGGCGCCCGCACCGGTCAGATCATCAGTGGACAGGCTGCTCGCCTCGGACCCCTGCGGGTCCCGGTGTCCCATGGCCATCTCTCTGCCTCCGTCCGATCCTCCGTCCGGCCCTCCGGCCGGAGGTGCGTTCGTGCTCCCTTGCGTTACTCCTGCGGCCGCCCGCCGTCGTGAAGCAGTTCGTCGAACAGAGTCCGGTAGTGGACCATCGCGCCCCGCAGCTCTTCTGTGGTCGCCCGCTGGCGGCTGCTGCGGTCACTGACCTCATGGGCGGTGCGGTAGCTCTCCAGCGTGCGGCCGTGCTCGACGGACAGATCGCTGGCCTGCTGCTCGAACCCCTTGGTCGGATAGCCGCGGTCGCTCATGAGTGCCGTCACGAGCCGGTCGGCTTCGTGGACCGCGTCGTCGGGGTGGTCCACGAAGCGCTCCTGCGCCCGGTTCCAGCCTTCGGTGTACCTTTCCCGGTCCGCTGCCGAAAGCGGTTTGATCTCCAGCGCGTCATGGCGCTGTTCCCGTTCACGCAGCTCTCGTTCCGCGGCAGGGCGGCTCTGCTTCTCCTCCACCGCACGCTCGTACTCCGGGCCGAACTGCTTCTTCAGGTGGCGTCTGCGCGTGAGCCTCCACGCCACGAGTGCACACACCACCAGCACGACCACCACCACGACGATGATCGCCACGAGGGTCCCAGTTGACATGTCTCCTCCGCTCGCCGATTGCCGAGAAACGAAGAATGGCGAGAGATATTCCCGCGGTCTTCCACGGTCACGCCACTGTTCCGCCACGTCCCGGAGACTCCGCGGCCGACGACGCCGGGTACTCCCGGGAGCTGACGAACGAGTGCCGCCGCCGCTCTACCAGTAGTGCTTTCGACCGGCGACCGCGTGTCCCATCGCTCCGAGGACCCACAGGATCAGACCCACCACGGCGAGGATGATCCCGATCGTCCAGAGGATCGAGATACCGGTCACGAAACCGATGACAAGCAAGATGACTCCGAGAACGATCACGACGTGCTCCGATCTCGTATGTGTGCTCCCTCTTCACTGTGTGCTCCGTCGGCCACCGGGGCAACTGCCGACGAGATGAGCGTGTCACCGGCCAGGTCGGTGGAACGCCTGCGGTCCCGTACGGAGGACGGGGGAAGTAGGCGGATCGCAGTTACCGGAAGCCGTACGGACCGCCTGCCGTCGGCGTACACGGGCCGGACGGCCTGATCAGCCGTCGTCCGCCCGGTGCCGGGAACAATGAAAGGACACCGCGTCCGCGGACCGGGCGGTTCGGCGGACCGGACGGTTCGGCCAGGAGGTTCATCCGGTGGACGCCGGCCGGCTGTGTGCCCGGGCCCGCGCCACCAGAGCGGCGGGTTCGGGGCGTGCCTGCAACGCCTTCAGGATCAGCAGCCACCAGCGGTGCACACGGTCGGTGAGCTCCTCGTGCTCCGCCATCTCGTCCGTGAGGTTGTACAGCCCGAAGAACGCGCACACCAAGGTCGTGGCGGCGCCCGACGGTTCGACATCTCCCGCCAGTTCGCCCTTGGCGCGGGCCTCGGCCAGAAGACGCGTGACGGCAGCCGTCCAGGCGGCGAAGGGGGTGGGTATGTCGGCGTCGATGGTGCGGCGCTCGGCCCACAGACGCGCGCCGGCCCGGGTCATGACGTCGTCGCGCAGTGCCGTGGCGATGTCGAAGCTGAGGGCGACCAGCTTCTCCAGCGGCGGGATCCCGGGGGCGGCGTAGCGGGCGGCCAACAACGGCCAGGCGGCGAACTGTTCGCGCACGACGGCCAGTGCGAGCTTCTCCTTGCTGGAGTAGTGGAAGTAGACGGCTCCGCTGGTGCGTCCCGAAAGGTCGCTGATCTCATTGATGCTTGTCCGTGCGTACCCTTGTTCAACGAAAAGGCGTGCTGCTGCTTCCAGCAGAGACCTTCGGGTCGCACGTGCCCTTTCCTGCACGTATGTTCCACCTTCGTTCGACAGTGCCCTCGTTTTTTGTCCGGGAGAGTCGTGCGCCGGGCGCACTGGCGGGGCCACGCGCCGTTAATGCGCGGAGATTATTATTATTCTTCGGCCGGGTGCCGGTGCGGCCGATTGAGGAAATTCGCGCTGCGTCTGGCGCTTTCGAACGCGGCCGTCGACCGCCGGTGCATGATGCGGTCCGTCAAATTGCCGTGTTTTCAACGGAGTTGACGAGGTGATGAGGTCTCTTCGGCCCGCTCCGAACGCCGCGTGTGCCTCGCGAGTACTGCGTAACGGGCGCGCCGTCAAACACTCGAAATGGTGATTGCGCCCTTCTCTGTCACGAAATTAACGTAGTCACCACGATGTTTCTCGGGTCATCCGAAAAGACCGGACGATGTCCGTCGCTGTAGACCCCGGGGGCGATCCAACCGCCTTCACGCGCGGTCGACGGGGTTCGTTCGACACCGCATCTTCTGTAGCCGAGTGAGCCCCTCCGCGGCCCTGCTTCTCACTGCGACCGCCGACGGCGCGGGGCGGCGCGCTCTTCGAGAACGGCAGGAAAATGACACCTCATCGCATCTTCTCCTGGTCCCCGGCTGCCATCGTCTTCGACTGCGACGGAACCCTGATGGATACCGAGCGGCACTGGCAGGACGCGCGCAGCCGGGTCTTCAGAGAGTTCGGGCTGAAGCCGCGTGCCGGATTCGCCGAGCGGGCCAAGGGCGTCCACTACACCGAGTGCGGCAGCCTCATGGCCAGGGAGTCCGGGAAGCCGGACCTCGCCGACGACATGACGCAATCGCTCCTGAAGCACTTCACGGCACTCGTCGCCGAGGACCCGGTGACCATGCCGGGTGCGGCGGCACTGGTCCGGGTCACCGCCCGCCACCTCCCGCTCGCCGTCGCCAGCAACTGCCCGCTGGAGGTGGTCGAGTACAGCCTTGCGCGGGCCGGTCTGCTCGGCTACTTCGCCCATGTCGTCGTCGCGGGCAACGGGCTGTCGCCGAAACCCCGTCCGGACGTCTATGCCACCGCGGTCCGCCTGTGCGGCGTGCGGCCGGAGGACGCGTTGGCCGTGGAGGACTCGGTCACGGGCATCGAGTCGGCCCGGAGCGCGGGCATGCGCGTGCTCGGCGTGGGACCCCGGCCGGCCGGAACCGGGGCGGACCGGGCCGACCTGTGGGTTCGCACCCTGGCCGATCCGGAACTCCAGGCGTGGGCACAGGCCGGGGCAGAGGAGGACTAGAAACCTGCCCGAGCGGATCGGCTGGGCCTGGTCGCCGGGGATCGTACGGCCGGAGTGCATGGAGTCACCTCCGTCGATTCGGATGTGGCGCGGCGTGCCCGGCTGAGGACTCGGCGATCCCGGTCGCCGCCGGGAGTGCCTCCACAACCGAGCGGACAGGACGGTTCCGCGGACTCCACCACGGGAGTCGATCGTCCCCGTCTCAACTCCCTTGCCGGAGCGGCGCAAGGCCGTGGTCGGCGAGTGGGCCGACGGTCAGCCCGGCGGCCCGCAGGCCGTTGATCAGCTCCGGCAGCGTCGCGAGTACGGGCCGCCACCTGCACGATGCCGACAGGTCGGCATCGTGCAGGAGGACCGTGCCGCCACCGCCGAGCCCGCTGCGTACGGTCGCCAGTACCCCCTCGGCCGTCGACCCGTCGACCCACTCCCGGCCCCAGGCCGACCACAGGACCGGCCGCAGCCCGCAGGCCAGGGCGGCGGTCCACCGGCCGCCGGTCAGGATTCCGTACGGCGGCCGGTACCACAGCGGCCGGACGCCCGAGACGCCTCGTACCGCCTCGGCGGCGCGGGATACCTCGCGCAGGTCCCGGCTGGGGGCGGGAAGCCACGGGCGGCTGTGCGTCCACCCGTGAACGGCGAGTTCATGGCCGCGGCGGACGATGTCGCGGCCGAGTTCGGGGTGGCGCAGAAGGCTCTCCCCGAGCACGAAGAACGTGGCGCGTGCGGACGACCGGTCCAGCGCGTGGAGGAAGAGCGGAGTGGAGCGGGGGTCCGGGCCGTCATCGAAGGTCAGGGCAACATGGCGGGAGTCCCCGAGGCCGGCCAGGGAGGGGAAACACGTTCGGCGCAGGCCCGGCAGCCATGTTCCGGCGGGGACGACGTGAGCGGCCAGCGCCAGCGCCGACACGGCCAGCGGTCCACGGAGCGCGGCGGGGATCCTGAGGGGGCGGGGGTTCATCGGGCTTCCGTTCCTCCGTCGTCACCGGCCGTCGGCAGCCGGTCGGGCCGACTGTCCCGCGGCGTCGTTCCGGTGGAATCCCAGTGACCCGCGACCGCCGGGGAGAGCGACAGGCCCACCGTTCCGGCAGCCACCAGACACGCAGCGGACATCGCCGGCAGCAGATGAACGCCCAGCGCGATCCGCTCGTCGAACAGCGCCTTCCCGAGCACCACGCTCACCAGCGCGTCCCCGAGCGTGAGCGCCGGCTGGGAAGCGGCCAGTGTTCCGGCGCGCAGAGTGCTCTGCAACAGCAACAGGCTCAGCAGACCGGCGCAGCACATCGCGTACACGTAGCCCGTGGTGAAGACCTCGGCCGCCCCCTCCGGGACCCGGCCGGTGATCTCCTTGAGCAGAGCGGCCGTGCAGGCGAAGGAGATGGCGGTGGCACACCCCAGCACCGCGGCGGCGGCGGAACCGGCGAGCGTACGGGCCGTCAGGACCAGCACGAGCACCACCGCGGCGGCGGAGATTCCGACCAGCAGCCACGTACCGGCCTTCCCGGTCTCCTCCCCGGCCGCCGGGCCGGCGGCGGCCAGGAAAAGGGCCAGACCCGAGGCGAGCATCAGGAACGACAGCCAGGTCCCGCCGCCCGGACGGTGGTGGAAGACCACGGTGCCGAGCAGGAGCGTGAAGAGAAGTTCGCTCACCATCAGCGGCTGGACCACCGACAGGCTCCCGAACGCCAGCGCCCCCGCCTGGAGGGCGGCGGACAGCCCGAGCGCCGTCGCGCCGGCCAGCCAGAAGGGACGGCGTGCCAACCGCGCCAGACCGCGCAGCCCCTGCCACACCGCCGGCCTGCCGCCCGCGGTCTCGGACGCGGCCTGCTCCATGGCGGCCCGCCGCTGCAGCACGGACGCCGCGCCATTGGCGAGAGCCGCCGACAGCGCCAGCATCACGGCGAGGACGTTCATGTCGCCGATCAGCCGAAGCGGGCGGCAAGCCGGTGGTAGAGCCCGGGGGCCACGGAGCGCACACAACCCGGCAGGCGGAGCCAACCGGGGACGTACACCTCGTCACGGCCCGCCGTGAAGGCATCCCAGACCGCGTCGGCGAGCCGTTCCGGCGCCATCGGCCGGGGCCACGAACGGGCGTAGGGCATCCCTCGCCGTTCGAAGAACGGCGTGTCCACCACACCGGGGACCATATGGGTGATGTGCACTCCGGTTCCCTTCAATTCGTAGCGCAGGGCATCGGCGAAGGTGGCGAGTGCCGCCTTCGCCGCCGAGTAGACGGCCTCACTGCGGACCCCGGTGGATCCCGCCACCGATCCGATCAGCATGATGTGCCCGCGCCCCGCCGCGAGCATGTGCGGCAGCAGCAGCCGCACCAGATGGACGACGGACACCAGATCCACGGTGAGGACCCGGTCGGCGGCGGACGCCGGCATGGCGGGGAAGGGGCCGGCCCAGCCGACCCCCGCCGCCGCGACGAGCAGGTCCACCCGGCCGGCGGTGTCGAGGGCCTCCCTGACCAGCTGCTCCGTACTGTCGAGCGACATCAGGTCCGCGTACAGCGCCGTCGAGGACGTTGTCGCCGCGACCCCGTCAAGCCGCTTCCGGTCCCGGCCGCTGACCAGGAGCCGCCAGTCCCCTTCGGCCGCGATCCGGCGTGACACCGCGGCCCCGATCCCCGAAGACGCCCCCGTCACCAGGGCCACCCGGGCCCGGACGTCCCGACCGTCCGGCGCGTCGCCCCCCGGCACGCTGCGGCGTGCGACGCGCGGAACACGTGACATGGCCTCTCCCTGTCTCAGTACTGTGCGGCACGGTGGCCCACCCCTCAGAGGTCAAAGACGCGGGGCCTCGGGGCGCCGGGTCGGGATAGGGGTAGCCCGGGGGTGCTCCCGTAAAACCGTCGAAGCCCATACCTCACTGCACCGAACGCACCGACAGGATGAAAGAACCGCGTTCCGCGCCCGTTCCGACGGATACTCCGAGAGCTGCCGACCCCGGAGGTGATCACGTGCCCGCTGCTCGTCCGACTGGGCCACCGGACCCGTGCGGAGACCCCTGCCGCGCGGAGTTCCCCTGGTGCTGCGGGGGCAGGCCCCCTGCAAGCGGCCCGGCTCCGGGCGGCGAACAGGGGCGCCCCGGAGCGTACGGCCGATGAACGCGGCGCCGGCACGCTTCCTGATCCTGAGCGCCGGTATGGGCTCCGGTCACCATGCGGTGGCCGCCGAACTGGCCCGCAGACTGGAGACCGGCGGCGGGCGGACGACGACGATCGACGTCCTCGACCTGCTGCCACCGGGCGTCGGGGGCGGACTGTCCTCCTTCTACCGGACGGTCATCTGCCGCATGCCCGTCGCCTATTCCGCGCTGTACGCGGCCTTCTTCCGGACCGGAGGCGGCCCCCGGCCCGGCAGTTCCCCCTTGGCGGCCCTCGCGCGGCAACGGCTGCTCGGCCTCGTCGCGCAAGAGCGGCCGGACGTGATCGTCTCCGTCTTCCACCTCGCCGCCCAGCTCACCGGCAGACTCCGCGCACGCGGCGCGCTCTCGGTCCCGAGCGCTGTCGTCATCACCGATTTCGCCGTTCACCGCCAATGGCTGCACCCGGGCAACGATCTCCATCTGTGCCTCACGGCCGATCTCGCGCATCAGGTACGGCGGGCGGTCCGGCGTCCGGCGGTCGTTTCGGGCGCCATGGTGGCACCCCGGTTCCACGCCCCGGTGCCGACGGCAGCGGACTGGCGGCAACGCCTCGACTCGCCGGGCCGTCCGCCCGTGCTGATCTCGACGGGGGCCTGGGGGGCCGGCTCCCGCGTGGCCGGGACCGCGCGCCTGGTGGCCTCGGCGGGATACGGACCGGTCGTGCTCTGCGGGGCGAACACCCGCCTGCGGCGGGACCTGTCGGGCATCGCGCATGTGCGCGCGGCCGGCTGGGTCGACGACATGCCGGGCCTCATGGGCGCCTCCCGCGCTCTCATCGACAACGCGGCAGGTCAGACGGCGCTCGAAGCAATGGCCGTCGGGGTGCCCGTGGTCAGCTATCGGGCCATTCCGGGGCACGGCAAGGAGGGGGTCCGTCGGATGGCGGAGCACGGTCTCACCGACTGCGCAGCAGACCCCTGGGCACTGGTCCGGGCCCTGGACCGCCTCACCGCCCCGGGGTCCGCGCGCGAACGGCGTGTCGGCGTGGCCCGCGGGCTGTTCTCCGGAGTGGGGGTGCTGCCCCTTGAGGCCCTTGCGCGACCGGCCTGAACCGATCCCGCACGACCTGCCGCGGTCGCCCCCGACGACAACGTCCCGCACGCCGCGTACGCGGTCACCCACCGACAAGGGCCGCGGCGTCGCGCACCAGGGGATCCGGATCGTCCCGGCGCAGGCGTGCCACCTCGGCGGCGTAGCGTTTGCGCCGCTCCGCGTCCAGCGGTGCGTCCGCCAGCGCGACGAGCGCGTGGCGCCGGACGACGGGCAGAGCCGAGGCCAGTCCGGCGAGCGCGGTCTCGACCTCGTCCGGACCGAGCGCGCACAAGCCCCGCCCCGGGGAGAGCTGCCGCAGGACGGCGTCATGCCAATGCCGGTGCGCCGCCAGGGCGTTCTCCAGCGGCGTGTAGTCGAGGAGGCCGTGGGCGCCGTGGTCGCGGAAGGACGTGTACGGGGCGGCCAGGCCCCGTGCCGCCACCTCCTCCGGAAGGCTGTCGAGCCGCGCGGCCACCAGGTCCATCCGGCCGAGGCGGGCGAGCGCCGCCGCGGCCCAGGCGCGGTCCGGCTCGCTCAGGCGCCTGCTCGTCATGGTTCGTTCCAGCGCTTCGGACACCTCGGCCGAGGCGATGCCCAGGTCGGCCAGGAGTTTCGCCCAGCGCCACTTCTCACGCGAACGGTCCAGACGCTCCAGCGCGGCGGGGACGGCGACCGCACCGAGTGTGCGGAGCCACTCCACGGCCCGCTCGGAGGGCAACGGCGAGGCGGGCGACTCGACAACGGCGACGAGCTCGCTCACCTGCAGCTCCGACGGCAGCGCGGCCAGCCGGTCCACCTCGCGTTGCTCGGCGTCCAACTCGGGGAAGTGACGCCGAATCTGGGCTGGTGTCAGGCTCAACGGAACGAGCTCCCACGCCTCGTCCATCGCCACGACGACGAAATCCCGGTCCACGACCCCATCGGCGACCAACCGCTTCCGTGCCGCCTTGCAGGCCTTGGCAACCGTACGCAGGTAGCGCGCGTGGACCGCATCCCAGCGCCGTCCGCCGTCGGCCGTCGCGGCGGCCTCCAGCCGGCCGGCCCACTCGTCCTCCGTCTCGCCCGGATCGAGCTGCCACGGCCAGTCGGCGGGGCTCCATCGCAACTCCTGGGCATCGAGCGTGCCGGTGGCGGCCAGGGCGATCCTCTCCTCGCTCGCCACACCGACGAGCGTCCAGGCTATGGTGCCGCCGGACTCCGCGTAGAACTCATGGACGGCCGCGCCGTATACGCGCTCGTCGGGATGGTCCGCGCGAACCCGCTGGACGAAGCCGACGATCTGCTCCCGGATGGCCGCTTCGAGTCCGGTCCAGTCGAATCGCATCGGGGGACCTTACCAAGGGCGGCGAGGCGATCGGGTCCTGTGCCGCCGCACCCGCTCACACCGGGTGGGCAACAGCGACGTGCCTTACGGTGGTTGCCACGCAGTCGTCGTGAAGGAGTGCATACATGCCGGTCTCTCTCGGTCTCGGTCTCCCGCAGATGAAGCAGTACGACATCGGCCGCGATGTGGCCTCCGTGGCACGTGCGGCGGAGGAGACCGGATACGCGAGCCTGTGGGTGTTCGAGCGCGTCCTGTTTCCTGAGCCCGCCACCCAGGGGCTGTACAACGTACCGGGGCTGCCGTGGCCCGACCAGTACCGCAGTGTCGCCGACCCGCTGGTCACGCTCGCACTGGCCGCCGCGGCCACCGGCAGAGCGCGGCTCGGCACCAGCGTCCTGGTCGCGCCGTTGCACGTGCCGTTCCAGCTGGCCCGCTCACTGGCCTCGCTGGACGTCGCGAGCGGTGGCCGGATGATCGCCGGTTTCGGCACGGGATGGTCGCTCGACGAGTACGCGGCCGCCTCCGTCGCGCCGTTCGAGAGGCGTGGCGCGGTCCTGGACGAGCTGCTGGACGTGTGCGCGGCCGTCTGGGGCCCGGACCCCGTCTCGTACGAGGGCGAGCTGACCACCATCGTCCCGTCCGTGGTCGGCCCCAAACCGGTGCGCCCCATCCCGGTCCACCTGCCCGCGAGCGGAGCGCGCACCATCCGCCGTCTGGTGGACCGGGCGGACGGCTGGATTCCCGTCGCCGCGGGCGCCGCTCAGCTGGCCGAGCAGTGGCAGCGGGTCCAGGACGCGGCCGCCGAGCGCGGCCGGGAGCGTCCCATCGACGTCTGCGCCCGCGCCAACGCGCGGTACAGCGCCAAACCGTTCGAAGGCGCGGGCCGGCCGCCCTTCCACGGGAGCGTGGCGCAGATCGTCGAGGACCTGGTGGCACACGCCGAAACGGGCGTACCGGAGTTCATCGTGGACCTCCAGGGAACGATGCGCGACGCGGCGGAACTGATCGACGTGGCGACCGAGGTGTACGAGGCGGCGCGAGCCGCGGGCGTCTGACGGTTGGGCGACGGCGTACCCGTCCGGTTCTGCGGCGCCGATCGCGCGCCCGGCGTGCCGGGCGGTGCGGCGGGCGCGCGATCAGCGCCGAGCGCCGCCGTCCTTTCCCCGCCGGATCCAGTGGGCCCGGCGCTGGAAACGGGCGACCGGTGGCGTGACGGGGGCACTGGGCGCCGGAGTGCCGGCGGCGGGGGCCGTGGCCTCGGCAGCCGGGGCAGGGGTGCCGTCGGGTACCGGAGCGTCGGCGGGCGGGGCAGGAGAGCCGCTGGATACCGGAGTGTCGGCGGGCGGGCGGAGGCCCTCCGCCGAGTACCGCGTCGTCGCGATGCTCGCCACGAGCTGCTCTTCCGTGAAGCCCTCCGAGCCGGGCACATGAGGGACGAAGCCGATGAGCACCCCGTCGCCGACGATCTCCGCGTCGAGCCCCGAGGCCCCGTCGATGTCCCACAGCGCCTCGACCCCCTCGTCGAGGACGACCCGGATTCCGAACTCGTAGACACCCGCCTCCACGAGATGGGCCATCACGTTACGGTCCCGAAGCGCTGCCACCAGGCGACGGGCGCGTTCGCCATCCATAGCGCGTGGCCCTCCTTCGCGTACGAAGCGCCTGCACGAAGCGCGTACGGAACCCCAGTGGCGTATGCCCATGCCTACCCGTGCATCCGACTCCGGTCGCCTTCGCGCAGGCGCTGAACGCGGCGGCTGTACGTGGGGTGCTCTCTTCGGAGTGAACCGGCAGGGAGCCGATACCGTACGGCCGCCGCCCCTGTCAGCTCTCGATCTCCTCCGTCGCGCGCTCACCCTCGGCCTGGGACGGCTGGGTCCGCACCGTGGCGGGGTGCCGCTCCTCGGCCGGATTCATGTCCTCTTCCAGCCTCTCGCCCTCTGCTTGCGACGGCGTCGGGTATTCGTCGGTCTCGCTCATGGCCGCCTCCGTGGTCGGAACGCGTACCTACAAGACGAGCGTATCGCGTGGTCCGGGCGGCGGCCCGGCTGCGGGCGTGGCCGAGCCCCCGCCGCTCGGACAGGGGCTCGGGGCTACGGTTGCTCGCCGCCGTTGCTAGTCAGGGGGCTCTTGAGGTGCGGTCCGCTCACGGGCTTCGCCCATCTGCTTCTTGACCTCACCCTTTGCCTGGTCGGCCTTTCCCTCGGCCTGCTTGCGGCGGTCGCCGGTCATTTTGCCCATGGCTTCCTTGGCCTTGCCCTTGATCTTGTCCTTGCCGCTTCCGTGCGCCATTGCGACTCCCTGAGTGGACGAAACCTCTCTTCCCAAGCTAGGACACCTCGGGAGCTGGGACACCTCGGGCCGGGCCGCCCCGGGTGAGAAGCCGCGAGCGAGAGGAAACCAGGGGTCTCTCCCGGCGGTGGCGACCGGTCCTGCACGGCGTTCGATGCCGTGGCCGAGCGGCCCCGGAGCGGTGGTCGCAATTGACTGCGGGCGTAGTCTGGCCGTAACGCCTGTGCACCGCGAGTGAGCGACGGAGGCGGCGCATGACCGACCCCTACGGCTTCCTCAGAACCCCCCGCCGGCCTGTCCCGGCGCGCCCGGTAGAGGAACGGCTGAGCGACTGGAACGAGGTCTATGCGGGGCAGGCCCGGCTTCCGCTCGTGTCCGAGCAGGCGGGGCGTTGCATGGACTGCGGCCTTCCGTTCTGCCACAGCGGTTGCCCGCTGGGAAACCTCATTCCCGAGTGGAACGCGTACGCGAGGAAGGGCGACTGGAGGGCGGCGGCCGAGCGACTGCACGCGACGAACAACTTTCCGGAGTTCACCGGGCGGCTGTGCCCGGCGCCGTGCGAGGACGCCTGTGTGCTGACCATCAACGCCGATCCGGTGACGATCAAGAATGTCGAGCAGGCGATCGCCGACCAGAGCTGGGCGCGCGGGTACGCTCCGCCGCAGCCGCCCGAGCGGCTCAGCGGGAAGACCGTCGCCGTCGTCGGTTCCGGCCCCGCCGGACTGGCGGCGGCGCAACAGCTCACCCGGGCCGGGCACACCGTCGCCGTCTTCGAGCGCGCCGACCGCATCGGCGGCCTGCTGCGCTACGGCATCCCCGCGTTCAAGATGGAGAAGTGCCACCTCGACCGACGCATCGACCAGATGCGGGCGGAGGGCACCAAGTTCCGTACGGGGGTGGACGTCGGCGGCGACCTCGACGCCGCCGAGCTCGCGGAACGATACGACGCGGTCGTCATCGCCGTCGGAGCCACAGGACGTCGGGAACTGCCCGTCCCGGGGCGGGAGCTGTGCGGCATCCACCAGGCCATGGACTACCTGACCCTGGCGAACCGGGTCGCGGAGGGCGACCGCGACGTGCCGATCGTCAGCGCCGAGGGCAGACACGTGGTGATCATCGGCGGCGGGGACACCGGTTCGGACTGTCTGGGCACCGTCCTGCGCCAGGGAGCCGCCTCCGTCGTGCAGGTCGACATCAATCCGGAACCCGGCGCCGCCCGGCCGGAGGCCGAGCCCTGGCCCGTGTACCCGAAGGTCTATCGCGTGTCCCACGCCCATGAGGAGGCCCGGGGGCGGGACGGCGCGGACCCGAGACTGTTCTCCTCCACCACCCTCAGCTTCGAAGGCGACCGGACGGGCCGTGTGCGCGCGCTGCGCCTGGCGGAAGCGGAGACCGGGAGCAGAAGTCCGCGGCTGGAAACGGAGCACGTGATCCCGGCAGATCTGATCCTGATCGCCCTCGGCTTCTTCGGTCCCGAACGGGACACCGGCCTCATGCGCCAGCTCGGGCTCACGCTGGACGACCGGGGGAACTTCGCCCGCGATGCCGGCTTCGCCGCTGAAACGGCCGATACGGCCGGCACGACTGAAACGGCCGAGGGGGCCGAGGGGGCGGAGCCGGAGGAGTCGGCCGCGTGGGCGAAGCAGGTGGCCCGCGCCAGGACGGGCAGGGTGTTCATCGCCGGTGACGCGGGGCGCGGCCAGTCCCTCGTGGTGTGGGCCATCGCGGAGGGACGGTCCGCCGCGGCCGCGGCGGACCGCTGTCTGACCGGTTCCACTGTGCTCCCGGCCCCTGTCGGCCCCCATGACAGGCCCCTGGTCGCCTGAGCTCCTCCCGCGTACATCTCAGTGGTCGTCGTCGCCCCGTGGGAGGCGTGACGGAGGGACCCGGCCGCGGGATTCCCGCTCGATCACGCTCCGGCAGTGTGCGCGCAGCCTTCGGGGCCACCGGTCCTGCCACCCCTGCCAGACGAAGACGTGCGAAGACATCAGGACGATCACGGCGAGGGCGGCGGTGGCCAGGGTTGCCGCGATCACGCCGACGACACGCTCCGGGTCCCATCCGGTCCCGGTGCCGGCCTCGCCGAAAACGCTCCGCACCAGCACCAGGAAGGTATTGAGCGTGACCCATCCCGCCGCGATCAGTCCCGCGGCCGGCGGCGCGCGCCGGGCACGGTCGTCACGGCTCGTGCGGTGCGGCGGCAGATAGCCGGACAGCCGTTCCGCATGGGCCGCGCAGGCCGCTTGGAACGCGGGATGGGTGGCCAGCGCCCGTACCGTCACAGCGTGTCCGGTGGACCACGAACCGAAGGTGAACTGCCAGGCCTCCAGGGTCAGCGGATGCTCCGGAGGCGGGGCGCCCTTCTCGTCCGCCTCGGCGACCGGTACGAACCGTGAGTCACCCTCGTCGAGCCGTACGAGCCCCGCCCCGGCCAACGACCGCAGGGACGTCTCGGCCGCCTCACACTCTCTGCCCCAGGGCGCCGACCGCTCGTATCCGGGCCCGGTCAGCCATGCCGCGTGATACACATCCAGCTCGCCCGACGCGATCAGCCGCTCCGTCGCCCGCAGAGACTCGCGGTGACTCCACAGAGCGAGGACGCCGATGCCCAGGTTCAGAAGCACCAGGAGTCCGCCCGTGCTCAGGACGAGCCACACCACACCATCCATGGGGAAAGGAATAGACCACGCGTGCACACTTGACCAGAGCGCCTCAGCAACTCCCGTGCACTCCTGAGCGGTTCCGCACCTCGCCCTCTTCACCCCCTTCGTCCGCTTCCCCCCGATGGCCCCTCCGGCCTCGGGCATCGGCCAGACCCGGCCACCTCTCAGCGATGTCCGCGGCGGCGACCGGGAGAGGGAACTGGTCGAGGATCCGCATCACGATGTGGTTCACGAGGTCGTCGATGCAGGCCGGGGCGTCGTAGAAGGACGGCATCGGCGGGACGATGCGGGCCCCCATGCGGGAGAGGGCGAGCATGTTCTCCAGATGGATCTCGCTGAGCGGCGTTTCCCGGGGTACGAGGACCAGCGGGCGCCGCTCCTTGAGGGTGACGTCCGCCGCGCGGGAGATGAGGTTGTCGGCGATGCCGTGCCGTACCGCCGCGAGCGTCTTCATGCTGCACGGGACGACGACCATGCCGGCGGCCGGATACGAGCCCGACGAGATCGTGGCGCCCAGCTCACCGAACTTGTGGTTCACATCGGCGAGTTCGGCGAACTGCCTGCCGGTGTAGGGGGTCTCCACCTCGATGGTCGAGCGGGCCCAGGTGCTCAGCACGAGGTGGGTCTCCACCCCCGGCACCTCCCGCAGGACTTCCAGCAGGCGGACGGCGATCGGTGCCCCTGTCGCGCCGGTTACTCCGACGACGAGGCGAGTGGGAGGTGTGGTGGTCACTGCGGACTCCTGTTGCGGCGGGACTGGGACGGACCACCCGGGAGGGGACACGGCCCCGTCTCCCCGCGCGGTGGCGGGGGAGACGGAGGGACCGGCGGCGCGTCCGCCTCCCGGGGATGAGGGAGGGAGAAGAGGGGATCAGGGCCGGCTTCTCTCCCGGTGGCGAGGGGGAGAGGGGCGTCAGCACTGCCTCCCCTCTCCTCCTCGCGGTGTCGGGTCAGAGCGACAGGACGTCCTCCCAACGCCTGCGCAGCTCCTCACGGGCCTCGTCGTCGAAGCGGTTGGCCGCCGGGTACCGGTCCTTCCACGCGAACGGCTTGGTCGCGTCGATCAGCACGATCCCCATCGACAGGTCACCGGCGGCACGCCGTTCGGGCGAGAGCCGCGGATCGATGGCGGTCGTGGGCGCGCGCAGTACCTGGAGGGACTCGGACGGGTCGACCCGGGTGAACACCGCCCACAGGACGTGGTTGATGTCGGTGATGTCGATGTCCTCGTCGACCACGACGAAGTACCGCTCCATGCCGCCGGTGCGCTTGCGCCCCGCCGCCGCCAGGAGCGCGTGCATGGCGTCCCCCGCACCGGTCTGTTCGATGGAGACGACCATCAGGAGCTGCCGGGCGTAGGCCCACACCCCCTTGATGTTCTGCACACCGGAGGCCTCCAGGTGGTCCCAGGTCACCGACGCCGAGTACAGGGGTACGGCCTGGTCACCGGCCGGGACGGTCGGGAGCATCGGCGGGGCGCCCAGGATGATCGGATCGTTCCGGTGCAGGATCCGGGTCACCCGGACCACCGTCTCCTGGCCCGAGTGCGTGTAGTAGCCGGTCCACTCCCCGAAGGGCCCCTCCAGTACGGACTCCTCCTCGACCGGCGGCATCTCGCCCTCGATCACGATCTCCGCGTGCGCCGGCACCGGAAGGTCGCTGCCCTGGGGGTACAGCACCTCGACTGCCTCTCCGCGGAGTCCGCCGGCCAGGTCGTACTCCGACATCCCCGACGGTGCGGCGATCGCCGCGGCGGTCGAGAGGATCGGGTCCTGGCCCACCACCACCGCGATCGGGCAGGACCGGCCGCGCTCCCAGTACTTCTCGGCGATGGCCCTGGCGTGCCGGTTGCCGAGCATCCACAGCGAGAGCCGGTCGCGACCCTGGACGCAGGCCCGGTAGGTGCCGATGTTCACCCAGCCGCTGTCGGGGTCCCGGGCGATGACCATGCAGGCGGTGCCGATGTAGCGGCCGCCGTCACCTTCGTGCCACCGGGGCGCCGGGAAGACACCGAGATCCACGTCGTCGCCGGTCAGGACGTTCTCCAGGACCGGTCCGGTGAAGACCTCGACCGGCGGGATCGGTTCGATCCGCTTGCTCAGGTCCTTCCAGGCCCGCACGATGTCCAGCTTCGCGGTGCCGGGCGGCAGCCCGAGCGCCACCGCGGTCCGGGCCGCCGTCCCCATGAAGTTGGTGAACACCCGGTACCCCGCCGGGAAGCCGGGAATGTTGTCGAACATCAGGGCGGGGCCTTCCTTCTCCGCCATCAGTTCGGTGATGCCACCGATGTCCAGATCCCGGTCCGCGCCGTCGATCCGGAGAACCTCGTCCTTCCCGAGCGTCTCGGTCATGTTTTCGATGTAGTGCCGAAGGTCACGGAATGTGCTCATGTGCCGTCGGGGGCGCGGGCGTTGTGCCGGCGCCTCCCGTCCTCCTCTTCGTCGACAGCGGCAGCTGCGCCTGGAGCAGCGCCACAGGGATGCGGCTGCGCGCCCTCGGTGGGCGCGCGGGCCTGCAACACCGAGGATCCGGATCGGCCCCGACCGGGCGCAACGAGTCCGCTGCCGCATGCCGGTTTTCCCGCCGGATAGACTCCGGATGCGTGGAATCCATCGATCTGCAGCTCATTCACGCACTGAAGATTGACGGCCGTGCGCCGTTGCGCCGGATTGCCTCGGTACTGGGCGTCTCGGACCAGATGGTCGCCCGCCGCTATGCCGGACTGCGCGAAACGGCCGGTCTGCGCGTCGTCGGCCGGCTCAACCCCAGACCCGTCGGGGAGTCCGTGTGGGCGCTGCGGCTCCAGTGCGTCCCCAGCGCCGCGCTCGGTCTCGCTCGGGCGCTGGCCCGGCGGGAGGACACCCGCTGGGTCAAGCTCGCCTCCGGCGGAACGGAGGTCATCTGCCATCTCGCGGTACGCAGCGACCACGACCGCGACACACTCCTGATGAACCGGATCCCCGCGAGCCGCGGGGTCACCTCGGTGGCCGCCCACCGGCTGCTGAGGCTCTTCAAGGGCGGACCGACCACCTGGGACGGCCCCGCGTCCGTGCTGAGCCAGGAGCAGAAGGACGCGCTCGCCCCCTCGTACCCGGCGCCCGACGCCCAGGCGCCGCCGGTGGACCTCACCGACCTCGACCGCGTCCTGCTCGCCGTGCTGGCCCGTGACGGCCGCACCTCGCACGCCGCGCTCGCCGTCGAGGCCCGCTGCCACGAGTCGACGGTGCGGCGCCGCATCGCACACCTGCGGACGGCCGGGGCGCTCTTCTTCGTCCTGGACGTCGACGAGCGCACACTCGGCAACCCGGCCGGCACCGCCCTGTGGATGTCGGTGCGGCCCGCGCGGCTCGCCGCCGCCGGTGCCGCGTTGGCCCAGCACCCCGAGGTGGCGTACGCCGCTGCCACCACGGGACGGACCAACCTTCTCGCCACCGTCCTGTGCCAGGACGACGAGCACCTCTACGACTACCTCGCCGACCGCATCGGCGCGCTCCCGGGCATCGACACGGTCGAGACGGCCCCGATCATCCGCACCCTCAAACGCACCGGAGCCATCGTCTCCGGCCGAGCCCGGCCGGACGGCGAACCGTAGGAACAACGCCGGACGGCGAACCGTAGGGACGACGGGGAATCGCGGAAACAACGGGAATCGCAGGAACGACGGGAATCGCGGGAACAACAGCGAGGCGCGGGAACGAGCGCCCCGGCACACCGCCCGCCGGGGCGCTCGTTCCCTCACGGGTTCAGGCCTTCAGGCTCTGCCCGAGCCAGTCGACGACGACGGGCAGGACCTCGGGCAGCTTGGAGATGGCGCAGTGCCCCGTGCCGGGAACGAGCTCGACACGGGTGTCACGACGGTGCCGGAAGACGAGGGTGTCGTGCTCGGGGACATGGACGTCGTCGGTGCCGTTGATGACGAGCATCGGGGCGTGGACGTCCTGGTCGAGGAGCGGGCGCAGATTGAAACGGGCGAACGCGTCGGACTGCTCCTGCGGGTTCGGGGGCCGGTCGAAGCCGAGGGCGTTGCCCACGATTCCCTCCATGCCGAACGCGAAGCCGCGGCCGGGCGCGAACGAGGCTTCCACGGGGCCGCCGAGCACCACCGCGGCGTCCACCGCGCCGGAGAGCCCGGTGCGAGCGGCGTAGTAGCCGCCCATCGAGACGCCGAAGTGCGCCACCTTGCCGTTGCCGAGCCTGCGGGCTTCGGCGATCAGGCCCTCGATGATCTCGGTGCCGCCGTCGTGAGTCATCGGGACGTGGCTGGTCTCACCCGTGCCCGCGATGTCGAAGGCGACGATCCGGGTACGGGACTGGAGCGCGAGATCCACCCACAGCGGGTGAAGATCCATCTTCCAGGAGTCCACTCCTCCGCTCGCGAGTGTGACGGGCGCGTCGGCGGGCAGGCCGGGCGCGGCCAGGATGTGGATCGCGACCCGGGCCGTGCCGCCCTGGTGGGGGACCGTGATGATCCGGCGCTCGAAGTCCACCGGGAAGCCCGGGGAGGCGAGCTCGTAGTGCTCGGCCTGCCGGGCCAGCGCGCTCCGCTTGGGCTCGTCGGCCAGCGTGGGGAACTTCGCCCAGCCGTAGGCGAGCGCCGCCAGGTCGTGCCGGCCCGCGTCGGCGTAGCGGGCCGCGAGCCGCGACCACTCGTGGACCCAGCCGGCCGGTGCGTCCGGCCACATGTCGCTGATCGCGGCACGGGCCGCGTCGACGTCCTCGGCAGGCAGCCCGAAGCCGAGCATCTGCGGATACCGCTCGGCGAACAGGTCACGCGGGTCCAGCGGCCATACGTACGACATATCGAACTCCTAACGCGGCAGCGTCACCGTGAGCGACGCTAAAAGCATGAATCTTTGCGTTAGAAACCATGGACCACTGTGGCGATAAAAGCAAGAATCTTGGCGTTAGTATGGGTGCGAGGAGTGATGCACATGACCGAGGACGAGATCCGGCGCCGCCCCGGAGGCCGGGGCGCGCGGGTCCGCCGAGCTGTACTCGACGCCGCCGTGGACGCGCTGGTCGAGAACGGCGTGACCAAGTTCAGCTTTGCCGACGTCGCCGCCCGTGCCGAGGTGAACGAGACCTCCGTGTACCGGCGTTGGCGTACGCGGGAGAATCTGATCACCGACGCGCTGCTCGCCGTCAGTGACCGGCAGGTACCGATCCCCGACACCGGCTCGGTGCGTGAGGATCTGTACCTCTTCGCCGCATCGGTGGTGGGGTACCTCAACAGCCCCCTCGGCCGGGCCCTCGCCCGCGCGGCGGTGATCACGGTGGAGGACACCGAACTGGCCGCGGCACGGGAGGCGTTCTGGCAGTCGAGGATCCAGCTGGCGGCCACGATGGTCGAACGGGGCATCGACCGGGGTGAACTCCGGCCCGGGGTGAATCCGCGTGTGGCCCTCGAAGCCCTGATCGCCCCCCTTCACAGCAGGGTGCTGCTGACCCGGGAGCCCCTCGACGAAGACCTGCCGCGGATCCTGGCCGACCTGGTCATGGACGGTCTCGGGACTCCGTGACGGCCGACGGGAAGAGCAGAGGTGGAACGGCGGTCCCGTAGCAGCACGGAACACAACGCCCTGGTGGTGGGAGGCGGCGGGGCGGACACCGGATGTCCGTCCATGGCACCCGTGACCGGGGCGGACTGGCCGACCGCCGCCGGGAGTTCGCGGTGGGCCGGGCCGGTCGGCAACCGCCGGATCGGTGCCGGTGACCGTGTTGCGTCCGGCGCCGCCTCGTGCCCGGTGCCTTGGTCTCGACGGCCGCGAGCAGCGCGGCTGCCACGAGAACCGGGGTGCCGTCCCGGCTGGCCGCGCCGAGCGAGGAGGGGGGTCAGGGCGACCGTCGATGCGTGGAATGCGCGCACTTCCCCGCCGCACGCATCGGATCCGTCTCCCGCGGCCGACCGCCGTACCCCGTCACCGGATCAGGCTCCCGACTCCCTGCAGACTGCGCTGGGCGCGGGCCGGGGTGTGCGTCTGCTCGCCGATACGGTCCAGATCGGAACTGAGCGGCAGGTTGAGCAGCGACACGTAGGGAACGTGCCCCGGTTCATCGGCGGACGCGTCCTGCGGATCCTGCGGCACCGGCCTCCCCTCCCGCTCGCCTCGGGCGTCCGGCGCGGGCGCCTGTCGTCAACATCCAGCCTCAGGCCATATGACCACAGGCCGGCCACCGCGCCGCGGTCATGGGTGGGGCATGCGCCGTTCGGCTCAAGCCCGGCCGGCCCGGATCCATGAGGCGGCAGCGGCCTTCGCCGACCTCGTCGGGTGGGTGGACGGCGTCCCCCGCCCCGGTCCCCGAACCGGTGGTGCGGGCGATCGCCTCGGGCCGGACCTTCAGGGGCTGGCCCCGTCGAAGCCGTAGCGCAGCAGTGGTTCGCCCTTCGACCGGGGGTCGAGCCGGTATACGAACAGCGCGTCGACGCGCATTCCTTCGGGCGGGGCCTCGACGTCGCACGGCCAGGTGACCTGGAGGACCGGCGGTGGGCTGGTGACCCGCATCCGCAGCCCGTGTGCGGGGCCGCCGTCGAGCATCGCGGTCTGCTGGTTCGCCCGGGTGTCGGCGTTGTCGGCATCCATGCTCACACTTTAATGGTTGCGCAACTCATGAACAGTCGTGAGCTGTGTCACGCCGGCGGCCCTCCGCAGTGCGGCGCGGCTCCGGGAGGCGGGAGCGGTTCACGATTCGGCCACCACGATGCAGGGAGTCACCGCCGCGGGGAAGGGGGCCGCCTGCGAGGAGGCCCAGCCCGCCAGGCCGTCCGCCAGCCAGCCGGCTCCGCACCCCCTTCCTCGGTGACGTACCCGGCGGCTACCGTGCGCCGCGTGGTGCGCTCCAGTCCGGGGATCCCGTCGGCGGCGGTTGACGGGACGTGAGGCAACTCCGTGGCGGAGCCCCGCTCGGCCGACCGCGCACGGCGTTCACCCGGACAGTCGGGCCGCGTCACTCCGCTGCTGTCCGGGCCGCGCCGTCACCGCCGGCTCCGGCAACGCTGAGTCCGGCGGCTCGTCCTCGTCCGGGGAGCCTGCATCCGCCGCCGTCGGTGCTGTTCAACGCTAGGAGACCGTGGTGGATCTGCATCTCGAAGGCAAGGTGGCCGTGGTCACCGGCGCGGGCCGGGGCATCGGCCTTGCCGTGACACAGGCGCTCGCCGACGAGGGCGCGTGTGTGGTCGCGGCCTCCCGCACCCTCACCGAACCCCTGTCCGAGCTGGTGGCGGCCCAGGAGGTCCACTTCGTCAAGGTGGACCTCGCCGGGCCCGACGGCTCCGAGGAACCGGTCGAGGAAGCGGTCGCCCGGTTCGGCGGGCTGGACATCCTGGTCAACAACGTAGGGGCGGTACGTCCGCGAACGGGCGGCTTCGCGTCCCTCGGCGACGACGACTGGATGTGGGCGCTGACGATCAACTTCCTCTCTGCGGTCCGCACCACCCGCGCCGCGCTGCCGCACCTGATCGAGGGCGGTTCCGGCTCGATCGTGACGGTCAGTTCGGTCACCGCCTTTCTGCCCGACCCCTCGGTCATCGACTACTGCGCGAGCAAGGCTGCCCTGACCAACTTCTGCAGGGCCCTGTCCAAGGAGGTCGGCCCGCACGGGGTACGGGTGAACACCGTCAGCCCCGGGCCCGTGGCCACCGACCTCTGGCTGGGGGAGGGAGGCATCGCGGACACGTTCGCGGCGGGCGGCGCCACCGCACCGGACACCGTCGCGCAGGAGGCCGCGGACCGGGCGGCCACCGGGAGGTTCAGCCGGCCGGAGGAAGTGGCCGACCTCGTGCTGCTGCTGGCGAGCGGCCGCTCCGGAAACGTCACCGGATCGGACTTCGTCATCGACGGAGGGCTCGTCACGACACTGTGACGACGCGTCACGGCCGCCGGGCGCGAGTGCCCCCCCCGCAGCGCAGAGAACGACGGGCATCGAAAAGCTGCGGGTCCCGGTCCCCGTGACGAGGACCCAGAACGGGAACGGGGCAGCTCATGCGACAACCACTCGGCCGACGCTCCCTGCTGCTTGGCACCGGCGCCCTGCTCGTGGGAACCACGGCCTGCTCGGCGACCTCCCGGACAGCGTCCGGCCCGTCCCCATCGGAACCCCCGCCCCCGTCCCGGCCCTCGCCGCTGCCCGCGACCACGGCCTGGCAGCCCGACCGCGGCGACGTGGACCCCGCCGTGAAGCTGCGCGCCGCACAGGTGGTGGAGGCGATCGGCGCGTGGCCCGCCGGGCAGGGGAGCACGGCCGCGGCGAGGAGACGGGTGGCCGCTCTCGGGGCGGCACCGTCACTGGTGGACCGGGCGGGCCCGCTGCGGCCCGACGCCGACGAGGCCGCGCTCCAGGTGATCGAGGCGCAGTACGGCGGGATTCTGGCGGACACGGCCAGCGTGATGGTGGTGTGCCGTCAATGGACCCCCGGGCACACGGGCGGCACGACCGTCGACGTACGACTGAGCCGGGCGCGGCCCCGCTGGGACGTCACGGCGCTGCACCCGGGCCGCCCCGGCGCCGCCGTCGCACCGCTGCCCGCCGCGGCACGGCAGGTGCTGGACAGCCCGCGGATCGGCCTGCCGCCCGCGGCGGAGGCCGACGTCCGCAGCGGGCACATCCACCCCACCGTGCTGCGGGCCCTGCTGCGACTGGCAGGTGCGTACCGGATGGACATCACCGTGTTCCGTTCCGGGCATCCGCTGTACGTGTTCGGCACCGACCGGCCCAGCGACCACCCGCCGGGCCGGGCCTTCGACGTATGGCGGATCGACGGGCACCGGGTCGTCGATCCGGCCACCCCGCGCCGGCTGACCGAAGCGTTCATGCGCGACGCGGCGGCGGCCGGCTCGTACAACGTCGGCGGACCGATCCAGCTCTCCGGGGGCGCGACGGCGCATCAGTTCTTCACCGACGACACCCACCACGACCATGTGCACGTGGGATTCGCCGGCTGACGTGCCGGGAAACAGGCGGAAAGTGGTCCTGTGGGTACGGGGCGGGCCTCCCTAGGCTCGGGCCATGCGCGTACTTTTCGCCTCGACCAACGGCTCGGGCCACTTCCACCCACTCGTCCCCCTCATCGACGCGTGCACGGCACGCGGCGACGATGTCCTCGTCGTCGCACCGCCGAGACTCGAAGCGTCCCTGGCGGCCCGGGAACAGCCGTACCGCATCGGCGGGCAGCCGAAGGACGACGAGGTGATGCCGGTGATGAAACGCATCCTGGCGCTGCCCCCGGGCGACGGAGCCTCCCTGATGGTCGGGGAGGTGTTCGGCCGGCTGGGCGTCGCCGCGATGCTGCCCGCAATGGAGGAGGCGTGCCGCGAATGGCGGCCCGACCTCGTGCTGCACGAGGCGTTCGAGTTCGCGTCGGTGGTGGCCGCCGAGCGGCAGGGGATCCCGCACGCCCGGGTCGCGGTCTCCGCCGCGCGGTTCACCGGGTCCACCGACGCGCTGCTGCGCCCCGTGCTCGACCCGTACGGTCCCCGCATCGCGGAACGGCTCCGGGAGTCCCCGTACCTGACGCGCCTGCCCGCCTCCCTGGACCCCTCGCCGTACGCCGTGACCCACCGCTATCACGAAACCCCGGAGCCGGGGGTGCTGCCGGACTGGTGGGGCGGATCCGAGGAGCCGCTGGTCTACCTCAGCCTCGGCACCGTGGCGGGCGCCCTGCCGACCGCCACCGGCCTGTACCGGGCCGCACTGGAGGCGCTGAGCGGACTGCCGGTACGGGTGCTGCTCACGGCGGGACACGGTACCGATGTGTCGGGCCTCGGGCCGATTCCGCCCAACGCCCGTGTGGAGGCGTGGGTGCCGCAGGCCGACGTGCTGCACCACGCCTCGCTCGTGGTCTGCCACGGTGGGTCGGGAACGACCTTCGGAGCCCTGGCGGCGGGCGTCCCGCTGGTCTGCGTCCCCCTCTTCGCCGACCAGCCGACGAACGCCCGGCTGGTGACCGAGGCGGGTGCGGGACTCGCCGTCACCCCGACCGGTGGTCCGGCGGACGATGCGCCGGAGCTCGGCACCGACGACGTCTCCCGGATCCGGTCGGCCGCCGAACTCGTGCTCAAGGAACCCTCGTACCGGGCGCGGGCCGAGTGCCTGGCCGACGAGGCGCGGGCCACCGCCACGTGCGGGGAGCTGATCGACGCCCTCGATCCGCGTTCCTGAACCCGGGGCCGCGCGGGCCGTGCCTCCGGCGCATTCGACGCGCACCGGCACGCCCGTACGGTGGGGTTCGGTTCGCCGAGGCGCTGCGACGCAGTACGGGTGGGCATGGGACAGAGATGCCAGGAGTATCCGTATCCGAGCCCGTGATCAAGCTCGTCCGGCGCACGACCGAACCCGTCGGGGCGCAGACCCTGCGCTCCACGGCGGCCGCCGTCATCGCCTATGCCGTGGCGGTGTGGACCCTGCCGCATCCGGCACCGCTCACGGCACCGCTCACCGCGCTCCTCGTCGTACAGGTCACCCTCTACGCGACCCTCACCACGGGGATTCGCCGGGTTAACTCGGTCGTCGTCGGGGTGCTCATCGCCACCGCGCTCAGCGCGCTGGTCGGCCTCAGCTGGTGGAGCCTCGGACTGACGATCTTCGCCTCGCTGATCATCGGGCGGCTGGTGCGGGTCGACGAGTTCGTACCCGAGGTGGCGATCAGCGCGATGCTCGTCCTGGGCGTCTCCCAGGTCGCCTCCACGGCATGGGACCGCGTGCTGGAGACACTCATCGGCGCCGGCGTGGGACTGCTGTTCAACCTGCTCTTCGCACCGCCCGTGTGGGTGCAGTCCGCGGGCGCCTCCATCGACAGTCTGGCCCGTGCGATGGGCCACATGTTCCGCGCGATGGGGGAGGACGTGACGGGGCACATCCCGGTCCGGCGGGCGGCCGACCGGCTCCACGAGGCCCGTCGGCTGGACCACGACATCGTCGAGGTCGATGCCTCGCTCCGGCAGGCCGAGGAAGGACTCACGCTCAATCCACGCGTCCGGCAGGGGCTGCTGTACCGGGTCGTGCTCCGTACCGGCCTGGACACTCTGGAGATCTGCGCCGTGGTGCTGCGAGTGCTGTCACGCACCCTGACCGACCTGGCCAAGGCCCGTACCGAGGAGACCCTGTTCCCCGGAGACGTGGCCGCTTCCCTGAAAGAACTGTTCGGACAGATGGCCGGCGCCATCGAGAGCTTCTCGGAGTTGATCACCACTCCGGTCGCGGAGAACGCCGAGGGGGCGGAGGACCGGCTGGCCCGCGCACTCGCCGCCAGCCGCGCGACCAGGGACCGGGTGGCGGACCTGCTCCTGGCGGGCGTCCAGGAACACCCCCGGCAGTGGCAGCTGCACGGAGCCCTGCTCGCCGAAGTCGACCGGATTCTGGACGAACTCGACATCGACAAGCGCACGGAACGCCTGGGCAAGGAGCTCGACCGGCGTTCGGCGCAGGTGCACGAACGCCATCCCTGGCTGCGTGCCGTGTCGCGCCGTCTGCGAGGACGCCGGAGCTGAGACGGCGCGGACCGGCGGCCGTCACCCGGCGGTGGTCACGCGGGTGTCGCCCCCGGGGGCCGGGAGCCGTTCGATGGCGACCAGTGCCGCGTCGTCGCCCAGGCGGCCGCCGGCGTGGCGGACCAGGTCGGCGCAGAGCGACTTCAGCAGGGAGTCCGGGGCCTGACCGCAGCGCGAGGCGGCCCGTTCCGGGAGCGGATAGAACTCCCCCGACCGGTTCCGGGACTCGATGACACCGTCCGTGTACAGGAGCAGGGTGTCGCCGACGCCGAAGGCGAACGTCTCCGCCGTGTGATCGGTGACCAGCAGGTGCGCCAGACCGAGCGGAGGGGCGGGCGCCCGCACCCGGAGCGGGATCGCCTCGCCCGCGCGCAGCAGCAGCGGTGGCGGATGACCGCAGCTGACCAGGCGGAGCTCGGCGGCTCCGTCGGGGATGTCGAGAACGGCGGCGGTGACGAACGACTCCGCGATCTCCTGGGCGTCGGCGCCGTTCCCGTCCTCGCCTTCGTGAAAGGCGCAGTTCTGGTCCGGTGCGACGCTCACCTCCAGATGCGCCACCAGATCCGGCAGTCGCCACTCCTGGCGGGAAAGGGCGTGGAAGGCGCCCAGGACACTGGCCGCCTCACCGATCGCTGCCAGCCCCTTGCCGCGTACGTCACCGATGATCAGGCGGGTTCCGTCGGTGGTGCGGGCGGCCGCGTAGAGATCGCCCCCG
Source organism: Streptomyces sp. NPDC087845 (assembly GCF_044742755.1). Lineage (NCBI taxonomy): Bacteria > Bacillati > Actinomycetota > Actinomycetes > Kitasatosporales > Streptomycetaceae > Streptomyces > Streptomyces sp. NPDC087845. The sequence goes on from NZ_JBIUVC010000006.1 coordinate 232,202, forward strand.
ATCTGCGCCTCCGCCTCCGCGGCCAGATAGACCGAGGCGATGCGCAGCGGGCCGCTTCGGACGGGCAGCGGCCGCAGCACCACGCGCTGCGCCGCCTCGGCCACCGAACGCAGTTGTGTCACCGCCTTCTCGTTCCGCTCTCTCAGGTGGGCGAAGAGGGTGACGAAGGCCGAGATGAGGGTGAGCGCGATGATCTGGTAGGTGTGGTTGAGGTCGGTGAGATCGGTGCGCGCGGCAGCCACCAGGGCCTGGGCCAGCACAGCGACCGCGCCGACGAAGGCCGTCATGCGCGGTCCGGTGAACGAGGCCGCCATCGCGGGTGCCGCCACCAGGAACGGGCCGAGATGGACATCCGGTGGCACTTTGATGTCCACCACCGTGACGAGGGTGATCAGCGCGAACGGCATCACCACGAGTGCGTTCCTGCGCCTTCCGGACTCGCGGAACGATTGCAGGAATCGCCGGAAAGCCATGCTTCCGGGATACCTCACCCGGTCCGCCGCCGCCCCTCGTACGACCGGTCACCGGGGCATACGTCCGATCAGGCCGGCCCCTTCCGGCCCGGCCGGTACACACCGTCACTGTGTGTGGTGCACTGCTCACCCGGACGGTCGGGCGTCTTCACTCCTCTGCTTTGCGTGTCGCGCTGTTCGGGCCGGGCCTGGCGACGCTGAGCCCAGCAACCGGCCCACGACGAAGAGAGAACAGCATGCCCCCCTCCACCTTCCCCGCCCCGCGGAAACGGATACGCGGGCGTCGCGCGCAGGCCCTCGCCGCAGCGCTCACCGCGGCCACCCTTGCCACCGCCCCCGTATCCGCCGTAGCCGACGGCGGCGCCGGTCCGGCCGACGCCAGGCCCACGGTGGTGCTCGTACACGGCGCGTTCGCCGATGCCTCGGGCTGGAACGGCGTGGTGGAACGCCTGCAGCGTGACGGGTACACGGTCATGGCTCCGGCCAATCCCCTGCGCGGGCCGGCCAGTGACTCCGCGTACCTGGCCGACGTGCTGAAGAGCATCAGGGGCCCGATCGTGCTGGCCGGGCATTCCTACGGCGGCGCGGTGATCGGCACCGCGGCCGCCGGGAATCCGCAGGTGAAGTCGCTGGTGTACGTGTCCGCGTTCATGCCGGACAAGGGGGAGGGGCTGGCGGATCTGGGGGCGAAGTTCGCGGGCAGCGACCTCAACACGGCGCTGAAGCCGGTGCCGTTCCGGAAATCCGACGGCACGGAGGGCATCGACCTGTACATCCGGCCCGCCGAGTTCCACAACGTCTTCGCGGCGGACGTGCCGTCGGAGACCACGGACGTGCTGGCGGCCTCCCAACGTCCCATCAGCGGAGCCGCGTTCATGGAAAAGGCGACGGCGGCGGCCTGGAGGACCATCCCGTCCTGGGCGCTGGTCGCGACCCGGGACAAGGCGATCGCCCCGGATCTCGAACGCTTCGAGGCAAAGCGCGCCCGCGCGCATACGGTCGAGGTCGACTCCTCCCACGCCGCGATGATCTCGCACCCCGACGTCGTCGCCGATCTGATCCGGCAGGCCGCCGGAGACCCGTCACCGGCGAAGTCGGGCATGGCCCCGACCGGCACCAACGCCCTGTTCCTGGCCGTTCTCGGCGGACTCGCGGGCGTGACCGTCCTGACCGGCGCGGGCCTCGTGGCGGCGGCCCGCAGGCGCCGCGCCACCGGCGGCGGGACCGGCACGGCCCTCTGACACGATTACGCCGGTGATCAGCCAGGGATCCGTCGATCCGTGGCTGATCACCAAGAGATCCACGGATCCAGTGGTCTACGGAACCAGCCGGGACTCCGACAGGCGGGGCGAGGGCACTGCCGCGCCGTCCAGCGTCGCGCCGTACAACGCGGCGTGCTCCTCGCGGGAGACCACCGACCGGCCACCGCGCAGGGTGAGCCGGTGCCCCCGCGGGGTCGTCCAGCGCACCTCGGCGCAGTCGCCGGAGGTGTCCACCTCCGGAGCCGGCGCGGGCTTCCCGTCCTGCTCCGCACCGGCCGGGACGAGGGAGAGCGATCCGCCTGCGAACGCGTCGCCGAGCGTCGCCCAGTCCAGCTCGACCGGGGTCGCGCTCTCGAAGAGGACGACCTCGATCCGCACCCCGTCGGCGAGCGGAACCAGCCGGACCGTCGGTGTACGGCCGCCGAAGCCGCCCCCGGCCAGCCTGAAGCCCAGCCGTGCCGTACCCAGGTCGAGGTCGGCACCACCGTCGACCGCGGACGTCTCCGCCACGGGCGGGGCCCCGATCGCGTCGACCACCAGGCGCAGCGACCGTGCGCGGAACGTGTCACCCGGTTCGATCATGTCGAGGTGGTGGTGCCGGTCGCCCGCCGGGCAGGCGAAGCCCGTCAGCCAGGCCACGTGCGGGCCGCTCTGCACGGTGGAGAGGACGCCCGACGCGAAGTCGAAGTCCTCCGCCCCGTCGTCCTTCACCAGATGGATGTGCAGATGCCCGGCGGATCCGTCGGGGCGCACCCAGTGGCCGAACAGCGGACGCCGTTGCAGCCAGGTGTCCTGGTGGTTGACGCTGCCCAGCGTGGTGACCGCGTCCAGCCAGGTCGTTCCCGTCTCCGGGGACGGGCCCTCGACGAAGAGCTCCCGGTGCTCGCGCTCACCGTCCAGCTCCAGCAGCCGCGGCAGCACCCAGTCGGGCATGCGGTAGTCCACACAGGCATGGACGCCGATGGACATCTCCCCCCCGACGGGGCCGATCTCCGGGGTGCCCAGTACCCCCCGTACCGCCTTCACAAGAAACGGCGGCACGCCCAGATCGTTGCTGTAGCAGCGGGCCATGGGGCCGGAGAGCTGGCGGGTCGGCGGGTGCCAGCGGGCCAGGAAGTGCAGCCAGAGCCGGTCGTGCAGCCGGTCGTTGAGTTCCAGCACCTCCTCGTCCCGGACGTGCTCCCTGATCAGGGTCAGCGTCTGGAGCACGACTCCCCAGTAGGCCGGGCTGTTGAACTCGGTGAAACTGCCGGTGCTGTCGATCGCCTCGCACAGCCGCACCACGCGGTCCTTGCCGTAGACGAACAGCGCCTCGTCGTCGAGGAGCCGCCCGGCGGCGAGCGTGACGAAGGTGCCCATCACGGCGACGTTGGTGTACGTCATGGGGACGTTCCGGCGGACGATCGACGCCGCCGCGTGCCGCACCGACTCCAGGAGTTCACGCAGCACCGCGGGCGGCAGGCGGTCGCCGTGCCGGGCGTGCACCAGCAGCAGATGGATGCCGAGGAAGTCCGCCCAGTTCCAGTCGGCCGGTTCCATCTTCGCCGCCGGCTCCTCGGCGTAGTAGCCCCAGATGCCGTAGGTGGGACTGTCCGTGGACCGGTCCTGGAGCTCGGCGATCCGCAGGATCACGTCGTGGGCGCGCTTGTCGTCGCCCGCGCCGCCCCGTTCCAGCAGGAGCAGCGCGTACTGCAGGGAGTTGCGGGTGGGGTGCGCGAGACCGCCCTTGATACGGGTGTGGATGGGGTTGTACGGGGCTTCGACCTGCAGCAGGTTCGCCTCGGGGTCCCAGCAGCGGTCGCCCTCGGCAAGGGCTGCTCGCAGCAGGGCACGGTCGTACTCGGCGACCGACCAGGCAGGGTGCACGGGATGTCCTCCAGCTCGCGATCGTCGGACCGACGATCTTCGGCAACGCTTGGGAAACGTTTTCCAGAGGCTAAGCCGACGTCAACGCTCCGGCAAGGGGCATACGGTAAACCTCCGGGTCGGAAGTCCGCCCCGCACCCATTGACGTGACGATATCGGGCGGTGCAAGGTGACCCCGGCTGGAAAACGCTTTCCAGCCACGTTCCGGTCTGCCCTTGAATGGAGTCCCCGATGAGACCCTCCCTGCGCATCGCCCTGACGGGCGTCACCGCAGGTGCGCTCGTCTGCGTGCTTGCCTCGTGTTCCGGTTCCGGCAGTGACACCGCCGGGGACGGCACGGTGACCATCACGGTCTCCGGGCGCCCGCCGGCCACCAACGCCGCCGCGCTCAAGATCTTCGAAGCGCGGGTGGCGGAGTTCGAGAAGGCCAATCCCAAGATCAAGGTCAAGACGAACGAGTACCAGTACGACCAGCAGAGCTTCCAGACCAAGGTGGGCGGCGGCAGCCTGGAGACGATCGTCCGGGTGCCGCTCACCGAGATGTCCGGCCTGATCAAGCGCAAGCAGATCGCGGATCTCACCGCGGACTTCAAGGGGCTCCGGCACAGCGAGGACTTCAACCAGGTCGCGCTCGGGGCGGCGAAGGGCCTGGACGGCAAGATCTACGGCATTCCCACCGAGGAGTACGCCCTCGGACTGGTCTACAACCGGGACCTGTTCGAGAAGGCCGGGCTCGACCCCGACAAGCCGCCGACCACCTGGCCGGAGGTCCGTGCGGCGGCCAGGGCGATCTCGGAGAAGACCGGTACCACCGGTTACGCCCAGATGACCAAGGAGAACGCCGGCGGCTGGATGCTCACCGCCATGGCGTACTCCTTCGGCGACACCATGCAGGAGGAGTCCGGCGGCAAGTGGGCCAACTCCTTCGACCGGTCCGGCAGCGGTGCCGAGAAGTCCCTCAAGGCGCTCAAGGAGATGCGCTGGACGGATCAGTCGATGGGCAAGAACCAGATGCGCAACATCACCGACATGGAGAAGGACTTCTCCGCCGGAAAGATCGGCATGACGATCGCCGGGCCCAGCATCATCGGCCACTACATCGATCAGTACAAGGGCGACCCGGAGAACATCGCGCTCTCCGCCATGCCCACGGACGGCAGCAGCAAGCGGACCCTGGCCGGCGGCACCATCGCCGTGATCAGCCCCAGGGCCACCCCGCAACAGCGCGAGGCCGCGGCGAAGTTCATCGACTTCTACTACCTCGCCCCCAAGTACGACGTCGCGCTCGGCGAGAAGGACGCGGCGGCCAAGAAGAAGGACGGCGCCGTCATCGGTGCGCCGACCGTCCCGTTCTACAAGCCGGCCATCGCCGACCCCGTCCAGGCCGCGGTCGACAAGCTGGCCAATGTGCCGGTCGCGCACTTCGCCCCGTACACCAAGGCGCTCAACGAGTACGAACTGGTCATCGAGCCGCGCGTCGAGGCACAGAACGTCTACAAGGCCCTCGACAGCGCCGTGCAGGCCGTACTGACGCGCCAGGACGCCGACCCGGCCGAGCAGCTGAAGAAGGCCGCCTCGCAGGTCAAGTCCCAGGTGGAGCGCGCGCAGAACTAGGTGCCGTGACCGGCAATGTTTGCCCCGTCGCGTGGCCCGGCACGCACGCTCGCAGCGTTGGCCAAAAGCCCTGGCAGCTCCGCTACAAGGACTTTCGTCCGCCTTGCGACCGCACGCACCGGACACCGCTCCTCACCGGGCAAACGTTGCCGGTCACGGCACTGGAGCGTGTCCGGCACATCAGGCATGAGTACAGCACGAGGAGAGGCGAGGAGACGTCAATGAGCAGGTCACACGCGCCTGCGGCGCCCGCCGGGAACCGCACCCAGAAGAACCGGACGCAGAAACAGCGTTCCGCCGACCCCTCCGCGGCCCCGCCGCGGACACCGGACGGGCCGCCGCGCACCGCCTCCCCGCGTCGCGGCGGCCCCGTGGAACGCATCGTCCGCTGGGTCAGGCAAGGAGGCGTCACCACCCTCCTGTTCGGCCTGCCGATGGTGCTGTGCTTCGCGTACTTCTCCTGGTGGCCGATCGTCCAGAGCGTGCAGCTCAGCTTCCAGCAGACCAATCTGGTCGGCCCCGCCACCTGGGTGGGCCTGGACAACTTCCAGCACGTGCTGGACGACCCGCTGCTGTGGACGGCCGTCAAGAACACCGCGCTCTTCGCGCTGCTCGCGCTGGTGATCGGCTTCCCGGTGCCGCTCTTCCTCGCGGTGCTCATCGCCGAACTGCGGCGCGGCGGCACGCTGTTCCGTATCCTCGCCTACCTGCCGGTGGCGATTCCCCCGGTCGTCTCCGTCCTGCTCTGGAAGGTGTTCTACGACCCGGACGCCGGCCTGTTCAACCAGCTGCTGGCCCATGTGGGCCTCGGCCCGTACCCCTGGCTGCAGTCCACCGACACCGCCATGCTGTCGATCGTCCTGGAAGCGACCTGGGCGGGCTTCGGCTCCACGGTGATCATCTATCTGGCGGCGCTCGGCTCCGTACCGACCGAACTGTACGAGGCAGCCGAGATCGACGCGGCGGGCATCTGGCGCCGGGTCTGGCACATCACCCTGCCGTCGCTGCGCGGGGTCGTCCTGATCATGCTGCTGCTCCAGATCATCGGCACCCTGCAGATCTTCACCGAACCCTTCGTGATGACGGACGGCGGCCCGGAGGACTCCACTCTCACCGTCCTGATGCTGATCTACAACTACGCCTTCCAGAACGGCGACTTCGGAGCCGCGACCGCGCTCAGTGTGATGCTGGCCCTCGTGCTCGGCGTGCTCTCGGCGATCTATCTGCGGGCGACGAGGAGCTGGAGCAACTGATGGCCGTACAGACCCCCCTTCGCACCCGCCGCAGGAACCGCTCCGAGGAGGGCGGACGCGGACTCATATCCAACGCCGACCGGCGGCGGACCTCCGTACGCCTCTCGCTCCGCTCCGTGCAGACCCTCTCGCTCCTGCTGCTGCTCGCCTTCGGCGCAGCCCCCCTCTACTGGACGTTCAAGGGCGCCGTCTCACCGACCCAGGAGCTGCTGCGCGACCCGCTGGCGCTCTGGCCCGACCACGCGCAATGGGACAACCTCTCCCGCGCCTGGAACGAACTCCAGGTCGGCCAGTACCTCTGGAACACCGTGGTCCTGGTCACCGGATCGGTCGTCGCACACCTCGTCGTCGCCACCACCGGCGGTTACGTCCTGTCCGTGCTGCGCCCCAAGTGGGCGGCGCCCGTGCGGTGGATGGTGCTCGCCACCCTCTTCATCCCGGGCTCCATCTCCCTGGTCGCGCTCTACCTCACCGTGCTCGACCTGCCGGGCCTCGGCATCTCGCTCGCCAACAGCCCGTGGGGCGTCTGGCTGCCGCACGCCGCCAGCGCCTTCACCGTGCTGATCGTGATGAAGTTCTTCGACGGCATTCCGCGCGAACTCTTCGAGGCCGCCAAGGTGGACGGCGCGGGCCCGTTCATCATCTTCCGCCGGATCGTGCTGCCCATGTCGCGGCCGATCCTCGCGGTGGTGACCCTGCTGACGGTCATGAACTCCTGGAAGGACTTCCTCTGGCCCCTGATCGTCATCCCGGACACCGAGAAGCAGCCCATCTCCGCCGCGCTGCCGCGCCTCGCGGAAACGGCGGAACAGTCGCTGCTCATCGCCGGGATGCTGCTCGCCATCCTGCCCCCGGTCGTGCTGTTCCTGATCTTCCAGCGGCAGATCGTACGCGGCGGGGGAGGCTTCACCGGCCTCAAGGGATGAGTTCCACCCGGGCACACGCGCGGACCCGGTCCGCGCGGCCGACGGCGGCAGCGGTGCGCGCCGACGGCACACGGGCCGGTGCGCTCCGCCGGGGTACAGCCGACGGAGCACACCACCACCCGGGAACCACCGATACGCACCGCGCCGATCCGATCGAGAGGATGCCTCGATGGAAAAGAACGGCACGATCCGGCCAGGTCCACTGGTTCCGGCCAGAGTAACGGGCCGCTCCAGACGGCCCGCAGCATGGGGCAGCGCCGCCGCCCTGCTCGGCTGCCTGCTGGTGGTGGCGCCGCTGCCCGGTACGGCTCCGGCCGCCCACGCGGCCGGCACCCTCACCGTCACCTCGCCCGACCTGATCTTCGTCAAGGGGCAGGCGAAGATCACCCTGGCCTCCGACGAGGCCTCGGTGGCCTGGAAGGCCGTCGACGACCAGGGCCTGACCGTCGCGTCGGGCACCGCACCGGTCTCGGGCGGCACGGCCACCGTCGACGTCACCCAGCTCGGCAGCGGCTACTACACGCTCACGGCGACCGCGGGTGCCACCACCCGTACCGCCAATTTCGGCGTGCTGACCGCACTGGCCGGCCACGAGCAGAAGGACCCCCGCTTCGGCACCGGCATCCACTACGGGTGGAACGGCGGCGACGACCAGAAGCTGCTGCGTTCGGTCAAGCTGATGGGCATGCACGGGATACGCTCCGACATCAACTGGAGCGCCATCGAGAAGACTGCCGGCGAGTACACCTGGAGCGGATACTCCACCGACCAGCACATCCCGTACGCCAAGACGCAGGGGCTGACCGCCCTGCCCATCTCCGCCTACCGCAACCCCCTGTACGACAACAACCGGACGCCGGCATCCGACGCGGCGCTGGAGGCCTACGGGAAGTACACCGCCGCCATCGTGGACAAGTACCAGCAGTCCACGAAGGAGGTCGAGATCTACAACGAGTACAACTCGACCGGCTTCAACAACGGCACCTGCGGCATCACCGCCGACTGCTACCTCAAGCTGCTCAAGGCGAGCTTCGGCAAGGTGCACGCCAAGGTGCCGGACGCCACCGTCGTGGGCGGCGCCCTGGCCGGTCTCCAGACCGACTGGCTCAAGCGGCTGTACGCGATCGGCGGGCTGGACTGCATGGACGCGCTCAGCGTCCACGAATACGGCTACCCGAGGCCGCCCGAGGAAGCTCTGGCGAAGCTTCCGCAGGTGCGTGCCGATCTGGACGCGGCGGGCGGCAAGAACTTCCCGTTGTGGATCACGGAGAACGGGTACCCCACCCACAGCGACGGCGTCACCCCGGCCCTGCAGGCCGAGTACCTGCCGCGTGCCCAGATCTTCTCGTTCGCCTCGGGGGCCAACCGCTACTACTGGTACGACCTCACCAACGACGGCACCGACGCCACCAACAAGGAACACAACTTCGGTGGGTTCAAGCGCCCCACCGCCGACGTCCAGGCCTGGCAGCCCAAGCCGTCCGTCGTCACCGAGGGCGTCCTGATCCGCCAGATCGCGGGCCGTGCGTACACCGGCCGTGACGACGCCGGTTCCGACGCCGTCCGCTCGTACCGCTTCGGCACCGGCGCCGACACCGTCCGGGCGCTGTACACGACCGCGACGGCACCCGGAACCGTGGAGCTCTCGGCCACCGGCCCGCTCACCGTCACCGACCAGCTGGGCCACGCGAAGACCTACACCCCGTCCGGCGGCAAGGTGCAGCTCGGGGTCGACGGCAAGGTGCTGTACGTCAAGGGCACGGTGACCGGCGTCAAGTCCGTCGCCGCTCCCGCCTACTCCCTCGAACTCCCCCGGCGCACCAACACGGAGGAGCCCGTCACGGCGGTGCTCAAGGTCGACCGCACGAAGGGGCACCTCCCGGTGCCGTGGCCCCTGCAGTTCCGCGTGGCGGGGAAGACCTATGGCCTGACGGCCAAGCCCGGCCAGGTCACCCGCAAGACCGTCGAGCTGCCCACGTCCGCCCTGACGGGGCCGCGCTCGATCAGCGGCACGGTCGGATTCGGACCGCTCACCCTCGGCCGGATCACCACCGACACCGACGTGGTGGCCCCGACCGAGGTCACCTTCGACCCGGTGGTGAAGAAGGCGGCGCCGTTCGCCGCCGGGCTCAAGGTCACCGTCACCAACAACCGCGCCCGCTCCGCGCTCGACCTCACCAAGCTGGAGTGGCAGGTGAACGAGGGCACCGCCTATGTGGACCGGGGCACCATCGACGGGCCGATCAAGGTCGGCACCGAGTCCAGCACCTCGTACACCGTGGACGCGCGCAACATCAAGCCCTGGAACCGCTACTGGACGGCCGCCTACATCAGCACCCCCGACGGCACCAGGACCCCCGTGGGCGCCTGGAACGGCTGGGGCGCCGTGCAGCCCGCCGGTACGGACACCACCACGCCCATCGACATCGCCGCTCAGGGCAACGTGTACTTCGCGGGCGGCTACCAGGGCGCGGCCGACCTCTCCGGCACCATCCGGCCCCAGTACACCGACGCCGGGCTCGTGCTGAAGGGCGAGATCACCGACAACGTCCTGGCCCAGCCCGCCACCACCGCCGAGAACATGTGGCAGGGCGACAGCATCCAGTTCGCCGTCACCCCCCAACTGCCCGGCCGCAGCCGGCAGTACGTCGAGGCCGGCGCCTCGCTGGTGGGCGGCAAGCCGCAGATCTACACCTGGCGGCCGCCGTCCGGCCAGACCGCCGGGCCGACCCCGGGTGCCACCGCCCGGATCACCCGGGACGGCACCACCACCAGCTACACGGTGACGGTGCCGTGGGCCTCGCTCGGCCTCAGCGGCAAGCCGACCGCGTCCATCGGACTCGGCATCGCCGTCAACGACGTCGACAACGACGGCCGGGCGCGCGGCTGGTCCGAGTGGGGTTCGGGAATCACCAACAACTCCAAGAGCGCCACCGGCCTGCGGGCCGTCCAACTGACCGACTGACCCACCCATGAACTGGCGGGGCCGGGTGCACCTGACAGCACCCGGCCCCGCCGCTCCATGCCACACCACAGCACGCCACACCGTTGCGCTTACCACCGCGAGGAGACCAGCACCATGGCCCTGTTCGACCTGCCGCTCCACGAACTCCGCGACTACCGGCCGCAGATCGACGAGCCGGAGGACTTCGACGCCTTCTGGTCGAAGACCCTGGCCGAGACCCGCTCCCACGACCCCGCGGTCTCCTTCGAACCCGTCGATACCGGACTGACCGGCATGCGCACCTGGGACACCACCTTCGCGGGCTTCGGCGGCCACCCCGTGAAGGGCTGGTTCAGCGCCCCCGCGCACGCCGAGGGCCCGCTGCCGCTCATCGTCCAGTTCCACGGCTACAACGGCGGCCGCAGCCTCCCGCACTGCTGGGGCATGTGGCCGCTGGCCGGCTTCGCCCACTTCATCATGGACGTTCGCGGCCAGGGCAGCGGCGGCAACGTCGGCGACACCCCCGACCCGGTCGGCTCGGGCCCCTCCCTCGCGGGCTTCATGACCCGCGGCATCGAGGACCCGGAGACGTACTACTACCGCCGGGTCTACGCCGATGCCGTACGCGCCGTGGAAGCGGCCCGCTCCCACCCGCTCGCCGACCCCGCCCGGACCGTCGCGCTCGGCGGCAGCCAGGGCGGCGGCCTCGCGCTCGCGGTCGGCGGACTCGTCCCCGACCTGGCGGCCATCGCCGCCGACGTACCCTTCCTCTGCCACTTCGGACGGGCCGTCACCCTCACCGACGCCGACCCGTACTCGGAGATCGCCCGCTACCTCAAGATGCACCGCGGCAAGGAGGAGGCCGTCCTGCGCACCCTGTCCTACTTCGACGGGGTCTCGTTCGCCGCGCGCGGCAGCGCCCCCGCGCTCTTCTCCGTCGCGCTGATGGACCAGGTCTGCCCGCCGTCCACGGTCTTCGCCGCCCACAACGCGTACCGCGGTGAGAAGGAGATCGAGGTCTACCGGTTCAACGGGCACGAAGGCGGCGCCATGTTCCAGGAGGCCGCTCAGCTCCGCTGGGTTCCGAAGGCGCTGGAGAGCGCCGTCTGAGCGGTGCCGGGGTCCGGCCGGGTGGTGTGGATCACGGACAGAGTGTGGACACCGTGTATATGGTCCGCCGGGGCACGTCATGCCCCCGTGACGTGCAAGGACGAGGACGGACAGTGCGGCAGAGAGCCTATGCGCAGGCGATGCGTGCCATCGCCTGCGCGCTGATGGTGTGGCAGGTCTGGACGATGTGGTACATCTCCAGCTACGAGGCGTCAGGCGTGCAATGGGCCTGCGACATGACCGGGGGCTGCGCCAGCGACCAGTTCGCGTCCATGTCCCCGATGCTCGGAATCGTCTGTGCCGTCGCCCTCGGTCTGCTCTCCGCCCGCTACCTGCACCGCGCGGCACCGGGCGCGATGGTCGCACTCTCCGCCGTCGCGGCCGCCGCCGGCTGGTACGACGCGGTGGCGGACGGCAAGGTCGAGTACAGCACCGTCACCAGCTTCCACATCTTCCTGCCGCTCGGCCAGTTCTCCGTCTCCCAATGGCTCACCTTCCTGTGGTCCGCCGCGGGCGTGGGCTGCCTCGTCGCCTGGTGGGGCGCGGCAGTGAGCCTGCGGCGCACCGCGGGACTGCGCAGGCTGTCCCGCCGCTCCACCACGGCCGACGCCGTGCTGGAGGGCTGGCGGCCGGTGGGCCGCAAGTACGGCGAGGTCACCGTGGTGTTCGACGACAAGGCCGGGGTACGCCACGAGGTCCCGGCCGTCGTGGAACGCATCGCCCTGCGACGAGACGTCCTCGCCGTGTACGACGCCGACCGCCCCGGCGACCCCGCCCTCACCCGGGTCGCGGTTCCCCACCGAAAGCTGCTGCGCCTCTCATGAACCGATCGACACCGACCCTGCGCAGGCTCTTCTCCTCGCTCCGGCTGGCGGCCGCCCTCCTTGCCGGACTCTCCTTCGCCGCGCTGGCCCAGGGCGCCATGGACGGCCCCCGCTGGCTGCTGCTGACCGGCGTCCCCGCGACGGCCCTGGTCCTGACGATTCTCGGTGGTGTGGCCGAGCCGTTGCGGACGAACATCGCGATGTCGGGGCTGCGCTCCGGCGGGCCGCGGGCCTTCGCGCCCGCCGTGGTCAACGGGGTGAGGACCGTCGACAAGAAGACCGGCCGGCCGGTCCTCGACGGGCGGTCGGTGGAGTCGGTGTTCGCCTTCGACCTGACCGTGATGCCCGACGGGCTCCCCGCGTACCGGGTCCAGGTCATTCACCCCCTCGACCTGCAGGGCCTGCTGCACCGGTCCAGGGCCGTCGTCGAGTACGACCCCGAGCAGCCCTGGCGGGTCGCCATCCCCGCCGACCCGCCGCGCGAATGGCTGGCCCGCGCGAACAGCGCCTCCCCGCCGGCCGAGGTCAAGAAGCGCGCCGACGGGTTCCCGGCCGGATTCCGGACGCTGGTGACGGGCGCGGTCCTCGCGGCCGTGCTGCTGGTGCTGGTGCGGCTGCTCGGCTGACCCGCGCCCGGTTCAGCCGTTGCGCGGATACTTCTTGAGCACCTTGCCGTTGATGTCGGTCCGCAGATAGGCGCCGCCGTACTCGTCCGAGACATAGACGCTGAGGGTCGGCTGGTAGTCGTCGAACGGGGACGCCGGATCGATGTCCACGTAGTGGCTGGTGGGTTCGGTGACGCCGAGCTCCTTGTCCGCCCGGCGGATCAGGCCCGGGAGGGCGTCCCAGTCGAACTTCTCCAGGTCCACGGACTTGGCGCCCGACATGAGGGTGCCGCCCGCCCGGTCGCGGGTGGCCTTCCCGTCCTCGTACGCGTAGACGTCGTACAGGCTCTTGTTCTTCGCGACCGGGGCTTCGATGCGAGCGCGCTCCTCGTACAGCGTGAACGAGGTGACCCGGGTGCCGCCCATCACCGGCTTGAGCGCGGCGATGACGGACCGTGCCCCGGCGGGCGTCAGGAGATTCCTGGGCGGTGCCTCCGCCTTCCGCGTGCTCTCCTTCCCCCCGGCGGCCGCCGCGCCGTCGGCGGAACGGCCCGCCGCCGGCGGCTTGCCGCCGGACGCGCCGGTGTCCGGGGCGGGCAGCAGCGACCACACCAGGACCCCGGTCAGGGCGGTCCCCGCGAGAGTGGTGGTGATCGCGACGGCACGGCCCCGCCGGACCCGGCGGCGGACCTCCTGGGCCCCCAGCGTCGCGGGCTCGGGACGTACGGGCGCGGCGACGGGCCGACGACCGGTCCCGGGCGCGGCGGCCGGGCGCCGGACGGGGGCGGTGGGCAGGACGGTGGTCGGGCCGACCGGGCCGTGGCCGGGCGGCACCGCGTCCTGCCGGGTGGGCGGTTCCTGGCCGCGCGGTACGGCGTCCTGCGGGGCCGCCGGGCTCTGCCGGGGCGTTCCGGCCGGCCCGCTCCCCGGCTCGCCCACCGACGCCAGCATCCGGTCCAGTTCCTCGGGACCGGGCCTCGCCGAGGTGTCCCGGGTCAGCAACGCGTTCAGTACGGGAGTCAGCGGACCGGCCTGCCGGGGCGGCGGGATCTCCCCGTCGAGCACGGCCGCCAGCGTCGCCAGCGTGGTGGCCCGGCGCAGCGGATGCACGCCCTCCACGGCGACGTACAGCATCATGCCGAGCGACCACAGGTCCGACGACGGGTCGCCCTCCGCGCCGCGGATCCGCTCGGGGGCCATGTAGTCGGGGGAGCCGATGAGGGAACCGGTCGCCGTCAGACTGGTGGACTCACGGATCGCCGCGATGCCGAAGTCGGTGAGTACGGGGCTGCCGTCGGCCCGCAGCAGTACGTTGGCCGGCTTCACATCGCGGTGGAGGATTCCGGCGGCATGGGCGGCGCGCAGCGCGGACAGCACCCCGCGGCCCAGCTCGGCGGCCTCGACGGGGGTGAGCGTTCCCCCGGCGAGGCGTTCCGCGAGCGAGGCGCCGGGCACCAGCTCCATCACGATCCACGGGTACGCGTGGTCGCCGCCGTCGACGATGTGGTGGACCGTGACGACGCCCGGGTGGTCGAGCCGGGCCAGTGCGCGGGCCTCGCGCAGCACCCGCTCGCGCAGCTGCCTGGCCGACTCCGGATCGTTCTCGGCGAGCGCCGGGTCCGGGGGCCGTACCTCCTTGAGCGCCACATCGCGGTGCAGCGCGAGGTCGTGGGCCCGCCACACCATGCCCATACCACCGCTGCCGAGCCTGCTCACCAGCTCGAAGCGGTCGTCGATCACACGGCGCACAGGCCCCCCAGCAGTCATGGAAAAGAGGGTACGGGGCGGGTCCGCAGCAGTGCGCACCCACCCCGCACGCCTCACACGTCGTCGTTCGGCGTGAGCCGCAGCGTCACGATCTGGAACGGCCGCAGCCGCAGCCGCACCGCGTCGCCCGCCACCTCGGCCGGCTCGTCGGCGAGCGGGCGCTCCAGCAGGTCCGTGACGCTCGCCCCGGCCAGCGCGAAACCTGCCGTCAGGCGGGCCGAGGCCCGTCCGCCGTGGGCCTCGTGGAGCCGGACCACCACATCCCCGCTGCCGTCGTCGGCGAGCTTCACCGCGGTCACGACCACCGCGTCGTCGTCCACCGAGACCAGCGGGGCCACCGCGGCACTGCCCGGCACCCGGCGCTCGGGGAGGCTGAACTGCCAGCCCTCACGCACCGCGTCACCGATCGTCGCCCCCGGCAGCAGCGCGTACCGCAGCCGGTGCACACCCTGGTCGGTCGCCGGGTCGGGGTAGCGGGGCGCCCGCAGCAGCGACAGCCGCACCGTGGTCGTGGTGGAACCGTCCTCGCGGACCGTACGGGTCACATCGTGCCCGTAGGTCGAATCGTTGATCAGTGCCGCGCCCCAGCCCGGCTCGCCGACGTGCAGGAAGCGGTGGGCGCAGATCTCGAACTTCGCCGCCTCCCACGTGGTGTTGGTGTGCGTCGGCCGCTGGACGTGCCCGAACTGGGTCTCCGCCGTGGAGTGATCGGCGCGCACATCGATCGGGAACGCCGCCTTGAGGAACTTTTCCTGCTCGTGCCAGTCGACCTCGGTGTCGATGTCCAGGCGCCGGGCCCCGGGCCGCAGCGTCAGGAGCTGGGTGACACGGGACGAACCGAAGGTCCGCACCACTTCGACGCCGTCACCGCTGCGGCGCACCACGTCCGCCTCGGTCAGGTCGGTCACCGTGTTGCGGTAGAACGCATCGACGTCCCAGGCGTCCCAGCGGTTCGGCAGATCCGGATGGACCTGGAGCAGATTCGCTGCGCAGCCCGGGGCGACCGTCTCACGTCCGGCCACCAGATCGACGACCGAGACCACCAGACCCCGCGCGTCCACGGTCACCCGGAGCACTCCGTTGTCCAGCCGGAAGCCACCGTCGAACGCCTCCGCCTCCACCGGCCGCTTCCGCTGCTCCGGCGCGAGCGCCGCGCCCCCCGCCACCACGCCGGCGCGCCCGTGCGGGGCGGAGTTGAAGACGACCGTGCCACCGCTGCCCGGCGCGCCGGCCAGGGCCCGCTGCGCGGCGTCGATCACCGCTTCGAGCTCCCCGGCGATCCGGGCGTACGTCTCCTCCGCCTCACGGTGCACCCACGCGATGGACGAGCCGGGCAGGATGTCGTGGAACTGGTGCAGCAGCACGCTCTTCCAGATCCGGTCCAGCTCCTCGTACGGATACGGGAACCCGGTCCGCACCGCCGCGGTGGCCGCCCAGAGCTCCGCCTCCCGCAGCAGATGCTCGCTGCGCCGGTTGCCCTGCTTGGTCCGCGCCTGGGAGGTGTACGTACCGCGGTGCAGTTCCAGATACAGCTCACCCAGCCACACCGGCGGCCGGTCGTACTCGGCCTCGGCGGCGGCGAAGAAGTCCGCGGGCCTCTCGACCGTCACCCGGGGCGATCCCTCCAGATCCGCGAGCCGCCCGGCGCGCGCGAGCATCTCGCGGGTGGGGCCACCGCCCCCGTCCCCCCAGCCGAACGGGACGAGCGAGCGCGTCGCGTGCCCCTTGTCCCGGAAGTTCCTCTCGGCGTGCGCGAGTTCCTCGCCGGACAGCTCCGCCACATAGGTGTCCACCGGCGGGAAGTGCGTGAAGACCCGGGTGCCGTCCAGCCCCTCCCACAGGAAGGAGTGGTGCGGGAACGGGTTGGTCGTGTTCCACGAGATCTTCTGGGTGAGGAACCAGCGCGAGCCGGAGAGCGCCACCAACTGCGGCAGGGCCGCCGAGTAGCCGAACGAGTCGGGCAGCCACACCTCCTCTGTCTCGACCCCGAACTCCTCCAGGAAGAACCGCTTGCCGTACACGAACTGCCTGGCCAGCGCCTCGGAGCCCGGCATGTTGGTGTCCGACTCCACCCACATCCCGCCCACCGGCACGAACTGCCCGGCGGCCGCCTTCTCCTTGACCCGCGCGTACAGCGCCGGCTGATGCTCCCGCAGCCAGTCCAGCTGCTGCGCCTGCGACATCGCGAAGACGAACTCCGGATGGTCGTCCATCAGCGCGACGACATTGGAGGTGGTGCGGGTGACCTTGCGCACCGTCTCGCGCAGCGGCCACAGCCACGCCGAGTCGATGTGCGCATGACCCACCGCCGACAGACGGTGGGCGGAGGCGTGCGCGGGGGAGGAGAGCACGGGGCGGAGCCGTTCCCGGGCGGCGGTCGCGCTCGCGCCCACGGCGTCCAGGTCCAGCGAGTCCAGACAGCCTTCCACCGCGCGCAGGATCTCCCAGCGGCGCGCGGAGCCGAGCGGCAGCTGCCGCATCAGCTGGTCGAGCACCTCCAGGTCCTGGACCAGTTCCCAGACCTGCCGGTCGAAGACCGCGACGTCCATCCGCTCGACGCGGTACAGCGGTTCGCTGCCCGCGGTCTCCCGGTCGCCGAGCGCACTGACTCCCTCCAGGATCTCCGGATTGGCGGCCGCCTCCAGGTAGTAGGTGAACTCCTCGCCGCCCGCGACCGGTTCGCCGACGCGCAGCCAGGTGTTGCGCGGGTTGAGCGCCTTGACCACGCTGCCGTCCGGCCGGTGGGCCAGCGCCTCCGCGGAGAACCCGGGCCGGTCCCGGGCGAAACCGAGATCGATGACCGCTTCGACGGTCTCACCGGCCCAGTCGGCCGGGACGCGGCCGGTCACCCGGAACCAGCTGGTGCCCCAGGCCGGTCCCCAGTCGTCGCCGAGCGCGCCGGGCTTGTAGGGGCCGGCCACCGCCTCGGCGAACGGCACCGGTTCGCCGGGGGCGTGCCAGACCTCGAATTCCAGGGGTGCCGTACGGGGATGGACGGCGGGGCGGATGCGCTCGCGCAGGGCACGGTCGAGCCGTTCCTCGGTCAGTGTGCGGTCGTCATGCATGGGTGAAAGGGCCCCTCTGGATGAATGTGTGCGACGGGGTGGTGGTTCACGGGAGCTCGTCGAAGCCCACGCAGGGCAGTGACATCCCGTCGGCCAGGGCCAGGAGTTTCTCCAGGCGGGCCGGGGTCACATGGTTGGCCTCGTGGGCGTCGGCGACGCTGTGGGCGTAGAGCGTGGTGACGCCGCCGTCATCGGCGGTCCGGCGCAGGGCCGTCTCCACGCCGGTCAGATCGTCCCCGTACGCGACGGTCCCGCGCCCGGAGTCCACCGAGCACCCCAGCAGGACCCGCCGGGCGGGGATGTCGGCTGCCGGGACGTGCAGTTCGGCGGCGAGGGACGGATCGGCGCGGCGGTCGGCGGACACACCGCCGCGCAGCCGCTCGAAGAGCGCGAGGAGCAGCCGGTCGGTGCTCTCGTCACGGGCACTGCACGGATAGGCGAAGCTCCGGGCCGGGAAGCCGAGGCGGCGCAGCGACTCCAGGGCGGGCACCACCTCCCGGTCGAGATAGGCGCCCGCGCCGTGCGCGGCGATGAACTCGGGCGCCCGCTCGTGCCGCAGACCGTGGCAGCCGATGGTGTGGCCGTCGTCCGCGAGCCGGCGCAGCAGCCGCAGGTCGTCCCGGTCGAGCCGGTCGGGCTCACAGACGAAGAAGGTGACACGGGCGTCGTAGAGCGTGAACAGCGGTGCCGCGGCGGCCCACTCGCGCACATGCCGGTCGTCGAAGGTGAGCAGCAGGGCGCGGTCGACATGGTGGTCCCCGCGGTCTGTCATCGCCCCGGCTCCTCGGGCGCCCAGCCGGGCACGGAGCCGTGCAGTGCCGTGTAGAACGGGTCGCCCGGCCCGATCTCACCGGCCAGGACCGGGCGGCCGGTGAGGGCCGCCTTGTACATCGAGGTGATCAGCTCCAGGGAACGGCGGCCGTCCCCGGCGCTCGCCCTGGGCCGCCGGCCCGCCCGCATGTCGGCCAGGAGCGAACGCAGCTGCGCGCTGTGCGAGCTGGGGACGTCCTCGGCGGGGGAGGCCCAGCCGGCCGCCCGGCCGGGTTCGACCCCCGGCGCCGGGGTGTAGGTCCAGTCGCCGTTGCCGTACCCGTACAGATGGTTGAGCTCGATCGTGGCGTCCCGCAGGTCGATCCGCAGATGGCTCAGCTGACGCGGTGAAAGGGCGCTGTTGACCACGGTGGCGAGGGCGCCCGAGGCGAAGCGGACGGTGGCGGTGGTGACATCGTCGGTCTCGACATCGCGGGCCAGCCGGCCCGCCATGGCCCGGATCTCCGCCCAGTCCCCGAGCAGTTCCAGCAGCAGATCGATCTGGTGGATGCCGAGCCCCATGGCGGGGCCCGCGCCCTCGGTGGCCCACTTCCCGCGCCACGGGACCGCGTAGTAGGCGTCGTCGCGGTACCAGGTGGTCTGGCAGTGGGCGACCAGCGGCGCCCCCAGTTCGCCGGCGGCGATGAGGGCCTTGGCGTGCTTGGCACCCGATCCGAACCGGTGCTGGAAGACGATCGGGGCGTACGGACCCCCTTCGCGCTCGGCAGCGGTCATGGCGTCGTACTCGGCGAGACTCAGCGCGGGCGGCTTCTCGCACCACACCCAGGACCCGGCCCCGAGGGCGGCGACGACCTGTTCGCGGTGGGCGACGGGCGGCGAGGCGATGACGACGAGGTCGGGGCGGATCTTGCTCAGGGACGCGGAGAGATCGGTGGAGTGGTGGGGGAGCCTGAAGTCGGTGGCGAAGGAGCGGGCCGCGGTGGCATCGGCGTCGACGGCACCGGCCACCGAGAAGTCCGAGGGGAGTTCGAGGAACGCGGGCATATGGACGGCGCGGGCGATGTTGCCCGCGCCGACGAACAGGACACGGTAGGGAGTCGCAGTCACAGAGGGCCGTCCAGGCTGAGGGCGTGAGCCGCCGAGATTGGTAAGCGTTTTCCAGCAGGTCGGGGTAGTGCCCTTCCCGAAGGAAGGGCAGTGGGTCTCAGAGAGTGGCGTAGAGCGCCCGGGCACTGGTCACGGGTCCGGTGCGGAGCCGGTCCGGCCAGTCGAGGGCGAGGCCGAGTGAATCGCTCAACCGGCTCTGGAAGGAAGCGAGCCGGTGCTCGGTCCCGCGGACCGCGCGCGGCGGCAGCCGGTGCTCCAGGCAGTACGACACCAGCGCGCCGACGGCCTCGCCGATGCTCCACTGGCCCGCGTGTTCGCCGAGCGCCGGCGCACTGAGATGCGTCGCGCCGATGTTGCGCCCGGCCGGGAGCAGGTTCTCCACCCGCACCGGCAGCAGCGCGCCCAGCGGCAGCTGGAACGGCAGGCACTCCAGATCCAGGCCCGCGCCGCCACCGCTGCCCGGGTGCAGGGTGATCCGGGAACGCAGGGTGCCCACGCTGTCCGTGAAGGTCTCGGCGCCCGGCGTCCCGGCCCGTGCGGCAGCGGTCAGATGGTGCTCCAGCAGGGTGAACTCGGCCCGGATGCGCCGTGATTCGCGTACATGCGGTGTCTTGGCGAACCCGTCGGCGGTGCCGGTCGCATCCGGCCGCAGGCGCAGCTCGGGGTAGCCGTGCCCGCCGTCGTGCCGGGGCGCCCGCGTCTGCATCCAGTAGAGAAAGGACAGCGCCTGCTCGCGGGCCTCCTGCTCGGCACGGGCGCGTACCTCGTCCCCGCGTCCGGCGAGCGGGAGCCGTGTGTAGGCCGTCTGCTCCCAGTCGACGAGGGTGATGTCGCTGTCGAAGGTGCCGGGCAGGTACCGGCTCCGGGCGAGCGCCCGCAGCTGGTGCCAGCGGTCGTTGGGCGGTGCGGCCCACGGCGGGACCTCGTCCGGCTCGTGCAGGAAGAGCGGCACGGAGCGGGCGTGGGCGCCGCCCGGTTCCCTGGTGTCCCAGGAGAAGGCGTCGGACCACCGGTCGTAGCCGGCCGGCCGGTCGACAGTGTGGTCCTCGCCCGGGCGGTGGTCCAGTGCGAAGACCCAGGAGACCGGCTGCTGGTCCAGCGGATCGGCGACGGCGGCCGCGTGCGGTTCGCCGGTCTCCTCGCGGGACTCGGCGCCGGTGACGTGTTCGACGCCCGCGAGGTCGAGCAGCTCGCCCAGGTCCGTCGCGTCGACGACGTACGGGGCGCTGACCGTCAGCAGCTCGCCGTCCGCGGCCTCCAGGGTGACCGCGGCGATCCGGTCCCCGTCCGCCTGGGCCGCCACCGGGCGGTGGCGGAGCAGCAGGGTGAGCCGGCCCGAGGCGAGATGCGGGGTGAGCAGCTCCTGGACGACGGCGAGCGCGGCGCGCGGCTCGTGGCTGAGATGGCCGGTGGTACTGAGGCCGGGGTCGAGCAGCGGGTCGGAGAACGGCTCCGGGCACAGCGGGTAGTTGCGCCGGTAGAAGTCGCGTATCCGTTCGCGCAGATCGCGGTATCCGGGGGAGACGGGGTCCAGTTCGATGCGGTGGCCGTCGGCGAGCGGGACCGCCTGGGCGGTGAACAGGCCACCGGGCCAGTCGGTCGCCTCGGTGAGCACGACGCGGTGTCCGAACCGGGCGGCGGTCAGCGCGGCGGCGAGACCACCGAGACCGGCACCGACCACCAGGACGTCGGTCCCGAGTTCGCGGGTACGGGGTGCGGGGGCGGCGAACACAGGAGTCTCCTCCCTCAGGGCCGACGGGCGGCGACGGTACGGAGCCGGACCGGCACGGACTCGCGCGTCCTGATCCGGACGGGGAGCACGATCTGCTCGGCGCTGCGGTACGGGTCCTCGCCCGCCGTGCGCTCCGCGATCCGGGTGACCAGTTGCTCGACCGCCCGGCTGCCGATCTCCCTGGCGGGCAGCCGGGCGGCGAAGCTGGTGAGCGGCAGCAGATCGTAGGGGCCCACGTCGTCCATGCCGGCCAGGACGATCTCGTCGGGCACGGCGATGCCGAGCGAGGCCAGATCGGAGGCGGCGGTGGCGACGGCGAAGCCATGCGCACACAACAGGGCGGTCGGCGGCTCGGGCGCGGCGAGGAGCTCGGACAGCAGCTGCCGACGGTCGCTCTCGGGCAGCGCCGTGTAGGAGCGCAACGCCGTCAACTGGGGGAGCAGGGGCTGGCCATGGGCGCGCAGCGCCTGCTTGTGCCCGGTCATCCGGTCGTGGACGCTGGTGCACTGCGTCTCGCCCCAGAGCGTCGCTATGCGCTCGTGGCCGTCGGCCAGCAGGTGCTCGGTGAGCCGGTAGCCGGCGTTGTAGTTGTCGGCGGTGACCGCGTCGATGGCGAGGCCGGGAAAATACCGGTCGACCAGGACCATGGGGAGGTGCAGGCGCCGGATTTCGTCCAGCACCTCGACGTTGGGCGCCCCCTGGACGGGGTAGAGGATGATCCCGTCGACCCGGTCCTCGACGGCCTGGCGCAGCGCCTGGTCCTGACGGGCCACGGACGCGGCGTGGTCGGCGTGCCCCGTTTCCGTCATGTGGATCACGGAGTCGGAGAAGAACAGCCGCAGTCCACGGTCCGAACAACCGGACTCGACCCCGCGCAGCACCTCGGACTGGTAAGGGCCCTGGCCGCTGATGATGCAGGCGACCACACCGGACCTGTTGCCCGGGGAAGGCTCCGCGGTACGGTCCGAGGGATCGGCGACGAAGGTGCCCAGACCACGGCGTCGCACCAACAACCCCTCCGCGACGAGGTCGTTGAGCGCCCGGACAGCGGTGGTGGAGCTGACGCCGAAACGCTCGCGCAGCTGGTTCTGGGTGATGAAAGGAGCGCCGGCCTCGTACTCGTCACGTGCCACTTCGGCCCGCAACTCGTCCTTGATTCGCTGGTACTTGGGTCCGGACGTACCCATCCAGCCACCACCCTCTCGGATTTGACGCGTCAATCAGCGTTGATCTCAGTGTGGTGGCGGTTAACGCGTTATTTCAAGAGGGTTGCAGCGAAATAATCGGCAATTAGTGCGTCAAGTGGGCGGCTTGTGACTTCAACGCGTCAATCCGGCGACTCGGTCCGGCCTCCCGGCCGGTCCCGGGGAGGCGGGGCGTGCGGCGACGGACGCGGGGCGACGGACGCGGTGCCGGTGCCGCTCCTCGGCTCACGGGACGGTGTCCGGCCGGGGAGGCGGGCGCGGGGGCCGGTGTCGTCCTCAGCCGGTCGTACGGGGCGGCGGCGCCGTGCTGGCCCGCACGACCAGGCGCGACGGCACGGCGAGCGTGCGCGGCGACGCCGTCGCGTCGCCGAGGGCCAGCAGCAGCGCGCGGCGTCCGATCTCTTCGAGCGGCAGCCGTACGGTGGTCAGCGCGGGTGTGACGTCGCACGC
Organism: Streptomyces sp. NPDC087845; assembly: GCF_044742755.1. Classification (NCBI taxonomy): domain Bacteria; kingdom Bacillati; phylum Actinomycetota; class Actinomycetes; order Kitasatosporales; family Streptomycetaceae; genus Streptomyces; species Streptomyces sp. NPDC087845. Next base: position 255,176 of record NZ_JBIUVC010000006.1, read on the forward strand.
CACCGGCAGGTCGTCGAAGCCGACGACGGAGACATCGGCGGGCACGCTCCGCCCGAGGTCGTCACGGAGTGCAGCGAGCGCCCCGAGAGCCATGGCGTCGTTGAGCGCGAAGAGCGCGGTGATGCCGGGGGAGCCGCGGAACAGCCGCACCGCCGCGGCCCGTCCGCCGTCCCGGGTGAAGTCGGCCTCGACACGGTGGCGTTCCTGTACGGAGATGCCCAGCTCCGCCGCCCGCTCCAGGAAACCGTGCAGCCGGTCCTGGACGGAGACCAGCGTCAGCGGTCCGCAGATCACGCCGATCTCCGTGTGCCCCAGCAGGGCGAGGTGCTCGGCGACCGCCCGGCCGCCCTCGCGGTTTCCCGGCATGATCGTGTCCACCGGCAGACCCTGGTGCGCGACCGCGGTCACCCGGCCGCCCTGCGCCGCGAAGGCCTCCAGCTCCTGAGTGAGGGCGGGGCTGCCGCCGGTGAAACCCGAACCGGCGAGAACGACGGCGCGGGCCCGCTGCGCCCGCAGCCGTGCCACGTACTCCGCCTGGAGCCCGGGCTCATGGAAGGTGCCGGCCAGCATCACGAGGAGCTTGTGGTCGCGGGCGACCTCCATGACCCCGGCCGCGATCGCGGAGTAGTAGGCGTCGTTCACGTCGTGCACGATCAGGCCGATGATGGACGTCGTGGACTGCACGAGCGCGCGGGCCGGCGCGTTGGAGACGTAGCGGAGCCGGGCGGCCGCCTCCAGGACGCGCTCCTGCAGCTCCCGGGTGACGTTGCGGTCGCTGTCGCTGAGGACGCGCGACGCCGTGGCGAGAGAGACCCCGGCGTCCTGCGCGACCTGCTGGAGCGTCACGGCGGACGGTGGGCGGGGACGGGCGGAACGTCGATTGACCTGGCTCTGCATAGGGCTACGATAGCTGCACTGAAAGCGTTTTCCCATTGCGTACGCGAGAGGATCCGGCCCCGCCGCCGACGCCGTCTCCCCGTCCCCGGGTCAGTCCGCGCTCCACCGGCCCGGCGCGGTCGGCGGCATCGCGGCCGGACAGCGGTGGACGACATCGTTACGGAAGGCTACCGCTGCCCGGTCTCCGGAGTGAGCCGAATGCCGAGCCCCGGCATCTGCGGGGCGAGCAGATGGCCCGCAGGCGAAGTGCGACACCGGGCAGCCGAACGGGCCGAGCAGTTCGGCGAACCTCCGGGCGGTGGACCCCCGGCCCAGCACGAGGACCCGCGCCCCGGACAGCAGCCGCGGCCGCAGCCGGACGACGGACTTCGCCCAGGTGCCGCGGGAGCGCAGTCCGGAGAGCTCGTCGATGCCGCGGTGCGGCGCGAGGACTCCCGCCAGGCACGACTCGGCCACCGGGTCCGCGAAGACGTCGCCCAGGTCGGTGACGGCCGGCCATCGGCCGAGGACCGGCCGGTCGAGGCCGAGACGGCGGTCGATCCCGACCGGGGCGAGCTGCGGCCACCGCAGCCGGGGGCTTCGGCCACCCGGTCCGCCCGGGGATTGCCGAGCGCGAGGTCGGCGTTGGCGAGGGCGCGGGCGTCCGCCGCGGAGGTGGTCCCCGGCTCGGCGATCCACACGGGCCCGGACCCGGGACCGCGCAGGCGGGCACGGCCGGAATCGTCGAGCGGCAGCCCCACGTACAGGCTGAGACGGTCCGTGTTCCCGTTCACCACGGATGCTTCGCGAGATACTCGGCGATCCGCTCCCGGTCCCAGGCCCCGTCCGCGACGGTGACCCGGTAGCGACGGGACAGGGTGTCGCCCGGGGCGAGCTCCAGTTCGTCGTAGAAGGCGAAGGAGGGGGCGACGGCCGCGAAGGGTTCATTGCGGACGAACCAGTGCGCCGGGTGGGCGCCGCCCTCTCCGGTGTGATCGTTTCCCGGGGCGTGCTGGAAGATCAGCGTGGCGTGCCCGTCGGCGCCGTCGTGCTCACCGCTGTAGGCGAGCCAGGGTGCCTGCGTTCCCATCAGCCCGGGGCCCGCGCGGTCCGGCCCGAGGATCCGCCCGCCCCGGAAGGCGCGCGGCCCGCGCCAGAAGAGACCGGTGTAGCCCGCCGCCTCCCGCCCGTGCGTCGTGGGGCTGCCGAAGCGCAGCGGCTCGGTACGCCGATTGGTGATGGCGCTCGACCAGGTCAGTGTCCAGCTGCCTCCGGCGCTCGCCGTGTCGGTGCCGGAACCGGCGTGTTCCACGTCGTGGAGCTCGATGCGTCGCTGCTCGTCCGCCCAGTGTGTGCCGTCGTGGTGGCGCCAGCTCAGCCGCTCCGCGATCACCGCGCGCCCGGCCTCCGCCGCCACCTCGTCGAACCCGGTGTGCGCCATCGATCCGACGCGTTCGGGCAGCGGCTGGTAGTCCTGGCCGTGCACATAGGTGTTGCCTCCCCACAGGTTCTGCCCGGAGAGATGAGAGGCCGTCATCTGGAGGCCCTTGTGCCAGCGGTGGTCGTTGGGCCGATAGTCGCTGACAACGTTATCAGCCAGCGTGCGCAGGGGATGGACGTAGGGCTTCGGGGCCTCCCACGCCGCTTCCGGGCGGTAGACATAGCTGATCAGATCGATGCCGCCCCGCTCCTCCGTGACCGTGATCCGGTCTCCGTGGGCGTGCGTGATGCGCAGTGGACCGCTCATGTCCCAAGTCTCCCGAGTGCGTCTGGAAAGCGCTTACCGAAACCTAGGGCCTCCGCCGGGCGACCGTCAACAAGAGGGCGAACGGACCGATGTCCCACGCGCGTACCCGCCGCGCGCTCTCCACCCGCGAAACCCGCGAAATTCCCGGTGCGAACCATCCCCGGGGGGGCAGGCCGCGCCGGCCAAGGGTCTGGCGGGGTTGCGGGCGTGGTGGCAGAGGCCGTCGGCGATGCTGGTGCGGCCGGTGAGCCGGGGGCCGATGGCCCGGTTCTGACGGCGGTCATGGCTCGTTCCGGCCCTCATTCGGGAGGCGCCTTCTCCGTAGGTGCGGACCCGGGTCGGCAGGCTGCCGTCGGGAAACGCGGCGAGAGCCGTGGCCGCGGTCTGGTCCGGAACGGCGGGCAACCCCTTGGAGGCATCGACATCGGTTCACCCCCTGCGACCGCACGACACGGCAGCGGCCAGCAGGGGCCGTCCTCCCGGCAACATGCTGATCCATACCGGGAAATGAGCAACAGAGTCCCCCTGCTATGGTGCGCCGATGTCATCGATCAAGCAGTTCCAAGTCACCTTCGACTGCGCAGAACCTGAGCGCGTCGCTCGTTTCTGGTGCGAGGTGTTGGGGTACGTCGTACCGCCGCCACCGGAGGGGTTCACCACTTGGGACGATTTCAATCGCTCGCTGCCGCCTGAGGATCAGGGTTCATGGTCCGTCTGCCAGGATCCCTCAGGCGTGGGCCCGCGCATGTACTTCCAGCGCGTTCCCGAAGGCAAGGTCGCCAAGAATCGGGTGCATCTTGACGTGCGGGCCGGCACCGGGCTCGTGGGTGAAGAGCGCCTCGCCGTACTTGAGGCCGAGTGCGCACGCCTGGTCGCGCTCGGCGCGGTGCGCGTGCGGCTGCTGCGTGCCGATGGCGTCAATGAGTCGTGCATCGCGATGCAGGACGTCGAGGGCAACGAGTTCTGTCTCGACTGAGCGTCCTTTGGGACGGCGAGGTGGGGAGCCGTCTCCCTTGGACCTCTCTTCAAGGTAGTCCTGTAGGGGGCGGGAGTGAGAACTCCTGACGGAATGACTGCAGGCGGCGCCAGCAGATGAGTGCGCATCCGAGGGTGAGGAAGGCCTCGTGGATGTCGTCGCGGATCTCCCAGCGGATCCGCAGGCGGCGGAACCGGTGCAGGTGGGCGAAGGCTCGCTCCACCAACCGGCGTTGGGTGCCCAGGCCGGAGCCGTGCTCGGTGCAGCGGCGGGCGATCAGCGGCTTCACGCCGAGTTCGCGGACGAGGCGGCGCTACTTGTCGTGGTCGTAGCTGCGGTTGCCCAGCACTACGTCCGGGCGTCGCCGGGGCCGAAGCTCTCACGGGGTGCTCCATCGAGACTGAGCGGCCGAGTTGGCCCGTGAGCGCTTGAGTTGATCCGGCTGAGTATCGGGGCCGATGCGACGTTTCCAGACGATCAAGTCCTGTGCCGGGCGGGGTGGCGTGCACTTGTGCTGCCTGCCGAGCTGTCCCGGAGGGCGTCGACTACGGCATCATCAGGCCCCAGAACAGTGCCCAGGGAACGAACACTGCGCTTGTGAGACCCAGCAGCCCGAGACGGGCGCGGGTCCGGCCCGTTACCGAAGACCGGGCCTGCCACCAGCCCGTTCCTGTGGCCGCGGCCGCCAGCACCACCCCGACCGTGAGGAGTTGCAGGGCAAGCCAGAGCACCGGACGGCCACCGAGGACCGGGCCGGTGGTCAGCGTCATCGTCACACACCCGAAGTAGCCCAGGAAGCCGAGCACGGTGGCGAGTCCTGTCGCGGCCAGCCATCGCGGTGCCCGGCCCGCACCGGGAGCACAGGGGCGCCCGCGCAGTCGCCGGGCCAGTTCCACCAGCAGGTATGCGGCGAACGAGGCGGCCATGAACAAGAAGACTGCGGCCTGCACCCCGGATGCCTCATATCCGGGGAGCGGGGCCAGAGCATGGCTCCGCCGGGCCTGGCGCGGCAGGACGTCGTCGGCCCGGTGGCCTTGTCCTGCTACCCAGGACGCCATGGTCTCGACGTAGCCGGGTACGAGTTGCCCGCCCCGTCTGAAGCCGTCGGGTGAGGCATGCAGCTTGTGATCTGCGCGCGGGAAGAAACGGAGGGTCACATCGGTATTGCCGCCGTCGCGCAGTGCCGTCTCGATGGCACTGGCGCTTTCCGCGGGAGGTGACTGCTGGTCGTTGCCCCACATGGCGAGCACGGGCTGGCGCAGCCGCCGCAGTGTCGGCAGTGGGTCGTAGTCCGCCTCGGGGAACAGTCCGGCGTCCCTGAGGAGGCGCGTACCGGTGACCGGTACGGTCCGCAGCAGTGATCCCGAAGCACCTTCATACCGGAGCTTGTTGTCCAGGTACCACGCTTGCTGCCGGGCCGGGGGCACCCCGGATGCGCCGACCAGCACCACGTACGAGACCTGCGTCGAGCGCGAGGCGGCCAGCGGAGCGACCCAGCCGCCCTCGCTGAATCCCCAGAGCCCGATCCTGCCGGGGTCCACATCGGCGCGCCTGCTCAGCACCCGGACACCTGCCAGGGCATCGTCGGCGAGTCGGGTGTAGGACCGCTGGGTGAGCGAATAGCCCGCGGAGCGTTTGTCGTAGCTGAGTACCACGAATCCGGTGCGCGCCATTGCCCGGGCCTCGGCCTGGTATTTCGCCCGTGTCTCCGGGCCTGCACCGTGTACCAGCACGATCCCGGGCCGTCGTCCGGTCGGCCCGGTGGGCACCGTCACCGTGCCGCGCAGCGTCACGTCCCCGCTGCGGAATTCCACGCCGTGCTCGCTGCCCTGCCCGGCCGGCTTCGCCATGGCCGTCCCGCATGCCCCCACAAGGGCGGCCAGCGCCGCAACCAGACAGATGACCCATCGCGCCCGCATACCGCTCCCCGGTCTCCAAGGATCCCCTGTCCGAAGACTTCGGGCAGGCCCTCGTCGATTTTGCTTCCATGGGCGGCGGCGTCCCATCCGGCAGGCCCGCCAGCTGTGAAGGGGGCCAGCGCCACCCGCCACCTGAGGGAAGCTGCAGGTTGCCCGATGTGGCTCGCGTGGCGCTGCGGCACGCCGGACCGGTGCATGTCCGGGGCGCCCCGCGACAGGTGCGCATCGGTCCGGCACCGGCCGCACGCGAGCACGCGGACCAGCGCCTCGCCGCGCGCCTGCGGCGGCCGGGACGCCATCGGTTCCGGAGCGTCCACGCGCCGGGCCCGCAGCGCACCGGCGCGCCGGCGCGGCTCGGGCGTCACCAGACGACCGGCATGCTCCGCAGACCGTAGACGATGTCGTTGCGCTTGAACTCGGACTGCGCCAATGGCATCGCCAGCCGAAGCCCCGGCATGCGGCGCAGCAGCGTGGTCAGCGCGACCTGCAGCTCGATCCGGGCCAGCTGCTGGCCGATGCACTGGTGCGCGCCGAAGCCCAATGCCAGGTGTGTGCGGGCCTGCCGCCCGAGATCGACGGTGTCCGGAGCCGAGAACACGCTCTCGTCCCGGTTGCCGGAGGGGATCGCGGCGACCAGCCACTCTCCTGCCTTCACCGCGGTGCCGCCGACGGTGACGTCCTCGGTGGCGTACCGGAACAGCCCGAACTGGATTACCGACAGATAGCGCAGCAGCTCTTCCACGGCGGTGCCGACCGTGTCCGGCGCGGCCTGCAGCGCGGCCATCCGCGCCGGATCCTCCAACAGCACCAACGTGCTCAGGGCGATCATGTTGGCGGTCGTCTCGTGCCCGGCGACCAGCAGCAGCACGCCGAGCGTGGCCAACTCCTCCACGGTCAGCGGCCGGTCGGTCTCGTTGCCGCGGGCGATCAGCCGGCTCAGCAGGTCGTCTCCCGGCTCGGTGAGCCGTTGCCCGATCAGCTCACCGAGGCAGCCCTCCAGCCGCCGGCTGGCCGCGTCGCGGGCGGCCTCGTCCGCCTCGAAGCCCATCAGCAGCTCGCTGTCGCGTTGGAACACCTCGTGGTCCTCGTAAGGCACCCCGAGCATCTCGCAGATCACCAGCGACGGGATCGGCAACGCGAAGTCCTGCACCAAGTCGCCGCTCGGCCCGGCGAGCATCGCGTCGATGTGCTCGTCGGCGATCATCTGGATGTACGGCCGCAGTGCCTCCATCCGCCGCACGGTGAACTCGCCGATCAGCAGCCGCCGCAGCCGCGCGTGTTCCTCGCCGTCCAACTGGATCATCGATCCCGGCAACGGGTCGCGCATGTCGTAGGACGGCAGCATGTGCATCGAACCTGCGCCGCGGGAGCTCAGCCGCGGATCCGTGAGCACGTCCCGGATGTCTTCGTACCGGCTGACCAGCCATGCGTTCATCCCGGCCGGGCAGCGCACCGGCGACACGGGTTGGTCGGCGCGCAGCCGGGTGTAGGTCTCGTCGGGGTCGAAGGGGCAGGAATCCGGCCGGGTGACCGGAAATTCGGGGACTTCGGTACCGGAGGCAAGGCCGGTGTTCGCCATGGGGGACATCTCCAGGCCGGCGGGAGAGACGCGCATCGCACCAATGAGTCACAACACGGAAATCAACAATCTAAATCTCATGCGTGAGATCAAATAGGCTTGTTGACGGCGATGTCCGCTCCACGGAATCGTTGGAACCACTGTCGACGGTCACGTCGATTCAGTCAAGCTGATTGTGTCGATGCACTGGATCGCCTTGTGCAATTCAACCTCGATCTTTCATGAGGGTCGGCCAGGTTGCTTGCGGCAGCGCACGGAGTGGCGGAACGTCACTGTCTTTCCACCATGTCAGGGACGGTAATCGGCCTCCCCTGCTTTCTGGCCGGGCGGCTGAAGCGTCGAACCGAGGGACGTTCGACCGTCATGTAGAGGGCCGCCGCGAGAGCGATGCTGATCACGACGGTAAGCAGAATATGGACCAGCCTCGTCGTCGGGGAGGCGGTCACCGCTTCGCCCGTGGCGTGCAGGGCATCGATCGGGCCGTACTGGATGACGAGGTAGTGCACGAGATAGAGGGCGAACGAGATCTCTCCCAGCCACACCATGATTCGGCCGCTGAAAGGCGTGCGCGCAGCGCGGATGTCGGCGCCGGCGCCGGCTGCGATCACCAGGGCGAGCGCAAACGCGGTCGGCCCCGCGCAGAGACGGAATATGCCGGGCAGGCAGGACTGGATCACCACACAGATGATCGCCAGGAGAAACGCCGGTGCCATGCCCAGGCGGATCCATTTCCCTGTGATCACGATTCGTGCCATCAGGATGCCGAGAACGAATTCGAGCATCCTGGTGAAGGGGAGGCTGTACGCGAACCAGGACTGCAACTCCGGAACCGTCGGGTCCCATGACGTGGCCGGCTGGGTCGGCAGCAGCAGAGCAGCGAACGGGACAGCGACGATCGCCGTGGCAACGACCGCCACCCACGACCACAACCGTGGTGGGCGGATACGCCCGATGTAGCGGATCAGCCAAGGAAACGCGAAGTAGAACACCATCTCACAGCCGAGGGTCCAACTCGGCACGTTGATACCGGTCAACCCGCCGAGGGCGTCAAAGTTGGGAATCCAGGGCTCGATCAGCAGGAGCGGCGGAATCGTGTTTATCACCATGATCGGCACGCCGGCGGCGAACATCAGCACCAACGTGGCCGCAAAGGTCGTCACATGGTTGGGAAATATCTTCACCAGACGTCGACGCCAGAACAGCATCGCGGTGTCATCCGGGTCGGCGACCCAGGTGAGAATGAATCCGCTGAGCACGAAGAAGAAAGCCACTCCGACCGGTCCGAGGGTCGTGATCAGATACGGCAGGCCAGGATGCATTGTTCCTGTGATTTGACCGGCCATGTGAGAGACCAGTACGGCGAAGGCCGCGATGAACCGCATGCCGGTCAATGACGGCAGACGGCTCGAACGAGCGGGCGGTTCCAGCGTCTGCATGACCGTTCCCCTTCGGCGCCGAATCGACCACGAGCGCCTTGCAGTACACCTTGAGTGCGGACTTGGCGGCGGTATGGTGCAGGACCATCGGGTGAGGAGAAATGATGGCGATCCGACGAGGTGTGAGCAATGAGCAGGCCGCCATCACTCGTGCGCGGGCGCGGCAAGGGTGTGGAATTGAGCCGGACGGCAACGGGGAAGTTGACGTTCCTCGTCGGCTGCCGACGGTTCTCGCTGTCCGCTCACTTTGAAAGGCTCAACAATATCCGCGACACGTATCGGCGACGGAAAGCGCTTCTCCTGCTGCGGCTCAAAATGGGAGTTCCACTCCAACTGATGGCGTCGGCGCGGAAATGTCAGGACCACTATTGACGATCCCGTTGGCACGGTCAAGCTGATTATTTCGATTTACCGAATCGCATGATGCGATCCAGTGGACTGGACATGGTGATCTGCAAGGCCGCCATTGATCCGAAACCATGTGGTTGCCTGCGTGATCGCGTAGCGGAGACGGCGGGCATGGGTGTGCTGGCCTTGATCGGATGATGTCGGGCCGTTCACCGGGCGGCGTGCAGGTGGATTCGGTGGTTCCGGGACAGCCCATAGGCACAGGGTGGTGGCTCGACCGGCGTCGAGAGGGTCGCGCGGGAGCGGGGCCGGCTTCAGGCCGCGACAGAGCACAGCGAAGCGGCCGACGGCGTTGCCACTCACTCATGGAAGAGCGGCAGGACGTCGGCCGTTCGCGTGAGACAGGTACTACGTGAGGCCGGTACTACTTGGGCGGACGGGTGTTCCCGCTGCCCATGTTGCCCTGCTGCTCGATCTGCTCCTGCAGCTTCCGGGCCTTGTCCTGGAGCCGCTGGCGCTGCTCAGGGTCGGTGGTGCGCTCTGCGGCCTCGTTCATCTGCCGGGCCTTGTCGCGCAGCTGCTGCGCACGGTCACCGGATTCACGTGCAACGCTCATCATCGCTCCTTGTGCGGTTGGGAAGAGCGGGCTCCATCAGAGAACCAGCGCCGCCGGTTCACCGCACCTCGAATCGTCACTCAGCGTCACGGTGTGCCGTGGAGGTGGTGCGGCGCTGGCATGATCGGGGGCATGAACGAAAGCATCATCGCCGCGTGTGACGGGGCATCGAAGGGCAATCCGGGGCCTGCGGCCTGGGCGTGGGTCGTGGCCGACGCGCAGGGGCGACCGGAGCGCTGGGAGGCGGGGCCGCTCGGGTCCGCCACCAACAACGTCGCCGAACTCACGGCGCTGCAGGAGCTGTTGGAGTCCACGGACCCGGCCGTGCCGATCGAGGTGCGGATGGATTCGCAGTACGCGATGAACGCGGTGACGAAGTGGCTGCCGGGGTGGAAGCGCAACGGCTGGAAGACATCGGCCGGAAAGCCGGTGGCCAACCGCGACCTGGTGACCCGCATCGACGCGCTGCTGACCGGCCGGGCCGTGAACTTCGTCTACGTCCCCGCCCACCAGGTGGACGGGGACCCGCTCAACGCCCTCGCCGATCAGGCGGCGAGTGAGGCCGCGGTGGCGCAGCGACCGGCCGGCACCGTGCACGGTTCGCAGCTGCCGACGCCCGCTCCCGCACGGGCCACGGAGGGCCGGAGCAAGAACGTTTCGCCGAAGAAGGCGGGGGGAGCGGCGCGCCCGGCGCGCTCCGGCGCCACGATCCGGGCGAGGTTCGCCGGTCGCTGCCCTTGCGGAAAGCCTTATGCGGCACAGGAGATGATCGCCAAGACCCCGAACGGCTGGGGCCACCCGGAGTGCCGCACCGCGTCCGCCTGAGGTGTTTGTCCGTCGGGCCCGCGCACGGTGCGGGTCCGGCGGACGCCGCTCGTCGGCCGGAGTGGGGGAGTGGCCGCGCGAAACACGGCCCGCGTGCCATGATGCGGCTCCGACCGGCGGCGTCCGCGGCGCTCCGCCGACGCCGCGGGGGAGACCGCGGCACGCTGGGGGGCGTATGGGAAGCACAGGCACGGTTCTGCGCGAGTTGCGCGGTGCGCAGAAGACGGCCAAGGGGGTGTCGCTCTACTCGCGGTACGTGAATCGCCCGGCCGGCCGGTTCTTCGCGGCGGGCGCGTACCGCCTCGGACTGACACCCAATCAAGTCACCTCGATCAGCGCGGCGTTCACCTTCGCGGCCATCGCCTCGGTGGCGCTCGTCCGGCCGTCCTGGGGGCTCGCGGGTGCCGTGTACGCGGGCCTCGCCGTCGGCTTCGCCCTCGATTCGGCCGACGGGCAGCTGGCCAGGCTCACCGGGCGGGGAGGCCCGGACGGCGAATGGCTGGACCATGTCGTGGACTGCGCCAAGATGATCCTCGTACACACCGCCGTGCTGATCGCGTTCCAGCGGTTCTTCGATCTGCCGTCCGAGGGCTGGCTGCTCCTGCCGCTGGGCTTCCTGTTCACCGCCGTGCTGACCTTCTGCGCCGGGCTGTTGCGCGAGCAACTGGGCAGGGCGGCGGTCCGGCCCGCAGTGGGCGCCGCCGGCCCGGGCCCGGTGTCCCGGGTGCGGGCCGTGGCGCTGCTGCCCGCCGACTACGGGGTGTTCTGCCTGGTGTTCCTGCTGCTCGGCGACCCGACCGCCTTCCGTATCGGCTACGCGGTGCTCGCCGTTGTGCACGCGCTGTTCCTGATCGCGTTCCTCGCCAAGTGGTTCAGGGAGCTGAAAGCGCTCCGGACTGCGGACTGACGAGCGTGTCCAGCACCCGGCGCAGCTGGGTGCTGGAGGTGTGCACGGTGTACGGGAAGTAGACCACCTCCACGCCGACCTCGGCGAAGTCGCGCTCCAGGCGCTTGCCCTTCTCCGTGTCCCGCCAGTCGTCCCCCTTGAAGATGACGTCGAATCTGACCTGTTGCCAGGTCTCGATCTTGTCGGGGACCGTCTCGACGAACGCCGCATCCACGTAGCGGACACTGCGGACGATCTCCAGCCGCTCCGGCAGCGGAATCACCGGCTTGTGGCCTTTGGCGAGCGCGGCCATCTCGTCCGAGACAACCCCGGCGACGAGGTAGTCGCACTGACTGCGGGCATGCCGCAGGATATTGAGATGCCCTATGTGGAACAGGTCGTAGACCCCCGGCGCGTAGCCGACCCTGTGCACCATCCGTTCTCTCCCCCCACGGTGAACGTGATGTCCGTGTCCCGCGTCAGTTGTCCGGACATGGCGTCCGGTGGAGCGGGATATCGGTATCGGTGTTGATGGTGCAACGACCTTACTGTGAAGACCACTTGCGCATCACGTGAACGGATAAGCTCACTTTTGGGGCTGTTCCTTGGGGGGAACACAGATGTTCCGGGGGGAAGGCGAGCGTCCATGTCCGATGCCGACCGTCACAAACCGTTCGAGGGCCGCACGCTGCTGGTCGTGTCGACGAACTACGCGCCGGAGCTGACGGGCATCGGCCCGTACGCCGCGCAGCTCGCCGAGCACTGGGCCGCATCGGGGGCCGAGACCCACGTACTGACCGGCATGCCGCACTACCCGTCCTGGCGGACCGAGGCAGATTACCGGGGCGTGTGGCGGGTCACCGAGAAGCGGGCCGGGGTCAGCGTCCATCGACGGAGACACTATGTGCCGCCCCGTCAGAGTGCTTTGCGCAGAGCCGCGTTCGAGGCGACGGTCCTTGGGCACGGCCTGCTGTCGCCGCCCCTCTCGCCCCCGCCCGACGCGGTGGTCTCCCAGATGCCCAGCCTCGCAGGCGGCGTCCTGGGGGCCCGGCTGGCCCGCCGCCACCGCGTCCCGTACGTACCGGTCGTGCAGGATCTGATGGGCGCGGCCGCCGCGCAGAGCGGTATCCGGGGCGGGGGACGGGCGGCGGCCGTCGCCTCCCGGGCCGAACGGTACGCGCTGCTCGGCGCCGCCCTCGTCGGCGTCATCCACGAGACCTTCGTTCCGCGCGTCACCGCGTACGGCGTGGACCCGGGGCGCATTCGTCTCGTCCCCAACTGGTCGCATGTGCGGGCGTCTTCGGCCGACCGCGCCCGGACCCGGGCGCGGCTCGGCTGGGGCGAGGGCATTCCCGTGGTCCTGCATTCCGGGAACATGGGACTCAAACAGGGCCTGGAGGTCCTCGTCGACGCGGCCCGGATCGCCCCGGGGATACGCTTCGTCCTGATGGGGGACGGAAACCAGCGCGAGGCGCTGCTGGCGCGTGCGCCGGGCCTGCGCAACCTCGACTTCCTGCCGCCGGCCGGATCCGAGGAGTTCACGGACATCCTCGCCGCCGCCGATGTGCTCGCGGTGACCCAGCGGGCGTCCGTGCTCGACATGAGCGTCCCGTCCAAGCTCACCTCGTACTTCGTCTCGGGCCGCCCGGTCGTCGCCTCGGTGGCCGACGGGGGAGGCACCGCGCAGGAGATCCACCGGTCCGGCGCCGGGATCCTCGTCACACCGGAGGACCCCGCGGCGCTGCTGTCAGCCGTACGCAAACTCGTCGAGGCGCCGGCCGAGGCGGCCCGGCTCGGCGCCAACGGACCGCGGTACGTCGCACGCCACCTGAGCAGGGAGGCGGGCCTGGCCCGCTTCGACGCACTGCTCACCGAGGTCCTCGCGGACGCACAAGGGAGACCACGCCGATGACCCACCCGATCCGCGCCCTGGAGGACCAGGACGAACCCGCGCTGCTGAGGGACCAGTTCCGCCAGCTCCTGCGCTACCGGGCACTGCTCGCCTGCGGCGTGGTCCTCGGACTGCTGGGCGGCGGCTGGCTCGCCCTCAGCGGCGAGGAGAGCTACACCTCGACGGGCGAGGTCGTCGTACGCTCCGCCGCGTCCGACCCCTTCGCCGCGGGCGCCTCCGCCGACAAGGGCATCAACATCGGCTCCGAGCGGCAGACCGCCGTCAGCGACACCGTGGGTACTCTGGCCGTCGGCTCCCTGGCCAGGGCCGGCGACCGGGTGGAGCTCGGGACGCTGATGTCCGGCCTCCAGGTCACCAACCCGCCGAACACCCTCGTGCTCCGCTTCGCGTACACCGGCCGCACCCCCGCCCTGGCGAAGGGGCGGGCACAGGCGCTGGCCGACGCCTATCTGGAGATCCGCAGACAGCGCACCGAGGACAGCATCGCCAACATGGTCGACGGCTACCGTGCTCAGCTGGCGCCGCTCACCGAACAGCGCGACCAACTCGCGGAGCAGACCGGCGGAGGCAACGATGTGACCAGCGCGCGGGCCAACCTCGTGGTCTCGATCTCCGAACTGACCCGGAAGATCTCCGAGTTGCGCGCCCTGGACACGACCCCCGGCTATCTGACGAAGAAGCCCGTCGCGCCCACGGAGCCCACCGGCGCGGGGCTTCCCCTGCTGCTGGGACTCGGTGGTGCCGTCGGACTCGCGCTCGGACTGCTGCTGTCCTGGGTGCGCCTCGTCTTCGACCCGGCCGTGCGTTCCACCCGGGAGCTGGTCCGCTCGCTCGGGGCCCCGCTGCTCGGGACCCTGCCCAGGGAGCGGGCGTCCGCGGGCGCACTGCTCGCCATCGGACGGAGCGGCAGCCGGCTCGCCGAGGAGTACCGGGCGGTCGCCTTCCGGCTCGCCTACGACCCGTCGTTCGCCCAACGCCGCAGACTCCTGGTCACGGCCCCGCGCGGGGCCGGCGACACGGCCGCCGCCGCCGCGGTCAACCTGGCCGCGGCCTTCGCCGAGATGGGGCGCCACGTACTCCTGGTCGAGGCCGATCTGCGCACCCCTTCCCTGGCCAGAGACCTCGGCCCCGCCGTGCAGGGAGCCCGGCGGCGCTGGGCGGCGGAGGGCGAACGGGCCTGGCCGGCGGACAGCCGGATGAATGTCGACGTACCCGGTTCGGGCGCCTTCACCCTGATAGCGGGCCGGCGCACGGACAACGTGCCGCGCGCCCTGACGTCCGCGCCCGTCGGACGGATCGTGGCCGAGGGCGACGGGCCGGGCGCCGTCGTCATCGTGCTGGCCCCGCCCGTGCTGTCGTACGCCGACGCCGTCGCGCTGATCGACCGGGTGGAAGGCGTCGTGGTGGTCTGCGACCCGCGCGAGGTGCACCGCAGCGACCTGGAACGGATCCGGGAGATCATCGGAGCGGCCGGCGGCACCGTGCTCGGCGCCCTGCTCCACCCCGGCCGGAACCGCTACGAGCGCCGGGCCCGGAAGAAGGCCGCCAGGCGCCGCGCGCGCGGTGGCCGACCCGGCCGCGACGACGCGGGCAGCGGCCCGGAGCGCACCGGTGACCCCGCCGAGACCCTCGGCCTGCGTCCCTTCGACTCCACCGCGGGACACAGATGAAGGCAGGTACCGCGATCGTCTGCTCGGTCGCGGACCAGGGCGTGGCGGCGCTCACCAACATCCTGGTGCTGGTGGCTGCCGCCCGGCTCTCCACCGCGGCCGACTTCGCCCGCTTCTCGGCGGTCTACCTCGTCTTCACCGTGCTGCTCGGGGTCTTCGGCGCCTACACCGGTCAACCGCTCGTCCTGCGGCGCGGCGGGAGCGACGAGATACGCGGCGCCTGCCGGTCGGCGGTCGCCTTCACCCTGCTCGCCGCGGCCGGGCTCGGCGCCCCGCTCGCCGCCGTCTGCCTGGCACTGCCGGGTGCCACCGCACGTGCCCTGCTGATGCTGGGACTCGTCCTGCCGGTGGTCCTGGGCCAGGACACCATGCGCTACGCCTTCTCCACCCTGCACCTGCCGCACCTGGCACTGGCGGGCGACCTGCTCAGACTGGCCTGTGTGCTGGGCGCACTGGCCGTGCAGCCCCATGGCGCCCCGGCTGCCCGGCTTGTCGCGGCCTGGGGGCTGTCCGCGCTGCCGGCCCTGCTGCTGTCGGCCGTCCTGCTGCACCGCAGAGTGGCCGGAACGCCCCTGCGGCTCATGGTCCTCCTGCGACGAGGGCATCTGGGGCGGCGCTTCGTGGTGGAGTTCGGCGTGGGCAACGCCACCAGCCAGCTCTCCGTACTCGGGCTCGGCGCGGTCGGCAACCCCCTGGTGGTCGGGGCGCTGCGCGGCGCGACGACCCTCTTCGGACCGCTGAACGTGCTGTTCACCTCGGCCACCGGTTTCGGCCCGCCGCTCCTCGGACGGCTCGCCTCCGAACGACGCAGGGTACGCGCCACGGCGACGCTCGCCGCGGTCCTGGCCGCCACGGCCGCCGCCTGGGCCACCGCACTCGCCCTGCTGTCCGACGGAATCGGCCGCCGTCTGCTCGGCGACACCTGGCCGACGGCGTCCGCCCTGCTCCCGGCGACCGGCAGCCAGTACGTGGCGATGGCCGTGGGCACCTGCGGACTGCTGGCCCTCCGGATGCTCGACCCCCGTACCACCCTCTCCATCCAGGTGGTCTTCTCGCTCGCCGCCGTGGCCTTCCTCACCGGCGGCTATGTGCTCGGCGGGGTGCCGGGCGCGGCCTGGGGCCTGTGTCTGGGGTCCGTCTGCAAGGCGGTGGCCACCTGGACCAGAGTGGCACGGCTGAGACGCCGCACCATGGCGGAGCGGCCACCCGTCAGTGCGAACGCCGTCCGCTCCGGCTTCTGAAACTGGTGATCAGCAGCAGGCAGAGGGCCGCGATCGCCAGCTTCCCGACGGCCTGCAACAGCGGTCCGCGCAACAGAATGAAGGTGTACCCGGCGATCAGCGGAGCGGCGACGGCCAGAACGCTGCCGGGGCCGGGGCCGTCCCGGGAGACCGCGCGCGCGTAGCGCCGGTCGGTGCGTGCGGCGGCGTATCCGATCAGTGCGAACGCGCCGACCATGCCCGGTGTTCCGAAGTCGACCCAGAGCTCGGTCCACAGCGGCGCCGACAGGTTGGTCATCTTCATCCCCATCCACTGACCGACGCGCACCCCCGTGTCCTCCGGCTTGCCGCTCCACACCGACCGGGGCACGAAGAAGAGCGCGGAGCCCGCCAGTTGGCGCCCGTAGGTGTGGCCGCGGGTGTCGACCCAGGTGATCGTGTTGGCGAACATCACCGTCTGGTCGTAGTCCTTGGTGGCGAGCGGCTCGAAGACCGACGACGAATCCACCGGCCGGTACCCGGCGCTGTCGTAGCGGAACCGGTCCGCGTACGGGAACAGCACCAGTGCCCCGACCACTCCCATGGCGAGCACCGACCGGTACATCGCCGCACTGCTCGGAAACGCGGTGAAAAGGAGCGAGACCAGTACGGTCAGGAACCAGTAACGGGCGTTGGAGAACGGGTTGTTCACGATGGCATTGAGGACCAGCAGCGCACACCAGACCAGTGCCGTCGAGGGCGAGCGCCGGGCCCTGCGCGAGGTCACCAGCCGACGCGTGTAGAAGAGCAGCCCCAGCAGCGCGGGTACCGTACCGAAGCCCTTGAGGAAGGCCGAGCCCACATTGGACTGGCCCGACGCCACCCCGCTGACCGCGACCGAGGCGCTGATCTCCTGCCTGCTGGTGAAGAAGACGGCGGGCCCGCCGAGCTTCAGGATGTAGTAGCCGCTCGCAGCGAAGGCCAGCACCACCAGCAGCCTGAGCCGCACCCGGTGCGCGGTGGCCGGACCGCTCCCGGAACGTGCGGAGGTCCGGCGGTGCAGCGGGCGCCGGGAAGCCAGCAGCGCCCCGAGGTCGAACGCGGCACACCCCACCAGGATCAGCGCGACGGCCGTCACCAGATCCGACCGCGGCCCGACCACCGGGGTGGGGGTCTGCCCGATGACCGCCTGCGCGAACGGCGCCACCCCCATAGCGATGTACACGAACATCCAGAACACGCCCTGCAGCAGACGCCGCCGCGTGGAAAGAACCATCGTGGCGAGCCGGGCCCCCGCGTAGCAGGTCAGCACGAGCTGCAGCCAGTACGCGGTGTCCCGGACCCCCGCTTCCGGCTGCGCGGCGATCACCGCGGGCAGGAAGCAGACCAGCCCGAGGATGAGGGGAACGGCCAGGGCACGCGACAGCATGGCCCACGACATGGGCTTCGCCGGAGGCTGGACCAGGTCCTGCGGGCCGTGCTCCGGTACGGGCGCGGACGACGCCGCCTCACGCGCGGACGTCATGTGCTCCCCGTTCCGTGGACCTGTGAACACTCTAACGAATCAACCCACTTGAGAGGTTTGGATGGCTAGTCTCTAAAAGGCCGGCCGAGGTTGAGGGGAACCCTGGTGAAGATCCTGCACATCGTCACACTGCACACCCCGGACCATGCGTTCGGTGGCCCGACAAGGGTGGCGCTCAACCTGTCGAAGGTCCAGCGGGCCGGGGGCGACGACGCCCGCGTGATGGCACTGGGCGACGGCTTCGCAGGCCGGCTGCCGCGCACGGTCGAGGGGGTGCCGGTCCACCTCTTCCAGGCCCGCCATCTGCTTCCCGTGTTCGAGGTCAGCGGCATCACCTCCGGTGCGCTCCTGCTCGCCGCCCGTCGCATGATGCGCGGTGCCGACCTCGTCCATGTCCACCTGATGCGCGACCTGGTGACGCTGCCCGCCGCACTGCTCGCGCTGGCCTCCCGCACGCCCCTGGTCGTCCAGACGCACGGCATGGTCGACCCCACCGAGAAGCGGGTCGCCCAGCTGACCGATCTGCTCGGGGTGCGCAAGGTGCTGCGCGGAGCCGACGCCGTGCTGCACCTCACCGAGAGGGAACGCCTCGATGTGCACGCCGTCGCCGCACCGGTGCCGTTGAGGACCGTGCGGCTGGTCAACGGCGTACGCCCGCAGGAACGCAAGGCGGCCCGCGAACCGGGGCGGCCGCCGACGGTCCTCTTCCTGGCCCGCATCCAGGAGCGCAAACGTCCCGAGGACTTCGTCGCCGCAATGCCGGCGGTCCTCGCAGAGCACCCGGACGCCCGGTTCGTGCTGGCCGGACCCGATACCGGAGCGCTGCCCGCAACCCTCGAACTCGCCCGCAGACTCGGGGTGAGGGACTCCCTCGACCATGTGGGACCGCTCGGCCGTGAAGAGGTTCTGGCGGCGGGCCGGCAGGCCGATGTGTACGTACTGCCGTCGATCGAGGAACCCCTGGGCGTATCCGTCCTCGAAGCGATGTCGGTCGGCACCCCGGTCGTCATCACCCGTACCTGCGGGCTCGGCCCCGATGTGGCACGGGCCGGAGCGGGCCGGGTGATCGACAGCCGGGTCGGCGAGGACGGGAAGAACGCGCTCAAGGTGGCCCGGGCCGTCCTGGAACTCCTCGATCCCGAGGCCAATGCGCTGGCCGGCAAGGCTGCTTGGGACCTGGTCAATGAGGACTTCACCATCGAGACCGTGACCCGGAGCCTCCGGCGGACCTACGAGGACGTGGTCCGCCGGAAGGGCCACCGCGTCACACGGTCTTCCCCTCACGGGACTTGAGCGCGATCTGCCAGCGGTAGAAGCTCATCGCCAGCGCGAAGTCGAACCCCGCACGCCCGTCGAGAAAGCCCCGCCGGTACAGATACATGTACACGAACGACACCAGGGGCTTGAAGGGTGCCTTGTGGAACAGCTGCCCCTGGCGGGACTTCACCCTCCGCACCTGCTCCTTGACCTCGGGGTGGTGCTCCAGCCACGCCTCCCAGTCCGAGTAGCGGTTGTGCCGCTCGAACCAGGCCGTGACCGGGTCGAGATCCTGGTGCTCGATCGGATTGCGGAGCGAGCCGGCCGACTCGGCGACCGGCTGGTAGTGCCCCTCGACCTCGCCGATGCCCGGCGCTTCGAGATCCCCCACCTCCGGGTACCGGCAGCGCGTGCGGTCGGTCAGCGACCGCTTGCGGATGGTGTACCCGTGCCGGAGCCGCTTCCCGGAGAACCAGTAACCCAGCGGTATGTCGTACGCGGCGGGTTTCGGCGTGCCGGGACCGGCGAAGATCTGCCGCAGCTCGGCCAGCAGCCCGGGGCTGAGCCGCTCGTCCCCGTCGAGCAGCAGAATCCAGTCCAGATCCGTGCGGACATGGTCCAGACACCACTGCTTCTTGCGCGGGTGACCGCCGTCCCAGGTGTACGTGACCACCTCGGCTCCGCACTCCTCGGCGATCTTCGCCGTGTCGTCCGTACTGTGCGAGTCGACGACGACGACCGCCTCGAAGTGGCCGAGCACGGACTTCACCGCCTCGGCGATGTTGAGCCCCTCGTTCTTCGTGGGGATCGCCACGGCTATCGGCAGCTTGCTCATCCGTGCCCTCCTTCGGGCAGCCAGGCGTAGCAGCCTGTGGAGGTGAAGGTGCGGGCCGCCTCCGGGAGGGTGATCCCGGCCCGCTTCCCGGCGGCGGCGGAGCCCGATCCCAGACTCCTGCCGTTCGCCCCGGTGATCTGCCAGGTGCAGTTCGCGGTGGGGGAGACGTCGTGGTAGCGGCCCGGCCGGATCTGCTTGTTCTCGTAGGTGCCGTCCGCGTACCCCCGCGCCGCTTCCTGTACCAACTCCCCGTGCTGGGTGCAGAGATGCTCGACGGCGGGTTTCGCGTCGGCGATCTCGCCGGTCACGATCGCGGCGACCGCCACGTCGCGGTCGGCCTTCACGAGATAGGTGAGCCTGTCGCAGGTCTCCTGGCCGGTCTGGAGCACGGCCGCCGGGTCGATGCCCCTGGGCACCCGGTCGACCAGGTACTCCTTCTGCTTCTTGGTGAACGAGCCCGTGGCCGGGGTGAGTTCATCGGTGGGCAGTTTCGGCGGTTCGCTCGCCCGCTGAGCCGGCGGGCCGCTGGACGCGGTGGTGCCGGGACCGGCCGGCGGGGCGGCGGCAGGGGCCCGCGTGGCCGACGGCCCGGCACTGCTCGCCCCCCGGTGCCCGTCGGAGGACGAGCCGCAGGCGGCCAGTGCCGCCGTCAGTACGACGACGGCGGCACCGGCCCGGAACGGGTTCCTCATCCACCCGTCCTCAGGGCGTAGTGGGCGCTGACCTGCGAGCCGCTCAGCGCGGTCGGGTAGACGGCGGTCTCGTCGATCTGCCCGGCGAAGAAGTTGCTCGTCGGCTTGCTCGGCCAGTTGTTCAGGTTGTCCCCGCCGACCCGCCAGTATCCGCTGTAGTTCTCGTTGCCGGTGTACTGGGTGCTGGAGGCGCGCAGCTGCCCGTCGACGTACAGCGCCATGCCGCCGGTGCCCTGCGTCGCGACGACATGGTGCCAGGCGCCGTTGTTGTAGGCCGCCGGCGTGGTGATGGTCCTGGTGCCGCCGCTGTAGACCCCGAAGACCAGCCGCCCGTCGTCGCGCATGTATACATGCTTGTCGAACTGCGTGCTGTTCTGCATGGTCACATTGCCGAAGCCGATGATCTTCCCTCCCTTGGTGGTCGTCGTCTTGATCCAGGTCTCGACCGAGAACCTGGCCGGCTGCGGATGCCGCTTGTTGCTGTACGCGTACTGGTTCGTCCCGTTGAAGCCGATCGCGGTCGACGGACCCGCGACGGCGGCCGGAGTCCGCCGGTAGGCGGGGGAGTTGCGGAGGAACCCGTTGTCCAGCCCCTTGCCGGTGTCACCGGCGAACGTCGACGTGCCTTCGTCGTACCGCCAGTACAGCGAGGCGCCGTCGGCCAGCACCTTCGCGGGGTACTTCTCGGCGGCGGACGTCACGGTGGCGGACAGGGCGGGCGACTTGGCGCTGGTGTTGGTGCCGTCGCCGGCACTGATCCGGTACGAGTGGGTCTCACCCGGGGCGACATCGGTATCGGTCCACCTCAGCTGCGGCCGGTCCCAGAACAGCGAGTGGCCCGTCGTGGTGTACACCGGAGTGCTCGCGCCGTCCTTGTAGATCCGGTACGTGAGTTCCCCGTCGTCGGCGTCGTAGCTCGTCTGCCAGTTGACCTCCACCTTGCCCGGGGCGACCGTGGACAGGCTGACGTTCGGAACCCACGGCGCCCCGGTGTCGGGACCGTCGGCGAACCGGGTCAGGCCTTGCTGCGCGGCGCCGTTGACGGTGGTGAACTCGCCGCCCACCCACAGATAGTGGTGGCCTCCCTTGTCCGTCTGCGCCATCACCCGGGGCCCGACCGGCTCCCCGATGCCGTCGTTGGTGTCGGGGAACCAGGGGAGCAGCTTCGGGTCGTCGACGGACTGGGCCAGCAGATGCTTGCGCGGCTGGTCCGGGAACTCGCCCATGCTCGCGCAGTCGTGCGCGTGACTCCCGCTGTACAGAACGCCGTTGTGGACGAGGACGGCCTGCGTGGCGCCCAGGCAGGTGTCCCGCCAGCGCTGCTCGAAGTTGCTGAGGTTCAGCGCGATCCGGCCGTCGAAGACACCCCCTCCGGTGCCCTCGTTGGCGGTGTAGAAGCCGGTGGCGTCCGTCGTCAGGTCCTGCACCGTGGAGGTGTTCGGAATGAACCCGGCCGGATAGCTCTTGGTGACGGCCCCCGTGGTGGCGTCCACCACGGCCAGCGCGTGCGAGGTGGTGCCGTTGACGGTGAAGAAGTCACCGCCGATCAGTACGTGCTTGCCGTCGGGCGTCAGCTCCACGGCCCGGCCCACCTCGTCGGTGTTGGCCTTCCACGGCTTCAGCACGGCGCCCGTGGTGACCGCGGCGAACTTGTTCCGGGTCTGCCCCGCCACGTTGTTGAAGTCACCACCCAGATAGACGGTGTCGGCCGTGACGGCCAGGGCCCGCACTGTCGCGGAGACGGAGAACTTGAAATCCTGGCGCGGGGTGCAGGTCGCGGTGTCGATGGCGGCGATGTTGCTCACTCCGACCCCGCTCACCGCTCCGAACTGCCCGCCGACATAAAGGGTCTTCTGGTCGGGCGAAAGCGCCAGCGCACGTACGGTCGCCGTCCCCGACGAGAGGGTGAACGACAGCTTGCAGTCGGTCGGCGCACCGGTCGCCGCGTCGAACGCGGCGAAGTTCACCGAGGGCTGCTCGGAGGTGCCGGCGGCCGCGTCCGGTGGCCGGACGGTGGAGAAGGTGCCGCCGGTGTAGACGACACCGGCGTCCGACGCGGCCATCGACCAGACGATGCCGTTGGTCTGCCAGGTGGTGAGATCGTCCGCGGTCAGCGAGACCGGCGGGGTGAGGGCCGCGGCCGGGGAACCCCCGGACGCGGCGGCGGTCAGCGCTCCGGCGAGCAGGCAGAGCGCGGCGGCCGCAGCCCGTGCCCGGACGCGTCCGATGCGTCTGCGCCCCGTACTTCCGTTCATCATTCAGCTCCGAAGGTGAGAACGAGCAGCGGCCGGAAGGCCGCGGTTCCTGCCTCGTCCGACCGGCGGCGGAGACGGTCCGCCCCGCTGCCGGTGAGGGCGAGTGAGTGGTCCGGGCCGGGGGCCCGGACCGGTGCGGGCGCGCACGGGTCCACCGGGAGGCCGGTGGAGCCGGAGAGCGCGCCCGGGGCGGTCCCCGGCGCGGCCGCGGCCGGCGGCGACGGCCGGGTCTCGCGGGGGAGTGCCGGAGCGGTCCGCGCGCCGGTGACCGGCACGACGGTCCCCCCGCGTGCGGGGGCCGGACGTCTCATCGGTCCACCCGCACGGCTGCTCCGGCGAGTTGGTCGGAGAGCTGGCGGATGTCGGCCTCGACCATGATCCTGGCGAGCTCCTGCGACCTCACCGCCGGTTTCCAGCCGAGCAGTTCCTCGGCCTTGGCGGCGTCACCGATCAGCGCGTCGACCTCGCTGGGCCGCTCGTACTTGGCGTCGTAGCGGACGTGCTCCCGCCAGTCCAGGTCCGCGTGCGCGAAGGCGTGCTCCAGGAACTGCCGGACGCTGACCCCCTCCCCGGTGGCCACCACATAGTCGTCCGGACTGTCGCACTGCAGCATCCGCCACATCGCGTCGACATACTCGGGGGCGTAGCCCCAGTCGCGCACCGCGTCGAGGTTGCCCAGATGGAGGTGGGTCTGCAGACCCGCCTTGATCCTGGCCACCCCGCGCGTGATCTTCCGGGTCACGAAGGTCTCGCCGCGGCGCGGGGACTCATGGTTGAAGAGAATCCCGTTCACCGCGAACATCCCATACGCCTCACGGTAGTTGACGGTCGCCCAGTAGGAATACACCTTGGCGACGCTGTACGGGCTCCGCGGATGGAACGGCGTCTTCTCATTCTGCGGCGGCGGGCTCGCGCCGAACATCTCCGACGACGACGCCTGGTAGATCCGGGTGTCGATACCGCTCGCGCGGACGGCCTCCAGCAACCGGATGGTGCCGAGACCTGTGATGTCACCCGTGTACAGCGGGGCGTCGAACGAGACGCGGACGTGCGACTGCGCGCCCAGGTTGTAGACCTCGTCCGGCCGGATGTCGCGCAGCAGATTCACCAGCGCGACCCCGTCGGCGAGGTCGGCGTGATGCAGGACGAACGAGCGGTTCTCTTCCTCCGGGCCCTGGTAGATGTGGTCGATCCGCTCGGTGTTGAAGCTCGACGAGCGGCGTATCAGCCCATGGACCGTGTACCCCTTGTCGAGCAGCAGCTCGGACAGGTACGAACCGTCCTGTCCGGTCACGCCGGTGATGAGCGCGGTCTTCGCCACGACTACCCCCTCTGTGTTCGCCTGAAAGGCTGTTGGTTCCCACCGAAATATCGGAATTGAGCGATCTGCGGCAAAACGTCACCGTGATCTGTGGCTGCTGGCACAATCCGAGCCATGACGACTGATCTCTCCGGCCCTCCCCAGGAATCCGTCCGCCCCCTCCTACGGCCCGGCGCCCGCGTATTCGTCGCGGGCCACCGCGGTCTGGTCGGCTCGGCGGTGGTGCGCCGCCTCACCGCCGCCGGACACGAGGTGATCACCCGCGATCGCGACCACCTCGATCTGCGCGATGCCGCACGGACCGGGGAATTTCTCCGCGAGGTCCGACCGGACGCCGTGGTGCTGGCCGCCGCCAAGGTCGGCGGAATCATGGCCAACAACACGTACCCGGTGCAGTTCCTGGAGGACAACCTGCGCATCCAGCTGAGTGTCGTCGCCGGAGCGCACACCGCCGGTGTCGAGCGGTTGCTCTTCCTCGGCTCGTCCTGCATCTACCCCAGGCGTTCCCCGCAGCCGATCCCCGAAAGCGCCCTGCTCACCGGTCCGTTGGAGCCGACCAACGAGGCGTACGCGCTGGCCAAGATCGCCGGAATCGTGCAGATCCAGTCCTACCGCCGGCAGTACGGCGTCGCGTACATCAGTGCCATGCCGACCAATCTCTACGGTCCGGGCGACAACTTCGACCTGGAGTCCTCGCACGTACTGCCCGCGCTGATCCGCCGCTTCCACGAAGCGCGGCGGGACGGGGCGCCCGCGGTCACACTCTGGGGCTCCGGCGGCCCGCGCCGCGAGTTCCTGCACGTCGACGATCTGGCCGCCGCGTGCCTGCTGCTGCTGGAGCGCTACGACGGCGACGAGCCCGTCAACATCGGCTGTGGCGAAGACCTGACGATCCGTGAACTCGCCGAAATCGTGCAGAAAGTGACAGGGTTTCAGGGAACCATCGAATGGGACACGGCGAAGCCCGACGGCACCCCGCGCAAGCTGCTCGACGTCTCCCGGCTCACTTCTCTCGGCTTCGCACCTCGGATCGCGCTGCACGACGGGATCGCCCGCACGTACGCGTGGTGGTTGGAGCGGCGGACCGCACAGGTCTGAGCGGACCCGACGGATCCGCCGGCACGGGCCGGCCGCCGCAACGCGACGGCCGCCCGCCCCTCCGGCCCCGCACGGCCGGTTGCCCCGCACCCTTCGCATCGACGGCCGCCGCTCTCAGTACGCCCCACGGCCGTCGGCGACGGCACGCAGCGTCCGGGCCATGAGCCCCATGTCCGTGAGTACCGACCAGTTGTCGACGTACCACAGGTCGAGCGAGACGGTCTCCTGCCAGGACAGGTCCGAACGCCCGCTGACCTGCCACAAACCGGTCAGCCCCGGCCTGACCGCCAGCCGCCTCAGTTCGCGTTCGTCGTAGCGGGACACTTCCTCCGGCAGTGGAGGCCGTGGACCGACCAGTGACATGTCGCCCCGGAGCACATTGAGCAGTTGCGGCAGCTCGTCGAGCGACGTCCGGCGCAGCAGACGGCCGATACCGGTCACCCGGGGGTCGCGGCGCATCTTGAACATCGGACCGTCGTTCTCGTTCGCGGCGGTCAGCTGCTGCTTGCGGCTCTCGGCGTCCACCACCATCGTCCTGAACTTCCACATCGTGAACGGCCGGTTGTGCTGCCCGTGGCGGATCTGGCGGTGGAACGCCGGCCCGTGGGAGCCGAGCCGCACCGCCGCCCCGATCAGCAGCAGCAGGGGTGCCAGAACCAGCAGACCGAGTGCGGCGCCGACGCGGTCCACCGCGGCCTTCATGGCCATCTGCGGCCCCCCTCGCAGCGGGGGTGCGATGTGCAGCAGCGTCAGCCCGGCAGCGGCGGCAGGCCGTACCCGGCCGGCCGCGATGCCCGAGAGCTCCGTCAGCACGGACAGGGCGAGCCCGCCGTCGTGCAACCCCCAGGAGAGCCGGTGCAGCCGCTCCTCGGAGAGCTGCGGCCCGGGTACCACCAGGGCCAGGTCCGCATCATGGGCGAACGCTCCGCCCAGCACCGTCGACGCGTCGTCGTCGGCCGGTGCCGGTGCGAGCCGGCCCGGCACCTGGACCTCGCACTCCAGCGGGGCGGCCCCCACCGGTATGGCGGCCACGACCTGGTAAGGATGGTCCGCGCGGGAACCCAGCAGCCGCACCGCGCGTTCCACCTTCGAGGCCTCCCCGACCACCAGTACCCGCCGGACGGTCCGCTGCCGCCGTCCCGGCCACGGCAACCGCCGTACCCCCAGGGCCGCTACGCCCGCCAGCAGGCCGGGCAGCAATGCCACGGCAGCCGTCGCGGGATCGACCACATCACCCGTCATGGTCCGCAGCACCGCGAGCACACCGACGAGCAGCAGCCAGTCGCCGGCCGTGCTCAGTACCCCCGGTGGATCGTCCGGAGGCAGGTCCGCGTACCGGCCGCGCGCGGCCCGCACGCCGGACCACACCAGTGCGGCCACCGCCGCGGCGACCGCGGCCCGCGGCTGTCCACCGGCCCGCAGGACCAGCCACGCCGGAAGCCCCAGGCCGAGAAGCTCGGCGCCGACGACAACCGGCAGACGCCGGCCCGCCCTTCTCTTCGCCGCGACCGGTCCCGAACGTTCACGCTGTACGGTCGGCGCCCTCCACGGGTCGTCAAGTGCCTTGCCGCGGGGCCGATGTGAAACAGTGCGTGGACGCGGCGCCCCCGCCAGTCCCACAGGTCCTGATCTGTCCGAATCGGGTAGCTCGACATGCCCCATGAACCCCCCAGTCACAGTTGCATCGCCACAAACGGGGCGCATCCGCCGATCCCATGGACTGACGGATGCGCCCTCGCTCGGTGCACGATATCCACACACGTGCCATTTCGCTGGAGTTCCAGTGAAGTTCAGACATGCGCACTGACTCGGAACTCGTCCCGTTCCGCGCTGGATCGCTTGGTCTGTGGGTGACTGTTCACATTTGGAGGGTTCCGGAATCGGATGGTGTGCGGACATGTAGGTCACCGGTTGCATGGTTCCACCAACAGGTTCGTCCAGGAGGATGCACCATCGGGATCAGGACAGTCGGCCGGGAACGAAAGAGGGGACGCGCGGTGACTCCCGCGGACCGGAACCGGGCCGCAGACATCGCCTTCGGAGCGCGACGGCTGAGCGTGCCCCGTTCCGAGGCCGAACTGCGGGAAACGGCGTCCGCCTCGACCGCGGTGCACACGCCCGGCCCCCGGCAGTCCTTCCATACCGTCGCCGGTGCCCGGGGCGATCGGGTGTCCGTGGCCGGGCTGCCGAGCAGGATCGAGATCGACCGGAAGACCGGGACCGCCACCGTCGCCGCGGGGCTGCGCTTCGGGGGGTCCGGCGACGTGCCGCACACGCACGGCTACGCACTGCGCAACCCGGGTTCGTTGCCGCACATCGAACGGCCGGCTGCCCGGTTCGACCCGGAGGGCGTGTTCCGCAACGACGTCCTGGCGCGCCACTTCCGGAGGTGGTCCGCCCCGCCTCCGGAGAGGTGCCCCACGTTCCGCGGTCGTTTCCGTGACGGTGACCCGCCTCCGGGGGAGCGGGTCAGAGGCCGTCGAGTTCGTCCTCGGGCCGGGGAGGCCAGCTGCCCGGTGTTCTGCGCGGCGTCAGCCGGTCCACCACATCGGCCAGTTCCTCGCAGGCACGCTGGATTCTCCGGCGGATGTTGCTCTGCTCGGTGACGACGGCCGCGAGCAGCAGCGCGGTCAGGGCAACGGAGCCGTTGAACACGGCGAGGTTCACCATCACATGGAGGATGGTGTGGCCCTCGAACGGCCCCACGCCCTGCGTACCCGCGACGACCGCCAGGACCGACACCAGAAAGGCACACGGCGCGCTCCCCGCCAGCTGGAAACGCAGCGCCGCCCAGATGATCAGTGGGAACACCAGGTAGATCATCGCCAGTGAGGTCCTGGTGGCCACCAGGGAGACCGCCACGGAGGCGACTGCCAGCGCACTCGCCTCGATCCACCGGTCGGTGGCCCGCGGCATCCGCACCCTGCGCAGCACCAGCAGCAGCGGAGTGACCACGAGTACACCCATCGCGTCCCCCGACCACCAGGCCGTCCAGACCGGCCAGAAGCCGCTCAGCGGCAGATGGTCGTCGACCACCAGCATGCAGGTGCCCACGGTCGCACTGATGGCCATGCCCCCCAGCGCGCCGAGGAAGACCAGTACGACGCCGTCGCGCAGCCGGTCCAGCTCCCTGCGGAACCCGGCCTTGCGGAGTATCAGGTACGAACAGACGGGAGCCAGGGTGTTGCCCGCCACGACGACGGCGGTGAGCAGCGAGACCGAGTCGCTCAGTGTGACGATGACGAACAGGGAGCCGAGCGCGATACCGGGCCAGGCACGCGGCCCCAGGTAGATCAGGGCGCCCAGCGCGATGCCGGTCGGCGGCCAGAGCGGGGTGACGACCGCCCCCTGGACATACACCCCGCGGATCAGACCGAGCCCGCCGGCCAAGTAGTAGACGGCGGCTACGGCCAGGACGGGCAGTGCGGCCGAGACCGCCCGTATGGTTCTCTCGCTGCTGCTTCCCTTGCTGCGGATCACACATCTCATCAGACACCGACCCGGACGGGTGGCGGCTGTTTGACACGCTGGGCCCGGACCCGGCCGTCACTCCCCGCCGGGGGCCGCTCCGTGGCGCAGCACGAGAACGGCGGCGTCGTCCTCGTGCCCGGTCCGCTCCGCCGCCCGCAGGACCGCGTCGGCCAGCTCGTCGGCGCCGGCGGCGACCCGGGAGACCACCAGCCGCGTCACCGCGGCCAGCCCTTCGTCGATCGGGAACGAGGGACCCTCGACCACCCCGTCGGTGACCAGGACGAACGCGCCGGGGCTCGTCAGGCGCCGCCGGGTGACCGGGTAGTGCTCACCCGCCCGGATCCCCAGGGGCAGGCCCCCTTCGTCATCGGTGAGACCGGAGCGTCCGTCGGCGGTGGCCCACACGGCGGCGACGTGCCCGGCGCGGGCACTGTGGAGCTCCCGGGTGACCGGGTCGAGGCGGGCGAAGGTGCAGGTCGCGAAGAGGCCGGAGTCCACCGAGAGCAGCAGGTCGTTGGTCCGGCCCACGACCTCGCCGGGGTCCGCGGCGGTCGCGGCTATCGCCCGCATGGCGATGCGGATCTGGCCCATGAAAGCGGCGGCCTCGACATCGTGGCCCTGCACGTCCCCGATGGCGAACGCCAGCGCGCCGTCCGGCAGCACGAATCCGTCGTACCAGTCGCCGCCGATGTCCAGTCCGCTGCGGGCCGGCGTGTACCGGGCGGCTGTCTGCAGACCCGGGAGGGCGGGCAGCGCCGAAGGGAGCATCTCCCGCTGCAGCGCCTCCGCCAGTTCCACCCGCGCCCGCTGCAGCTCCACCTCTCGGCGCGCCCGTGAGGTGAGCTGTTGAAGGGTGGTGAGCAGTTCGCCGGCGCTCGCCGCACGGGGAGGACGACGCCGGTTCATGGGCGGCTCCGCACTGGGGGGAAATGACTCCCCGCATCCTATTTCGGCGCTGCGATCCCCGCAGGACGAGTTCCGGTGCCCTGACCCGGGCGGGACGAACCGGAACGCGCGGACGGGCCCGCCCGGAGGGATCCTGGGGGCAGGACCGCGTCGTGGCGGCGTACCGAGACCGCGCGCGGCCGCAGGAGGTGGGCGATGACGCGCACGCTGGAATGGAAGGTCCGTGTCGGTCTGTCCGAGGAGGACGGTACGACCAGGGCGGAGGCGGTGCTGGACACCGGCTCGGACACGCTCGTGGGACACGGGGTCGCCCGCTGCAATCCGCAGGACGTGGACGTCCCCGCCATCGGCGACGAACTCGCGGCGAGCCGCGCCATGAAGGACATCGCCGCGCAGCTGATGAGGGCCGCCGACCAGGAACTGGAATCGGTCGGAGCCGGACCTGCGACCGGTCCTGTCGCACCGCCGTACGCGTGGTCCGACACCACGGCCTGAGCTCCGGGGCCGGGAGGAGCGACGGATGAGGGACCCGGCGACCGGGGCGATCGGCGTGGACGGGCCGCAGGACGGACCAGGCGAGCGGGGCGCCCGCCCGGAGCGGACGGGGTACGCCGTCGGCGAGCGCCCCGCCCCCGCCCGCTTCCTGCCATGGGCACCGCACCGGCCGCTGCTCCGCAGGGGCGAATTGCACGTGGGCCGGACCGCGCCCACCCCGGCCCTCCCGGAGGCGGCCGATGCGTGAGATCCTTCCGGCGCTCAGCCGCTGGTACGCCGCCGGGCAGCCGTTCGGGCTCGCCACCGTCGTCGCGGTCAGCCGCAGCGCACCGCGCGGCCCCGGCGCGGCGATGGCCGTGGGCCCGGACGACGAGGTCGTGGGCAGCGTCTCCGGCGGTTGCGTCGAGGGCGCGGTCTTCGAACTGGCCAAGGAGGTGGTGGAGACCGGCCGTGCCCAGCTCCGCACCTTCGGCTACAGCGACGAGGACGCCTTCGCCGTCGGCCTCACCTGCGGCGGCGAGATCACACTTCTCGTACGTCCGGTGACGCCCGCGCACGACGCCGCCTTCGGCGAGGCCGCCGCGTCGGTCGCCGCGCACCGTCCGGTGGTGGTCGCCACCGTGACCGGCGGCCCCGCCCCGCGCGGGGCCGCCCTCGCCGTCCGGCCGGACACCGTCTCCGGCACGCTGGGCGCGAGGGGGCTCGACGCCGCCGTCACCGCCGACGCGCGAGGCGAACTCGCCCAGGGTGCGACCGGCTTGCGGCACTACGGCCCCGACGGCGAACGCCGCGAGGACGACGTCACCGTGTTCCTCCAGTCGTTCGCCCCGCCGCCCAGGATGCTGGTCTTCGGCGCGATCGACTTCGCCGCGGCGGTGGCGAGGATCGGCGTGTTCCTCGGCTACCGCGTCACCGTCTGCGACGCCCGCCCCGTCTTCGCCGACCCCCGCCGCTTCCCGGACGGTGCGGAGGTGGTCGTCGACTGGCCGCACCGGTATCTGCGCACCACCGAGACCGACGGGCGAACCGTGATGTGCGTCCTCACCCACGACCCGAAGTTCGACGTACCGCTGCTGGAGGTGGCCCTGCGCACCCCGGCCGCGTACATCGGGGTGATGGGCAGCCGGCGAACCCACGAGGACCGCCTGGCCCGGCTGCGCGAGGCCGGTCTCGACGGCACGGAACTGGCCCGGCTGCGCTCGCCCATCGGCCTCGACCTCGGCGCGCGTACCCCCGAGGAGGTGGCCGTCTCGATCGCGGCGGAGATCGTCGCACTGCGCTGGGGCGGCACCGGCAGCCCCCTCGCGGAAACGTCCGGGGCGATCCACCGGCCGCGCCCCGCGACCGGCTGACACGGCCGCCGGACACCTCCACTCCGCCCGCCCCGGCAGGTGAACGCGCCGCGCACCGGCTGCCGGGCGGCTGTGGAGGACTTCGACGGCGGCACCGCCACGGACTCCGTGAGGGCGTGGGAGCCGTTGCCGTGCCCGCGCTCGCCGCACCGGCCGCGGTCCTCGCCCGCCGCTGCCACCGCGGTGGAGCGCACCGGCCGTGTCACCTCGGGCGCCTGCCCGAAAAGCCGTAGCGTCGCGCACGGAAGAGACCGATCCCACGATGCCGGGGCCAGGGGGCGCCATGTGCTGGAGCGCGACCGCCGATCTCGTCGCGGGCACCGGCATCGCCGTCGTGGGCATGGCGTGTGTCGCGCGGGTGCGCCGGGTCCGCGACCTGCCGCTCGCGGCGCTGCCACTGCTCCTCGGCGCCCATCAGATCATCGAGTCCGTGATCTGGGGCTCGGGCGGCGGTGCCGGACCCGCCACCCTGGCCTGGGCCGTCATCGCCCTGCCACTGCTGCCGTTGTGGGTTCCACTGGGTGTGCTGTGCGCCGCACCGCCGAATGCCCGACGCCGGTTGTCGGTGCCCCTCGCGGCCGGGATCGCGACCGCCGTTTTGCTCGCCTACGCGCTGGCGACCCGGTCCGTGACCGCCGGGATCCGCGGACACACCCTCGGCTACGTCCTCGACCTGCCCCATTCCGGACTGCTCGTCGGCGGATACCTGCTGGCCACGGTGGGCTCGCTGCTCCTGTCCGGGGACCGACTGCTGCGGTGGCTCGGTGTGCTGGTCGCGGCCGGGGCCGCCGTCTGCGCGGCGCTCTGGCGGCTGGAGTTCATCTCGACCTGGTGCGCCTTCGCCGCGGTGTGCTCGGTGGTCCTGCTCGGCTGGGTCTCCCGACGTCCCGTGGACAGGCCCTGAGGGCCGCCCCGTCATCCCCGGCGGGCACACGACGGCAGCTGCGGAACCTCGCCGCGTTGTCGGAACGTCCGAGTACACCCACGTATGCGGACGTCCCTCCGCCTTGCGACGCACCGCATCCGACGCCCCGCGCTCATCCACCAGGGATTGCGGGACGCCTTCAGCCGGACCGGGGCAGGCCGATCGGGTTCGGGAACGGCAGCAGCTTTGCCGCCAGCACCTGCCGGGCCGGCACCTCCAGGGCGGCGAGCAGGGCGTCCGCCGTGCTGTCGGCGAGGGGGCGCAGCAGCCGGGCGGCCAGCCGGTCCGTGGTGTCCTCGACCAGGTCCCGTTCCTCACGACCGCGTGCCGTGGCAGCCGACTCCGCGTCGATCATCCCGCGGGAGCGCAGCCGTTCCTCGGCGTCCAGCCACTGCGTGTCGCTCACACCCCGGTCGAGCTGGATGCCCTCGCGCGGAACACGGCCGGTGGCGGCGGCGAGAACGAGCGCCTCGGGGGCGTCCAGACCGTGGTCGGCGAGTGCGGCGGCATGTGCGTCGCCCCGGAACTCCCGTAGCGCGGTGGTGAGTTGCCACAGGCGTTCCACCGGGTCGGCGCGGTCGCACAGCGGGCGGTTCGCGGCGAACAGCGGACGTGCGAGGGCGGAGGCGTCCTCCACCATCGCCGCGAGCGGCGGGGCGAGCTGTCCGGCGAGCGTGTCGATGCCGGGGACCAGCCTGCGCAGTGCCCGCGCGGCGAGCCGCGCGCGGAGCTCGATGAGCGTTTCGGGGGCGACGATCCGCCACGCGGCGGGCAGCGCCCGGGCCACCATGCCCGGAGCGAAAACGGCCAGGACAGCGGTCGCGGCCTCGGGGCGGACCGGTCCCATGGGGGCCGTGCGGGTGGCGAAGTAACCCATCCAGAAGCCCTTGAGACCGACGGACCTGCCGAGGCCCCGGCACTCCTCGTCGAAGTAGATCACCGCGTGGAGGGGCTCGGTGCGCAGCCACAGTGTCCGGGGTCTCGACTCCATGGGGGCCAACCTAACGCCCATGGCCCCGGATGCGCAGCGCGACGGCGGGCGGGCAGGGTCTCTCTCCGGCCGCTGCCCGCCCCGGCCCGTCCGCACCGCACACCCGGGGAGCGCCGACGGGGACCGTCTCAGCCGGCCAGGCCGGAGTGCCGCTCCACGATCGCCGCCGCATCGGTGCCGCGCGGCAGGATGCCGTACTGATGGCCGCGGTCCTCGCCGAGCCGGGCGGCGACGAACGCCTCGGCCGCCGCCGCGGGGGCATGACGCAGCATCAGTGAGGACTGCAGAGCCAGCGCCATGCCCTCGACCGTCGCCCGCGCGCGGGTCTGCGCGGCGAGCGGGTCGCGCAGATCCGCGGCCAGATCCTGGCGCACCCGGCGGATGTGCGCGTCCAGTACGGGACTCGCGCCGGCGGTGGTCTCCAGCTCCGCCCAGAAGGCGTCCAGCGACTGCGGGGTCCTGGCGATGCCCCGCAGCACATCGAGGGCGATGACGTTGCCGGAGCCCTCCCACACCGCCATCACCGGCTGCTCGCGGTAGCGCCGGGCCAGCGGCCAGTCCTCGGTGTAGCCGTTGCCGCCCAGGCACTCCAGTGCCTCGTAGGCGTGGTGCGGACCGCGCTTGCAGATCCAGTACTTGGCCACGGCCGTCGCCAGCCGCCGGAACATCGCCTCGGACTCGCCGCTGTCGGCCTCGTACGCGTGGGCCAGGCGCAGTGCGGTCCAGGTCGCGGCCTCCGTCTCCAGCGCCAGATCGGCGAGGACCGCCGTCATGGCCGGCTGGTCGACCAGCCGGGCACCGAACGCGCTGCGGTGCCGGGCGTGCCAGATCGCCTCGGACACCGACTGGCGCATGCCCGCGGTGGTGCCGAGCACGCAGTCGAGCCGGGTGTGGTTGACCATCTCGATGATGGTGGGGACGCCGCGGCCGGGCTCGCCGACCCGTACCGCCCAGGTGCCGTCGAACTCCACCTCGGAGGAGGCGTTCGACTTGTTGCCGAGCTTGTTCTTCAGGCGCTGGATGCGGACCGTGTTGCGGGTGCCGTCGGCCAGTACGCGCGGCACGAGGAAGCAGGTGAGCCCGGCCTCGGCCTGGGCCAGGACCAGGAAGGCGTCCGACTGCGGGGCCGAGAAGAACCACTTGTGGCCGGTCAGCAGATGGGCCCGGCCCTCGGGGTCCGAGGCAAGCGGGACGGCCCGGGTGGTGTTGGCGCGGACGTCGGAGCCGCCCTGCTTCTCCGTCATCCCCATGCCGAACGTCAGCCCGGACTTGCGGCCCGGGGCGATCAGCCGGGGGTCGTACGACCGGCTGAGCAGACCCGGCAGCCAGTCCCGTCCCACGTCCGGATCACGCTGCAGGACCGGGACCACGGCATGCGACATGGACATCGGGCAGGCATGGCCGGGCTCGATCTGGGCGAACAGCATGAACGACGACGCCCGTGCCACGGCCGCTCCGGGCTTCGGGTCGGCCCAGCCCGCGGTGTGCGTGCCGTGACTCACCGCCGCGCCGATGACCTCGTGGTAGGCGGGGTGGAAGTCGATCTCGTCGACGCGGTTGCCGTAGCGGTCATGGGTGCGCAGGACGGGCGGGAAGGTGTGGGCGAGCTCCGCGCCGGTCTGGAACCGCTCGGAGCCGACCAGGGCGCCGATCTCGTGCAGCTCCGGCTCGTGCCAGGCCGCACCGAAGGTCCGGACGGCCTCCGTGAGCGGCAGATTGGTGCCGTACTCGTCGAGATCCTTCCTCGGCGGGGCCTGGTTGGTGACCTCATGGGTGGGACGCGGTGCGGGGGCGCCGGGCCGCGGGCCGGTCCGGTGCGGGGTGATGGTCATCGCGGGTTTCCTGTCCTGGGTCGATGGGCGGGGCGTCGGGATGCGGGCGGGGCGGGGAGCGGGCGTGGCCGTGCGGGGGGCTGTGATCAGGTGCCGTCGGCTCCGACCGCTCTCAGGCACAGCGCGGTGATGCCCGCCACGACCGGTCCCGGTTCGGTCCGCTCACCGACCGGCGACAGCGGGCCGAGCAGAGCCTCGCCGACCGCCCCGATCACGGCGGCGGCCGACAACTGGGCAATCTGCGTGGGGAGTTCCCCCGCGGCGATACCGTCGGCGATGACCGACTCGGCGAGGGCGTGGTAGCCGCGCCGGTAGGTCAGCCGCTCCTGCTCGACGAGCGGATCGACCGGTTCGGCCAGCAGCGCCCAGGCCGTACGCGGGTTGCGCAGCGCGCGGTACGCGAAGACCTCGACCAGGGCGCGCAACTGCTCGGTGGCCCCGCCGCGCGCCCGCACCGCCTCCTGCACCGTGCTGAGCTCATGGCCCGCGACATGGCGGAAGACCGCCGCGAGCAACTCCTGCTTGGAAGCGAAGTGGTTGTAGACGCTGCCGGTGGCGACGCCGGCGCGGTCGGCGATCGCCGAGATGCCGGCCGCCGCGTACCCGCCCTCGGCCAGCAGTTGCCGTGCGGCGTCCAGCAGCCGCTCGCGGTGAGCGCGCCGGGTCGCCTCCGTGCGGGCGGTGGATCGGTAGGCCATGATGATCTGAACCTCGATTCATATCTTCCTCTGCCACTGAACCACTGTTGTTCTCGCCGTGCAACGGGCCCGCCGCGGTCGCGGCCGTCACCAGCGTGCACACGGCGGCCGTGGGAGAGGCGGTCGTGCGGGGCGGGTGCCGTACAGCGTGGTCAGGACCGCCCGGCCACGGCCGGGTCCGCTGCCGGGAGCGGGAGCTCCTGTTCGGTCCACAGGGCCTTGCCGTTGCCGCTGTACCGGGTGCCCCAGTGCGTGGCGAGCCGGGAGACGATGAACAGCCCCCGGCCGCCCTCGTCGACGGTGCGCGCATGGCGCAGATGGGGCGACACCCGGCTGCTGTCGTGTACTTCGCAGGTGAGTGTGCGATCCAGGATCAGCCGCAGGTGCAGGGGAGGGGTGCCGTAGCGGACGGCGTTGGTGATCAGTTCGCTCACGATGAGTTCGGTCGCGTCGATCGTCTCCTCCTCGACGCCCCAGCCGTCGAGCCGGTCGCGCACGAGCGTGCGGGCGATGGCGGGGCTGGTCCGGTCGTGGGCCAGTTCCCAGGTCGCGACCCGGTCGGCGGGAACGACGCCGGTACGGGCGAGGAGGAGCGCGGCGCCCTCCGGGTGGGTCTCGGCCGGCAGGTTGTAGACCATGTCGTCGCACAGGTCCTGCAGATTCCGGCCGGGCCGCGCGAGCACCTCCCGCACCCGATGCGCGGACCCGTCTCCGGTCAGGAGGGATCCGGTGAAGAACGCCAGGACGCTGCCTTCGTCGAGTTCGTAGGCGGCGGTGGCGAACGGTGAACTGTCGCTGGAGAAGAGCGAGGGCCCTTCGGGGACATCGAGGGTGGTCGTGGTGCCGTCGGGTGAGACGAGGACGGGCGACGGATGCCCGGCCCGCGCCAAGGTGCAGGTACGGGAGAACGGGTCGTAGACGGCGTACATGCAGGTCGCCGTGGGTGACTGTCTGTGCAGCCAGTCGCCGGGCGGCAGCGCGGCCCGCTCGACGGCCAGCCGCCCGGCGGTGTCGGTCAGCCTGGCCAGCACTTCGTCCGGCTCCAGATCGAGACCGGCCAGCGCGTGGATGACGGTCCGCAACTGCCCCATGGTGATGGCCGCCTGGAGGCCGGGCGCCTCGATACTGCCGACCATCAGGGCGGTGCGCGCGCCCGAGAGGCCGATGGTGTCGAACCAGCAGCCGCTGTTGCGTCCGGGCAGCAGGGCATGTGCCGTCTCCACGGCGATGCCGCCGCCGTCGGCCTGGGGAAGGAGCCGGCGCTGCACCGTCGACGCGATCACGTGGTCGCGCTCGTAGCGCCGTGCGTTGTCGATGCTCAGGGCGACATGGGCGGCCGCCGTCAGAACGAGGGGGAGATCGTTCTCCTCGTAGGGTTCCGTACCCCGGCACCGGTAGAGACTCACCAGACCCAGGACGGCGCCGTGCAGCTTCAGCGGGGCCACGATCAAGGAGGTGGCCCGGGTCGTTTCGATCAGCCGGGCGCTGTCGGGGTCCGCGTCGAGCCATGGCGTCCGGGCATCGATCCGGACGAGGCGGGGCCGGAGGTCCGATGCGGCCAGGGAGTACGGCGTACGGTCGGACAGCCGGCGCATCTCTCCGACGAGGCCGCTCCGGTAGCCGTCCGTGCCGAGACCGCGGACGGCCGCGCGGCGCAGTGGGACATCGGGCCCCAGGGGTCCGGGCGGCGGATCCGAACCCCGCAGGATGTCGTCCACCACCTCGACCACGGCGAAGTCGGCGAATGCCGGAACGGCGGCCTCGACGAGCCCCTCGCAGGTCGCCGCCACGTCGAGTGACCTGCCCACCCGGGTGCGCACCGCGGTGAGGCAGGCCGTCCGGACGCGCGCCTTCTCCCGCTCGTTGACGTCCACGACGGTGGCCAGCAGCCCGAGGGCGCGGCCGTCCGTATCGTTCAGACGGTGGACGGACACCATGAGGCGGCGACTGGGGCCGGAGGAGTCGACGGGCCGGCCGCGGATCACCCGCTCGTGCACGGCCACGCCGGTGTCCAGCACCTTGCGCAGCAAGTGCTCCGCCTCGTCGGGTCTTTCGACGTGGTACGCATCGGTGAAGTAGCGCCCCACGAGGTGCTCGTCGGGGACGACGCCGGAAAGGGTGTTCGCCTGCACCACCCGCAGGTGTGTGTCCAGAACGTGCAGGCCCACCGCCGACTGGGAGAACAAGGTGCCGAGGACCGCCGCCCCCATGCCGCCGACCGCCCGTGAGGCGGGGTCCGGTGCACCGGCGTCTGCCACGGGTTCACCCCCATCAGGCTCCGCCCGCCTTGTGGATCGGCGGGTAGGGACAAGCGTCGAGGCACCCCGCGCGCTCCGCCACCGGGCCGTGGCAGACGGGTGATCCGCCGCACGGAACGCGGAGGAACGACGGCCCGTGCCGATCGGCGGCCCCCTCCCGGGGGTCCGGTGGGCCATCGCCCCGGCGCCGCGACCGGTCTCGTTCTTCGGCACCGGGCCCGCGACCGGTCTCCCGAGCAGGTCGGAAGGGCTCTTCGGAGGGGCTCTTCGGGCCGATCGCAGCGCTGTGTGCCCGGCAGGTCGAACCGCTCGGCCTCCGGGCGACCGTCCGCGACCGGCCCGCGGTCGTTCTGCGGTCGTTCCCACCGGCGCGACACGGATGCGTCCCCCGCTTTTCAGCACGGGTTCACCCGGCGGTTCCGGAATCAAGAAATCCTCTTGGCGGCGGCCCATGCGATCCGGGCCCCGGACCGTTGCCGCCCCGCACGAAGGAGAACGTCGCGTCATGTCCCACCCCGTGCCCGAATGGGCCGACCCCCAGGTGCCCGCGGAGTCGCTCGACCCCCAGGGCCTCAGCCGCCGAGGGCTGATGCGTCGTGCCGGTCTGTTCGGCGCGGCCTTCGCCGCCGCGTCGCTGCCACTGCCCGCGCTGGCCGACAGCAGGGGAGGCCGGCCCCACGGGCACGGCCAAGGGCATGGTCACGGAAAGGCCCCCGACCTGGTCTACCTGGTCGGTGATCACCACAACCACTCCGTCTACAGCCATGACGCCAAGTACACCTTCTCCCAACTTGCCTCGGCGGGGCAGAAGTTCGGTCTCGACTGGATGGTCTTCACCGAGCACAGCAACATCGGCCACGCGGAGTTCGGCGCCGCGCAGGAGCACCGGGAGATCCTCAAGGCCCGCGCCGACAACAAGCGCATGCTGATCTTCCAGGGCCTGGAGTGGTACATCCCCGGCGCCGAGCACTGCACCGTCTTCTCGCCGCCCGGACGGCATGAGGTCGACCTCCTCACCCGATTCGAGGAGGCCTTCGACGGCAAACTGCTCGGCTACACCGCCGGTGCCCCGACGCACCCCGACACCCCGCGGAACGAGGCCCACGCGCTGAAGGCCCTGAAGTGGCTGGCCGAACAGCGCCGCACCCGGTACGTCGACGACGTCCTCGTCCTCGCCAACCACCCCATGCGGCTCGGCATCGACTCCCCGCACGAGATGCGCGGCTGGCGCGACGCGGCCCCCGAGATCATGATCGGCATGGAGGGCGCCCCGGGCGCCCAGGCCGGGGCGATCCCGGGCTGGCACCCGGACACCAACATCCGCGGCGAGTACACGAATTCACCCTCCGCCGACTCCTGGCCCGGCTACCCGCGCGAGGCATATGTCACCTACGGAGGCTTCGACTGGGCGACCGCGACCGTCGGCGGCCTGTGGGACGCGATGCTGGCGGAGGGCAAGCTCTTCACGATCACGTCCAACTCCGACGTCCACCGCGTCGCCCAGGACACCTGGGTCAACGGCGCCTGGCCGCCCGGCCGGGACTTCGACAACACGGGCCACCTTCCCGACCCGTACAACACCACCGAGCCGCAGCCCGGCGGCGACTTCTGGCCGGGCCAGTTCAGCCGTACCCATGTCGGCGTCACCCGCTACGGCTACCGGAACGTGATGGAGGGGCTGCGGGCCGGCCGGGTCTGGGTCGACCACGGACATCTCATCGACGGCATCGACGTCAAGGTCCGCGGCGAGCACGGCAACAGCGCCACACTCGGCGGCCGGCTCCGCGCCCGGCGCGGCGAGAAGCTCACCCTCACCGTCACGGTGACCGCCGCCTCGCGCCGCAATCCGTACGGCGTGCTGCCGCGTCTGGAGCACGTCGACGTCATCCGCGGCGCGGTCCGCGGCCCGGCCGCCGACCGCGACGACTGGCGCGCTCCGGACACCCGGCTCGCGCACACCGCCGACGTCTCGGGCCGCCGCGGCACGTACACCCTGCGCATCCCGGTCGGGCGTGCTGACGAGCCGTTCTACCTGCGCCTGCGCGGCAGCGACGGCAAGCGGCACGGAAAGGGATTCCTCGGCGCGTCGATCGACCCGCACGGCCCGTTGCCGCACGAGCCCGGCAAGGGCAACCCGTGGCTCGACACCTGGTTCTACACCAACCCGGTCTTCGTGGACGTCGTGCGCTGACCCCGCCGAACGGCCGGAAGCCGCCCGGCACCTGTCGTCGGACAGGCTCCGGGCGGCTCCGGCGTACGCGGGCATCGGACGGGTGCCGGGCGGCCCCGGCCGGACTCAGGCGTCCAGGGCCGCGGAGACCACGGCCCTGGCCTCCTCCTGGACCCGGCCGAGGTGATCGCTGCCCAGGAACGACTCGGCGTAGATCTTGTAGACGTCCTCGGTGCCCGAGGGGCGGGCGGCGAACCAGGCGTTCTCCGTCGTCACCTTGATGCCGCCGATCGGTGCGCCGTTGCCGGGCGCCTCCGTCAGCACGGCCGTGACCGGTTCGCCGGCCAGGGTGTCGGCCGTGACCTGCTCGGGGGAGAGCCGTGCGAGAACCGCCTTCTGCGCGCGGTCGGCGGGCGCGTCGATCCGGGCGTACGCCGGCTCGCCGAACCGGGCGGTGAGCGCGGTGTAGCGCTCCGACGGGGAACTGCCCGTCACCGCGAGGATCTCCGAGGCGAGCAAGGCCAGGATGATGCCGTCCTTGTCGGTCGTCCACACCGATCCGTCGCGGCGCAGGAACGAGGCCCCGGCCGACTCCTCGCCGCCGAATCCGAGCGACCCGTCGGCCAGTCCGTCGACGAACCACTTGAAGCCGACCGGCACCTCGACCAGTTCACGGCCGAGACCGGCGGCGACCCGGTCGATCATTCCCGAGGAGACCAGCGTCTTGCCGATGCCCGCGACGGCCGGCCACCGCTCGCGGTGGGAGTACAGGTAGTCGATGGCTACGGCGAGGTAGTGGTTCGGGTTCATCAGACCGGCGTCGGGTGTCACGATGCCGTGCCGGTCGGCGTCGGCGTCGTTCCCGGTCGCGATCTGATAGCGGTCGCGCTGCCCGATCAGTGAGGCCATGGCGTACGGCGAGGAGCAGTCCATCCGGATCTTCCCGTCCCAGTCCAGCGTCATGAACCGCCAGGTGGGGTCGGTCAGGGGGTTGACCACGGTCAGATCGAGCCGGTGCTGTTCCGCGATCCGCCCCCAGTACGCGACCGAGGCGCCGCCCAGCGGATCGGCGCCGATCCGTACCCCCGCCGAGCGGATCGCGTCCAGGTCGAGCACGGACGGCAGATCCGTGACGTAGCTGCCGAGGAAGTCGTACGTCCCGGTGGTCGACGCCGCCCGTGCGCGGGCGTAGGGCAGCCGGCGTACTTCCTTCATGCCGGCCGCGATGATCTCGTTGGCCCGTTCCTGGATCCAGCCGGTGGCCTCGGACCCGGCCGGGCCACCGTTCGGCGGGTTGTACTTGAACCCTCCGTCGCCGGGCGGGTTGTGGGACGGGGTGACCACCACACCGTCGGCGAGCTGCGAGGTCCGTCCCCGGTTGCGGGTGAGGACGGCATGCGACACCGCCGGGGTCGGGGTGTAGCCGTCGGCCGGATCGATGAGCACGGTCACGTCATTGGCGGCGAACACCTCGACGGCGGTGATCCGCGCCGGTTCCGACAGGGCGTGGGTGTCGGCGCCGAGGAAGAGCGGCCCGTCCGTGCCCTGCCGCGCCCGGTACTCGCTGATGGCCTGGCTGGTGGCCGCGATGTGGTCCTCGTTGAACGCGGTGGCCGTGGACGACCCGCGATGGCCGGAGGTGCCGAACGCGACCCGCTGACCGGGGACGGCCGGATCCGGGTGCAGCGTGTAATACGCGGTCACCAGCCGGGCCACATCGGTGAGATCCTCCGGCCGGGCCGGTTGTCCAGCTCGTTCGTGCGGCATCTGCCACTCCTCCGTATCGGTCGGTCGCTGTGCTCTTCCCCCGCGCCATTTTCGCGGGTGGCCCGCACCGGTCCGCGACCGCCCCGCCGCGACCGCCCCGCCGCGCCGGCCCGGCCGGGAACGGCCGTCCCGGAGGCCCGGCGCGAAACCTGTGGAGACGCCGCGCGGCCCGGCATATGTTCGTCCACGACGACGAGCGGTGCACCGCCGACCGCAAACACATGGCGGGTTCTGAACGAACAGGGAGACACACGATGGCACCGAACGATTCCGCACCGGCCGGCCGCGTCCTGCTGCGCGAGGCCGCCGCCGAGGACGCGGGGCCGCTCACCCGGCTCTTCCTCGACTCCCGCGCCGCGGCCATGCCGTACCTGCCGAAGGTGCACAGCGACGAGGACACGCTCGCCTGGATCACCCATGTCGTCCTGCCCGGAACAACGGTGTGGATCGCCGAGACCGGGACCGGGGAGGTGCTGGGATTCGCCTCCCTCGACGGAACCGAGCTGGAACACCTGTATCTGCGACCCGACGTACGGCGTCGGGGCATCGGCTCACTGCTCCTGGCCAAGGTGCGCGAGGCCGCCCCCGACGAGCTCACCCTGTACGTCTTCCAGCGCAACGCCGGCGCCAGGGCCTTCTACGAGCGGTACGGATTCACCGCGGTCGGGTTCGACGACGGCAGCCGCAACGAAGAGAAGGAACCGGATGTGAGATACCGGTGGACCGCGGCCGGCCCGCCCTGTCCGCCGTCCGGGACGAGCGCGCCGGTACCCCCGCGCCACCCCGGTGAGCTGTCCGGCTGATCAGGCTCGGGGGCCGGCGGATTCACAGGCGGAGGACGGGTGTTCGTGGATCGCCGGCCTCCGCCGTCGCGGCCGGCCGGCCGCGCGGGAAGTGCGGGGCCGCAGCCGCACGCCCGCTGCCCGCCGGCGTACCTCTGCCGTCTTTGCGGGGTTCATGCGTCTGGCTGTCAAGTATTTGCGAAGATCACGCATGTTATTGCTCTCCGCTGTTCGCGGTGGTTGAGTGTGCCGAGCCCCGGCTCCGTGCCGGCCGAAACCCTCCGCGCTCCTGCCCGAAAGGATTCGACGTGGCAGCCGGCCTTCCGCCCGAAGACACCGCGAACTGGTGGCGCGACGCCGTCATCTACCAGATCTACGTACGCAGCTTCGCCGACGGCGACGGTGACGGAACCGGCGATCTCGCGGGAGTACGGGCCAGGCTGCCCTACCTCGCCGACCTGGGCGTGGACGCGATCTGGTTCACCCCCTGGTACCTGTCGCCGCTCGCCGACGGCGGATACGACGTGGCCGACTACCGCACCGTCGACCCCGCCTTCGGCAGCCTCGCCGATGCCGAGCAACTGATCGCGGAGGCCCGGGAACTGGGCCTCCGTACGATCGTCGACATCGTTCCCAACCATGTCTCCGACCGGCACGCGTGGTTCCGCGCGGCCCTCGCCGCCGGACCGGGCAGCCCCGAGCGGGACCTCTTCCACTTCCGCGCCGGACGAGGAGCGGACGGCGAGGTACCGCCCAACGACTGGGTGTCCGAGTTCGGCGGAGTGCCGTGGACCCGGGTGGAGGACGGCGAGTGGTACCTACACCTGTTCACCCCTCAGCAGCCCGACCTCAACTGGGCCCATCCGGCGGTCCGCCAGGAGCACGAGGACGTGCTCCGCTTCTGGCTCGACCGGGGCGTGTCCGGAGTGCGGATCGACTCGGCGGCCCTGCTCGTCAAGGACCCCGCACTGCCCGACTTCGTCCGGGGCCGTGACCCCCACCCGTACACCGACCGCGACGAACTCCACGACATCTACCGCTCCTGGCGGGCCGTCGCCGACGCGTACGCGGCGGTCTTCGTCGGCGAGGTCTGGCTCCCGGACAGCGAGCGATTCGCCCGCTACCTGCGCCCCGACGAACTGCACACCGCCTTCAACTTCAACTTCCTGACCTGCCCCTGGGACGCCGGACCGCTGCGCACCGCGATCGACGACACCCTCGCCGAGCACGCCTCGGTCGGCGCGCCCGCCACCTGGGTCCTGTGCAACCACGACGTGACCCGTACCGTCACCAGGTACGGACGCGAGGACACCGGGTTCGACTTCCGGGCGAAGACCTTCGGCACACCCGCGGACCCGGCACTCGGCACCCGGCGGGCCCGCGCCGCGGCCCTGCTGTCGCTGGCTCTGCCGG
The DNA here is from genome assembly GCF_044742755.1 of Streptomyces sp. NPDC087845. Taxonomy (NCBI): domain Bacteria; kingdom Bacillati; phylum Actinomycetota; class Actinomycetes; order Kitasatosporales; family Streptomycetaceae; genus Streptomyces; species Streptomyces sp. NPDC087845. The sequence continues at coordinate 299,208 of NZ_JBIUVC010000006.1, forward strand.
GTGCGGCCTATCTCTACCAGGGCGAGGAGCTGGGACTTCCGGAGGCGGACATCCCGCGCGACCGGATCCAGGACCCCATGCACTTCCGCTCGGGCGGCACCGACCCGGGGCGCGACGGCTGCCGGGTGCCGCTGCCGTGGTCCGCGCGGGCTCCCCACGCCGGCTTCGGCTCCACCGCGGAGCCATGGCTTCCGCAGCCCGGCGGCTGGCCCGCGTACGCCGCCGACCGGCAGAGCGCCGATCCGCGGTCGATGCTCGGCCTCTACCGCGCGGCCCTGCGCCTGCGCCGGACCGAGCCGGGCTTCCGGGCCGCGGCGGGTGCCGGTGCGCGGCAGCTGACCTGGCTGCCCTCGGCGCCCGGGGTGCTCGCCTTCGCCCGGACCGGCGGACCGGTGTGCGTCGCCAATCTGGGCGCGGAACCCGTCGAACTGCCCGCGCACACGGACGTCCTCCTCCTCAGCGGCCCGCTCGACGAGGAGGGGAGGCTTCCGCAGGACACGGCTGCCTGGCTGCGGAACTGACCGCGGGGGAGCCCCTGGGGGCGGCCCGGCCGTCCGCCTGCCGGGGCCCGGCAGGATCGCGGGGGCACGAGGGCTGCGGCACAGTGGGCATATGGACGATCTGAATGCCCTCGCCGACGAGCATCTGGCCGTGGCCCGCGCCTCCGCGCACGGCCGCAGCGCCCACCGCCTGCTGCATCAGGAACCCCTGCGCCAGACCGTCATCGCCCTCGCCTCGGGCTTCGCCCTCGACGAGCACAACGCACCGGCCGCGGCCTCCCTCCAGGTGCTCCGAGGCAGGGTGCGCCTCACGGCGGCCTCGGGCGACGCGGAGCTCAGCGCCGGGATGCTCCACCCGATCCCGCAGGAGCGGCACGGTCTGCTGGCCCTGGAGGACGCCGTGGTGCTGCTGACCGCTGTCAACGAGTGACGGCGGCGGTCCCGGGACGTGCGGCGGAGGCCATCCGGACGCGTTCCAGGACCCACAGCACGAGGCTTCCGGCGGCCAGTGAGCCCCCCAGGAGGCAGATTCCGCTCCAGCCCGCCCGCGACCAGACCACCGAAGCCAGCGCGGCCCCGGCCGCACCGCCCATGAAGAACAGCGTCATGAAGCCGGAGTTGATCCGATTGCGGGCCTCGGGGCGGAGCGTGTAGATCACGTTCTGAGCGCTGTTGAGTCCCGCCTGCTGGGCGATGTTCAGCGAGATCACCCCGATCGCCAGCCAGAGCAGCGAGGACTCGCCGGCCAGCAGCGGAATCCAGGAGAGCATGAGGAGCGAGGCCGCCGTTCCCGACACCGCCTGCACCCGGCCGCGGTCGCTCAGCCGCGCCGCGATGTTCATGCCCACCACGCCGATGACGCCCACCAGCCCGAAGAGTCCGATGACGGCCGCGTTCCAGCCGAACGGGGGCCGGGTCAGCAGAAACGTCAGCGCGGTCAGTTGCACGCTGTACGAGGCCATGGAGAACGCACCGATGGCCGCCCGCCACCGCAGCAGGGGCTCCTGCCGCAGCAGCGCCAGTGTGGAGCGCAGGAGTCCGGTGTACGGCATCGGGGCCGCGTCGCGCGGCCGGGGCAGCCGGGGGAGCCGGTGGTGCAGAAGTATTGCCATGACGGCCATGAGCAGCGCGTTCACCCAGTACGCGGTCCGCCAGCCGCCCAGCTCGGACAGCGCACCGGCGGCCAGCCGTCCGAACAGCCCGCCGAGCAGGACGCCGGACATGACGACACCGACGACTCTGCCGCGTTCCGCCGGAGCCGCCAGGGTCGCCGCGAACGGCACCACGACCTGCGCCCCGACGGAGGTCAGCGCGGTGAGCAGGGTCCCCGCGATCAGCAGGGGGCCGGTGGGCGCCGCGGCCGTCAGCAGGAGGAAGAACGCGGTCAGCGCGAACAGGCTCACGGCGAGCCGCCGACGGTCCATGACGTCCCCGAGGGGGACGAGCAGGATCAGGCCCAGCGCGTACCCGGCCTGGGCGGCGGTCACGATCAGCCCCGCCGCGGTGACACCGATGTGGAGATTCACTTCGATGACGTCGAGCAGCGGCTGCGCGAAGTAGTTGCCGGCGGCCGAGAGCCCGGCAGCGAGGGCCATCAGCGGGATCAGGCCGCGACCGAGCTCGGGCGATCGGGGGAGCGTGCGCGGGACGGCCCGGTTGCGGGCCCCGCAGGTGGAATGTGCCATGTCCCTCAGCCTCGGGGACCCACCATCCATGAGTCCAACACATGTTTTTCATTCCATCGATCGTGGTTCACGATGGATGGATGGAACTACAGCAGATGCGGTATGTCGTCGCGGTGGCGGAACTGGGCAACTTCACCCGCGCCGCGAAGAGGTGCCTGGTCGTCCAGTCCGCGTTGAGTCATCAGATTGCCCGGCTGGAGAAGGAGCTGGGCGCCCGGCTCTTCGACCGCACAAGCCGTCAGGTGCGGCTCACCGCAGCGGGCGAGGCGTTCCTGCCGGAGGCCAGACAGGCGCTGGACGCGGCGGAGCGGGCCCGTGCCGAGGTGGCCGCCACGGCGGGGGAGGTCCGTGGACGCCTCGCGGTCGGAGCCATCCCGACCGTCGCCTCGGTGGACATCCCGGCCGCGCTGCGGGCGTTCCACCTCCGCTACCCGAGGGTGCACATCGTGCTGCGGGACGGTGCGAGCAAGGACCTGGTCCAGGAAGTACGGGACGGCACGCTCGACGTGGCGTTCCTGGGTGTGCTGCCGAGCTACCGGCCGAAGGGTGTGAGCGATCACGAACTCGCCACGGGCGAACTGGTCGCCGTCGTCGCCCCGGCCCACCCCTTGGCCGGGACGGCCGAAGTGGGTCTGGAACGGCTGGCGGAGGAAATGTTCGTCGACCACCCGGACGGCACCGCCGCCCGAGCGCAGTCGGAGGAGGCGTTCGCGGCGATGGGACTCACCCGTGAGGTGGCGTTCGAGGTCAGCGGGACCGACTTCATCGTCCGGCTGGTCCGCAGCGGGCTCGGCATCGCCCTGCTGCCGGCCGCCTTCGCGGCGGAACTGACCGGCGTACATGTGCTGTCCGTGCGCGATGCGCCCGCCCGCACGGAGCGGCTGGTCTGGAGCCGCTTCCGCCCGACCCCGGCAGCCGCGGCGTTCCTGACCGGACTCGGTGTCGACACCGACTGACAACTCCCCCTTCAGCCTTCCGGCAGCGACCGGCGGCGGCTCCGCGAGAGGTCCCGATCGGCCGGTGCGCACCGGCCGATCGCCCGAACTCGCCGCGCACCTCCCCGGTTGACGGGGGGACGCACGACGGCGAGCACGGAGCGGACCCGCTCGGGAAGATCGGCATCGGCGGGCATGCGGCAGGGGATACAGCCTCGGGGGTTTTGCGTCCCGAGGCTTGTGGGAGCGCTCCCAGGTTCGGCAGGATGAGGCGATGACCCAGCTTGCCGGCCCACGGCCCTACCACCCCGACGACCGTGCGGCCCTCGCGGACATCTGCGTCCGGACGGCCGACAACGGTGGCGACTCCCGGCATCTCTACCCGGACCAGGAGCTGATGCCGTCGATCTTCGCCGCGCCGTACGCGTATCTCGAACCCGATCTGGCCTTCGTGATCGACGACGGCACGGGCCGAGCGGTCGGCTACATCCTCGGCACCGCGAACACGGCGCGGTTCGTCGAGGCGTTCCGCGAGGAATGGCTGCCGACGGTCGAGAAGCGCTTCCCGGCGCCCGACGGCCCGCCGCGTACCCCCAGCGAGGAGATGACCGCCCTCCTGCACGATCCGGGGCGGATGATCCTCCCCGAACTGGCGGCCCATCCCGCGCATTTGCACATCGATCTGCTGCCCGCTTGGCAGCGGAAGGGGTACGGCAGAGTGCTGATGCGTACGTTCCTGGCGGCGCTGCGGGCCAAAGGAGTCGAGGCCGTGCATCTGTCCATGCTCACGGCCAACACTCCGGCCAGGGCCTTCTACGACCGCCTCGGCTTCGGAGAGATCCGGGTGCCGGACCCCGGTCCCGTCACCTACCTGGGGCGCACCACCGAAGCGGACCTGTAGCGTCCGTCGCCATCGGCCGGACGACACCCGGCGCCCACTCGCACGGTGCGCTCCATGCACACCAACTCGTCCCGCGCGTCCCACGGTTCGGCGACCGCGAAGCCGAGCCGCTCGTACAGGGCGATGGCCCCCGTGCGCCACTTCCACACGGAGAGCCGGACCGTGCACGCGCCGCCCTGCTCGGCGTGCGTCAGCGCGGCGCCCATCAGGCGGGAGGCGACACCGTGCCCCCGGAACTCCGGATCGGTCCACAGCCGCTTGATCTCCGAGCGCCCCTCGACGGCGGCGGTGATCACGACACAGCCCACGGCGATGGAGCCGCTCCGTGCCAGCAGCACAACATCGTCGTGGAACGCCGCCCGCGGGTCCGAGACCTCCGCCCGGTACCGGGCGGGCAGGGCGGCCGCGTCGGCGACGGCCTCGCCCTTCTCGGCCTGGGTCCCCAGATGGTAGGCCGTCAGCAACCGGGCCGGGCCGTCCCAGCCGGCGGGGTCCCGGCCCGGTCGGCCGACGACGACATCGAGTCGATCAGTCATGAAATCAGCATCACATGCGCCGCCGCACGCACCGGCGGCGAGGCTGCCGAGCGGAACGGCATCCGTGCCGGACGCGTCGGCCCCGGCCATGCGCGGGCGTCTTCGCGTCATCTGCGCCGGACGGGCCGCACCGGGGGTGCCCCGGGGGTTCGCTGGGCAGGTACTGATGTACGACCCGGAAAAAAGGGCGCAGCGGCCGGCGGCGAGGGGCGTGTGACGTGAGGGAGCAGACCATGTGGCAGTTCTCGGACGATCGTGGACAGTTGTCGACCGCTGCGAGGCGCCCGGAACGGGTACTGGCCTATGTCCAGGCCGGAGCGACCCTGTGGGACCGCGGGATACGTCCGAGCGCGATATTCGGCTCCGATCACGACGACCACGCCGAGCCGGACACGGCGAAGACCGGATCGCTGCCGTTGACCGAGGTCCGCTACCTCGGCGCGGGCAGCGCCCTGGACGTGGACACCCTGCTGAGCGGTGGGCCGGACCTCGTCGTGGCCGTCAGCTACGGCGGTGGCCATGTCTACGGGCTCGCCCCGGAGACCGCCAAACACCTGGAGGAGCACGTCCCCGTCGTCGTCATCGACGTCGGCCAGGCCCGCACCCTCGGGGAGATCGGCGAACGGTTCGCCCAGCTCGCCCGGTCGCTCGGCGCCGACGATCCCACGACGGCGACCCAGGACCTGGACGCCGCCCGGGACCGGCTGCGCACGTTCGCCGCCGGACCGGACCGGCCCCGGGTGGTCGCCCTCTCCCCGGCCGGACAGGACCGGACACACCTCGCCCGCCCCCGCATGTGGCCCGAGCTGCGGGTGCTGGCCGAGCTCGGCGTCGACCTCGTGGAACCGGCCCAGGGACCCGGCGCGAACTGGTCGACGGTCGGCTGGGCGGACGCCGCGGCCCTGCGGCCCGCCGTCGTGCTCGCCGACATCCGGGCCAACGCCACCCCTCTCGGCGAACTCCGGACGAACGAGGAGTGGTCGGCGATCGCCCGCGCCGCCCGGGTGCTGCCCTGGAACCCGGAGCCGGTCTGCAGCCCGCAGGCCCACGCACGCTTTCTCACACTCGTGGCCGACGCGCTGGAGGCCGCCGCCCACCGGCAGTGACGTACGCGGCCCGGGGCGCGGACGCCCCGCCGCGCGTGGCCGTGCCCCGTACGGACGCCAGCGATCGCGCCGGGCGCCCCGGTTCGCAAGGCTGGCCAGGAGTGCCCCGAGCCGACCCCGCACGTCCCCAGGAGCAGGCATGCAGCAGGACAAGCACCCGCCCTACCGTCCCGTGGTCTTCCGCGACCGTTCGGCGGGCTACGCCTTTCTGACCCGGTCCACCGCGTCCAGCGAGCAGACGATCGACTGGGACGACGGCAACAGCTACCCCGTCATCGACGTGGAGATCTCCGCGGAGAGCCACCCGTTCTTCACCGGGAAGGCCCGCGTGGTCGACTCCGAGGGGCAGGTCGCCAAGTTCGAGCGCCGGTACGGGGAGGAGGGGCGCAAGGACGCCTCCTGACCCGCCTGCCGACCCGAGTCCCCCGGTCCTTCCCGCAGGGCCGGGGGACTCGGCCGTCCACACCGCCCGTCAACCCCTCGCAACCCGCCCGCATTATCGTACGGACGCGCCTTGCTGAAGCGCGCAGCCAGAACAGGGCCCGCCGTCGCGGCACACAGGGGTGGAGGAAATGGCCACGAACAAGGCGCGACATGTGACGGCGAGCGATGCCGCCCGCCCTCACGGGATCTCGCGCACCATCGTCTCCTTCGCCTTCGACGAGCGCGCCGTCGCCGGTACCCCCGACGAGACCCGGGTCCGCATCCGGGCCTCGACCGAGGAGCCCGGCCACCGGCCCAACGGCGCTCGCCGTCGACCCCGCCTCGTCCCCGCCGACGCACCCACCTCGATGCCCGATGTCTCCGTACGCGTCGGCATCCTCAACCTGATGTGCAGGTTGTGGGACGAACACGGCGTCTCCATGCCGTACAGCCCCCACGATCCGGCATCGGCCCGCCGACGCCGCACGGGCCCCGCTTCCACTTCGCCGCCGACGACGACCAGTCGGTCATCGACGTGACCGGCACCCGGCACGCACGCGGCAGGATCGGGCTCAATGTGTCCGGCGGCCGCACCGCCTGCCCGGACATCTTCGCCACCGCACTCCAGGAGACCCCACCCTCATGCTCGACAGACTCGACCCGCTGGTCATCGGCGAATGCGTTGCCGACATCGTCCGGCTGCCGGGTGCGGCCGACCGGGTCCACCCGGGAGGAAGCCCGGCCAATGTGGCGTACGGCCTGGCCAGACTCGGGCACGGCGCCACCCTGCTCACCCAGCTCGGCCCGGACGACAACGGACGGCTGCTCAGGGAGCATCTGGCCGGTGCCGGGGTCGAGGTCCGCACGGACGGTGCCGCGGCGCCCACCCCGTCCGCCGCCGTGACCCTGGACAGCGGCGGCCGGGCCTCGTACACCTTCGAGATCACCTGGACGCTCGCCCCGGTGACCCTGGACCGGCCGCCCCAGCACGTCCACACCGGTTCCATCGCGACGGTGATGGAACCCGGCGCGGCCACCGTCCTCGCCGCCGTCGAATCGCTGCGGACGTCCGCGACCGTCAGCTACGACCCCAATGTGCGACCCGAACTGATGGGGGACCACGACGCGGCCGTACGGAAGGCCGAGCGCTGCGTCGCGCTCAGCGATGTGGTCAAGGCCAGCGACGAGGACCTGGAATGGCTCTACCCGGACCTGGATCCGGTGGAGGCCGCCGAGCGATGGCTCGCCACCGGCCCGGCCGTCGTCCTCGTCACCAGGGGAGGCGACGGCGCCCTGGCAGTCCTTCCCGGCGGGCAGGTGACGGTCGGCGCACTGCCCACCCACGTGGTCGACACGGTGGGGGCGGGCGACGCCTTCATGTCGGGCACGCTGCACGCCCTCGCCGCCCACGGACTGCTCGGGCCGGACGGCCGCGAACGGCTGCGCTCGCTGGACCGGGCCACCGTGACCGATGTCCTGCGCCACGCCGCGGCCTGCGCCGCCGTGACCGTCGCACGGGCCGGCGCCAACCCGCCGGACGAGGCGGAGCTGAAAGCGGCCCTCAGGGCCTGAACACGACGGTGCGGATTCGGCCGGCCGGGACGGCGAGGACGGCGGCGCGTCCTCCCGATACCGGCCGGCCATGCTTCGGTCGAGGGCTCGTGGGGGTGGGCGCGGGCGGAACGCCACCAGGAGGTGAGCGGCGGGCCGCAGAGGTGCGGGTGCCGGCAGGCCGGGGCCGGCCCACGGCGCACCCCGTGCGGGCCCTGCGCCGACCCTCCGGGTTCTCCCGCCGAGGGATCGGCAGGGGCCGGACCACGACGTCGGGGAACGGAGGGAAAGGCTCCCTGCCCGTCCGTCATCCGGGCACTGCCGCACGCGGTCCGCTGTCGTCGTCGAGGAATTCGACGACGGCGAGGGCGAACAGCGCGCACAGCGCGACGCACACGGTGACCAGGCCCGTCGGCCGGTCCCACGCGACCAGGACCGCCGCGGCCACCACGACCACCGTCCAGTTCAGCCAGGGCCTGGCCCGGTGCACCCACCTGCCGGCCGGGCCACCGGTGACACCGGCCGCGTCCCGTACGGCACCGATGCCACCGCTCCACATGGCCTTGACGCGGGTGGCGGCGCGGCCGTCACCCGTGAGCCACGTGGCGAGGGCCACCACGATGCCGAGCGTGATCACCAGCCGGACCAGCGTGCGTACCGGGCCGGCCAGGGCGTCGAAGACGGAACCGGCCGCCGGCTGCGACACCTCGGGCGGGAGGCTGTCGAGATAGAACGCGCGGCCCAGCCACACGGCCAGCCCGAGCACCGCGGCACCCGCCGCGACCGCGAGCGCCGTCGTCACCAGTGCGCGGCGGCGGCGCACCGCGAGAAGCACCCCGCCCGCGGCCAGGACCAGAGTGACCGGTGGCAGCCAGAAGCCGATGATCTGGAGGGCCCGGAACCCCTTCTTCGCCCGGCCGACCGAGTCGGAGGTCAGCACGGTGAAGTCGGTGTGGATCGCGGGGATCTTCGCGGCGATCGTCAGCCCCTCGTCGACCAGGCGGTGTTTCACCCGGTCGATCACGGGCGCCAGGTCGATGGTGACGGCGTTGCCGGTGAGCTTCACCGCACCGCCACCGCTCCCGGTCAGAGCCTTCAGCGCCGCGGACTGGGCGGTCCGGTTGAGGTCGGTCCAGATCGTCGCGAAGGCGTCGCTGGCGACGAACCTCTCCACCGTCTGATGGACGAAGTCCGAGACTCCCGTGGTGAGGGGGCCGCTCAGTCGCGCGAGTGCCTTGTCGACCACCGGACGGTCCGCGGGGGCGACATCGGCCAGCAGAGCCTTCAGATCGAGGTGCTTCACGACGGCGCCGGTGACACGGTCGGTCACCGCGGCCTGCACATCGGCGTCGGACGCGAGGGGAGCCATCATCGCGACGTAGTTGTCGGTGTCGCCGATCTCGTTCCTCGCCCAGGTGGACACGATGCTCAGCGGCGTGAGGACGGCCGCGACGAGGACGAGCAGCACGGCGAGCAGCGAACGGGCCCGCGGCCGGTGGCGGTCCGGGTCACCTTCCTCCAGTGCCGCCACCCTGGCGCGCAGCGCCTCCAGTTCCGCACGCGCCTCCGGGGACTCCGGCCGGTTACCTTCCGCTTCCATTTCCCCAGGGGATGCCCCACCGCTGCGCACAGCGCGGTGGGCTGCTGCGGACGGGTGAAAGCGCATACCGGACGTGCCATACGGATCAGTCCACTCGGCCCATCGGTCACCCGTTCAGCCCAGTGGGCGCATCCTCGGCGGGGCTACTGCCGTTCGACAACCGGTAGGCGTGATCGATTACGGAGGAGGGGGCGGAACATGGGGCGGGCCGAGATGGGTGTCGCGGTGACGGGAGTGGGGCTGGTGACTCCCGCGGGCGCGGACGAGCACGCGTTCTGGGCGGGACTGTGCGCCGGCGTGTCCGTGGCCCGGCGATGCGACGAACTGGCCGGACTGCCGGTCGACTTCGCCTGTCCGGTGGACGGTGTCGACCTGGACGAGGCCGTCGGCGGACGCGCGGTGTGGCGGATGGCACGGTTCGTGAAGATGGCGCTGGTCGCCGCCCGGCAGGCGGTGGCGGACGCCGGGCTGTCACCGGAGCGGTGGAACGGCGACCGGGTGGGCGTGGTGCTGGGGGTCGGCGTGGGCGGGGTGTCCGTGCTCGTCGACAATCTGCGCAGGCTGGACGACGGGGGACCGGAGGCGGTGTCGCCGCTCCTGGTCCCGATGATGATGCCCAACGCGGCCGCCGGGGAGGTGGCCATCGCGCTGCGGGCGCACGGCCCGAGCCTGGCACCGGCCACGGCGTGCGCGTCCGGTGCCACCGCGATCGCCGTCGCCCGCGACCTGCTGATGAGCGGTCAGTGCGATGTGGTGGTGGCGGGCGGCGCGGAGTCCGTGGTGACTCCGCTGGTGGTGAGTGCCTTCGCGGGCATGGGAGCGCTCTCCCGGCGGACCGGCGATCCGGTGGGGGCATCGCGGCCGTTCGCCGCCGACCGGGACGGATTCGTGATCGGCGAGGGCGCCGCCGTGCTGGTGCTGGAGCGGACGCCCGACGCGTACGCCCGCGGCGGTCGGCCCCGCGCCCTGCTGGCCGGTACGGGTTCCGGTACCGACGCCCACCACCCCACGGCCCCGGCCCCGGACGGAGCCGGGGCGCGCAGGGCCGTGGAGGCGGCACTGCGCGATGCGGGCTGGGCGGCCCGTCAGATCGATCACATCAACGCGCACGGCACCTCGACCCCGCTGAACGACGCGATGGAGACCGCGCTCATCTCGGAACTGTTCCCCCACCGGCCGTCGGTGACGGCGCCGAAGGGCGTGCTCGGTCACACCCTCGCCGCAGGCGGGGCGATCGAAGCGGTGGCCACGGTACTGACCCTGGAGCAGGGGCTCGTCCCGCCGATCGCGAACCTGGATTCGCTGCCGGACGGGTTCGACCTCGACTGTGTAGTCAAGGAGCCCCGCATGCAGTACGTCGAGCGGGCACTCAGCCACTCCTTCGGCTTCGGCGGGCACAACGTCGTACTCGCCCTCCAACGTGTCGAACCGGACGGTCCGCGGCGGACGGCCCCCGGTGTCCTCGCCGTTGACTGATCGTTCTTGTCGCATGACCGCAACGACCCACAGCCCCTCCACCGAACCGTCCACGGACCTCCTCACCGCTGTGCTCCTCGGCGACAACTACCGCCGGGAGCACGGCTTCTGGCAGCGGCTCATCAGCACGGAACCGTTCCGCCGCCCGGAGCACCGCACCCCCGAGGAGCGCCTGAGCCTCACGTACGAGCGGCTGCGCGTCCTCAACGACTGCCTCGACAGCGGCGCCCGGCTCGCCGCCGATCCCCGCGCCCTCGCGGCCCTGCACGAATGGCTCGGCCCGGTCGACCCGGCACTCGCCACGGTGGCGGGCATCCACTACAACCTCTTTCTCGGCAGCCTCCTCGACCACGAGGACGGCACCCGGCGCGACCTGTCGGACTTCCTCGGGCTGCGGAGCATCGGCACCTTCCTCTGTACGGAGGTGGCGCACGGCAACGACGCGGCGGCCGTCGAGACCGTGGCCGCCTACGACCGCGCACGCGACGGGTTCGTGCTGCACACCCCGCACGCGGGCGCCCAGAAATTCATGCCCAACACCAGTCCGGCGGGCGGGCCCAAGACGGGACTCGTGGCCGCCCGCCTGCTCGTCGACGGCACCGATCACGGAGTCTTCCTCTTTCTCGTCCCCCTCACCGACGCCGTAAGGGCCCTGCCCGGTGTACGGGTCCGCAGGCTTCCCGCACGCACGGGGAGCCCGGTGGACCACTGCCTGACCTCGTTCGACCGGGTCTTCGTGGGGCGCGACGCGCTGCTCGGCGGGGACCACGGACGGATCGGCGACGACGGCGGGTTCAGCAGCGCCGTCGGCAACCGGAGGCGTCGCCTCCTTGCGTCGATCGGACGCGTCACGTCCGGCAAGATCTCGATGAGCGCGTGTGCGGTCGGCTGTGCGCGCGCGACGCTCGCCGTCGCCGTCCGCTACGGCGGCCACCGGTACATCTCCGGGCCGCGCGGCTCACGGCAGGTACCGGTGATCGCCCACCGCAGCCACCACGGCCCGCTCGCCCTGGCCATGGCCACCGTCTTCGCGATGAGCCTGCTGCACCGCAGGGCGCTGGACCGCTGGGAGCGGCGGGAGGACGGCTCGGGCGCGGGGCCGGAGGAGGCGGAACGGCTGGTCGCCGTGGCCAAGGGGTGGATCACCTGGCAGGCCAGGTCCGTGATCGTCGAATGCCGCGAACGATGCGGTGCCCAGGCACTCCTGGAGAACAACGGCATGAGCGAACTCATCACCGGAGTCGAGGGCGCCATCACCGCCGAGGGCGACAACCTGGCCATCCACGCCAAGGCGGCCGCCGAAATGCTCTTCGCCACCGAACCGGCCGGGAACGCAATCCCCTCCGGCGGCGAATCCGGTGATCTCACGGACACGCGGTTCCTCGGCAGGCTCCTGGCGGCCCTGGAGGCGATCTGGTTCGGCCGGGCCAGGGAGCGGATGGGCCGCGCCCCTCACGGCGATCCGCTGGGACGGTGGAACACCGCGTCCGGGCCCGCCCTGCGCGGCGTCGAGGCCCACGCCCACCGGCAGGCGGCCGAGGCGTACACGGACGCGGTGGCCGGCCTGCCGGACGGACCCGCCCGTGAACAACTGACCGCACTGCACAGGCTGTTCGCCCTCGACTGGATCGCCAGGAACAGCGGTGACCTGCTGGCGGCAGGACATCTGACGGTCGAACAGGTCAACGGTCTGCCGGACGCCGTGGATCGGCTCATCGCCGTCGTGGCCCCTCGACTGCCCACCCTCGCCGATTCCTTTGCGCTTCCCCGGGAACTGCTCGCCGACTGGCCCATCGCGGGGGCCGATTACGTCGACGCGTACGACGACCCGGCGGCCTCCTGGCAATCGCACGCCGTGGGGGCAATGGCTCCGGGGCAGCGGTGAGGGCCGTGACCAGGGCAGGAACGGCCCCGCGGACCCGCCGGGTACGGGAGGCGGCCGGGACCCTCGGCGTCCGCGCCGTGCTGCTCGCCTTCTGGGGTACCGGGGCCGTCCTGGCCCGATGGTGTGCACAGCCGCGGAAGAACGGTGCCGAATCGGTTCGCCACAAGGCGTAACTGGAGGCACGTCACCCAGTTGATTCGGCGTCGGGACGATGCGCCCAACGTCCCCGGCAGCCGTACCGAATGAGGGAGAGGAAGCCCATGAGTACGATTCATCCAAAGATCACCGAGGTGCTGACACACACCTTCAAAGTGCCCGCCGCCGAGATCCGGCCGGATTCCACGATGGACAGCCTGGAGATGGACTCCCTCGCTGTCGCGGAGTTCGCCGTCCTCATCAGGGAGGCGGTGGGCGGCGACGGGGACTTCGACAGGCTTCCCAAGGGAGCCACCCTGGCCGACATCACGCGGTTCATCGACGCGACTGTCGACGGCGGGGCGCAGGCGGGCGGCGAGGCACCGATGAGCAACGCCCGATGAACAAGCCCGCCGTCGCCGTCACCGGCCTGGGAATGATCACCCCGGTCGGCAACGACACCGAATCCACCTGGAAAGGCGTGTGCGCCGGAGTCTCGCCGGTGCGTACCGTCGCGGCACTCGAAGGGTGCGCGATCGATTTCGCCTGCACGGTCGACGGGATCGATCTGGACGCCGCGATCGGCGGCCGCACCTCCTTCCGGATGGGGAGGTACGTCAAGTTCGCCGTCCTCGCCGCCCGGGAGGCGGTCGCCGACGCCGGACTCGACCCGGCGCGGTGGGAGGGCAGCAGGGTCGCGGTGGTCGTCGGCACCAGCAGTGGAGGCTCCGCCTCGCTGACCGAGCAGGCCGTCTTGCTCGACCGGCTCGGACCGGATGCCATCTCGCCGTCCGGCATCCTGCTCACCATCCCGAACATGCCGGCGGCCGAGATCGCGATCCAGTTGCGGGCCACCGGTCCCAGCATGGCACCGTGCACCGCGTGCTCGTCCGGTGCCACAGCCCTGTCCGTCGCCCGGGACCTCCTGGTCACCGGGCAGTGCGACATCGCGATCGCCGGGGCCACCGAGTCGATCGTCTACCCGGCCGCCATGGCCGGTTTCGCCCGGTCCGGGGCCGCGGCGCGGGCGGACGGCGACCCGGCCAGGCGGTGCCGGCCCTTCGCGGCAGATCGCGCAGGGCTGGTCATGGGCGAGGGCGCCGCCGTCATGGTGCTGGAAAGGGCGGACGACGCCGCCGCCCGGGGCGCCGGAGCGCGGGCGCTGCTCGCGGGCACCGGCGCCACCACCGACGCCCACCACCCCACCAGTCCGCACCCGTCCGGCGCGGTCGCGCAGGCAGCGGTCGAGGCCGCGCTGCGCGACGCGGGCTGGGCGGCCGAGGACGTCGAGCACATCAACGCGCACGGCACGGCGACACCGATCAACGATGCCACCGAAGCCGCCCTCATCGGCAGGGTCTACCCCCACCGGCCGCCCGTCACCGCCCCGAAAGGCGTGCTGGGGCACTGCATGGGGGCGGCCGGGGCGATCGAGGCCGGACTGACCGTCCTGACGCTCCAGCGCGGAGTCGTACCGCCGATCGCGAACCTGGACGCCCCGGCGCCCGAGTTCGACATCAACTGCGTCACCAAAGAACCGCTGCGGCTGCCTATCCGGCGCGCCGTCAGCCACTCCTTCGGCTTCGGCGGACACAACGCCGTGATCGCTCTTCAGCGTCCGTAGGCAGCTGGCAGGTGGTGCGACGGGAGCACAAGCCCGGCGTACCACCGGCCACACCGCCCGTGAGCTGCGCAGAGGCTCGTGATGGCTCGCCGGGGCCGGTCAAACTCCATGTCGGGGTCACGGAATCCGGTGAGAGTCCGGAACCGACGCGCTGCGGTGAGGGGGACGGGCGGGGCCACGGCCACTGGGACCCCTTTCGAGCGTCCTGGGAAAAGGCGTCCCGTCCGAAGGAACCGAGTCCGCAATCCGCTCGCCGACCCTGAGAGCGGGCCCTGGCACGACACGGGCCCGCCTCTCATTCGTGCTCTCGGTGCGGCCGGCCGCCTCGGCTGCCGCTGTGTGCGGGGGTCAGCGACGGCGGCCCCGGCCGAACTCTCCGCCCATGCCCTTGCCTCCGGTGTCTCCGCCCCGGATGTCCCTGCCTCCGCGGTCGCCGCCTTCGACGCTCTTGCCGTCCGCGTAGTCGATCTGCTCCTTGCGGAGTTCGGCGGAGACCTCCTTCTGCTCGGTCACCCTCTTGGTCTCCATGCGCACCCGCTCGACCGGCACCGTCTCCTTGCGCGTGGTGGCGCGCTCGGCGTGCAGGGTGATCTCGACGTCCTGCTCACGGATGTCCGCGGGCCCCGCCGCCCTGTCGCCGGGCCGCAGCGGTTCACGGATCACCCGTACCTCTTCGTGCGTCACCGGCACCGTCCTGGTCACGTTCTCGGTGACGACGTACTTGTGCAGGCGGGCCCTGCCGCTCTCGTACTCCTCGGTGCCGATGTGCAGTTGCTCCTCGGAGCGGATCAACTCCTCCTTGCCGCCCAGGTCCGCGGCGGAACGCTCGGAACCCGCCCCCGCGCCGACGAGGGGCCGGGCCGTGCCGGTCGCCTCGGTGTCGCGGTGCCTGCCCGGACCTGTACCGGAGGCGGCTGTGCCGGTCGTGCGTGACGTGGTGGTGCGGGAGGTGTCCGCACCGGAGGCGGAGGTGCCGGCCGCGGACGGCCTGCCGGTGCCGGTGGTGCGTCCGGTGCCGGCCGCACCCATGGCTCCGGTTCGGCCGGCTCCCGCCGCGCCCGTGGTGCCGGTGCCCGACTGCCCGCCGAGCCGGGCGGTGGTGTTCCTGGCAAGGCCGTAGTGGCGGTAGAGCTCCTCCTCCTCCGCTACGGACAGATGCGCGTCCGCGTCCACCCTGGGGGCTTCCTTGACGCGGTCCTTCGGGTGGGTGATGTGCAGGTCGGAGCCCACGCGACGGGCTCCGGCGAGTGGAACGAAACTCTCCTTCATGCCGAACAGGCCGGTCTTCACCGTGATCCAGTCCGGGCGGCCGGTGTTGTCGTCGACATACACCCGGCCCACACTGCCGATCTTCTCGCCTGCGGTGTCGTACACCGTCAGGCCGTCGAGCTCTCCGGAATCCGTGAATCCGTCAGCGGCTCCCATGACCGATTCCTCCTCGCCCGGGCGCGTCCTGTGGCTGGATCCATCAGGGGAGGCGCGTCCGATATCCATCGCGCCTCACCCGGATGGACGCTGCAACCTCCCCACCCGCGCGGGGCGGCCGTCACATGCGCGGCGCTTCGGCGTTGGCCGCCTGTCACGGCGGTGGGCAGGCCACCATTTCGTTAGGCCAATCGAGTGAGGTGTGAGAGGGGTGGGCCCGGAATCCGGACCCGGGACCGGCGCGGGGCGGCCGAAGGGCCCAGCGCCGCAGAATCGACAAATTGCCTCTTCAATGGCATTGAGGAGCACGAGACGGGAGACGCCGCCCCCGGTGGAGTCCGCCGCGGTCGGACAGGCCGTGCCGGCGGACTCCGGACAGTGACCGCGCACCGTACCGGCGGCTCCGCCGCGTACGGACCTGCTGCACCTCCTCGAACAGCGGACCGAGGGCTCTGCCGCGAGCATGTCGACGTGCCATTGGCCGGATACAACGCCGGGCGGTTCCCGGGTTTCCCGCCGCACCGGGAAACCGGCGGGAACCGCCCGGCGTTGTATCCGGCATGAACACGTTGCGCGGCAGATTCGACGAGGACGCGGAGCTCTACGACCGGATGCGCCCGAGCTATCCGGCGGACCTGGTCACGGAGCTGGCGGCCCTGGCAGGCCTCACCGCTCGGAGCAGAGTGCTGGAAGTGGGACCGGGGACCGGGCAGTTGACGGTTCCGCTCGCGGCGCTGGGGAGTGAGGTGACGGCCGTCGAGCTGGGCCCCTCGCTGGCGGCCGTGGCGCGACGCAATCTGCGCGGCTTCCCCCGCGCCCACGTCGAGGTGTCGCCGTTCGAGGAGTGGGCGCCTCCGCCGGACCCCTTCGACCTGATGGTGTGCGCGACCGCCATCCACTGGATCGACCCCGCACAGCGCTTCACGAGAGCAGCGCAGGCGCTGCGTCCCGGCGGGACACTGGCGCTCGTCACCACCCATCATGTGGCGGGCGGCAGTGTCGAGTTCTTCGCACGGGTGCAACGGTGCTACGAGCACTGGGACCCCGCCACCCCTCCGGACACCGTGCTGCCGAACGAAACGTCGACGGAAACGGTCTTCGAGGAACTCGCACACCCCCCGTGGGACGGGCCGGTCCAGGTGCGCCGCCACCCGCGCGAGATCACGTACACGTCGGCGGAGTACCTGGACCTGCTGATGACCTACTCCGGCCACCGGGCTCTCGCCCCGGCCGCGCGGCACGGTCTGCTCGCCTCCATCCGGACCCTGATCGACGAGCAGTACGGAGGAAGCATCACCAAGCGGTATCTGCATGAACTCCTGACCGTGCGGAAGGCCCTGTGAACTCCGGCAACACGCCTTCTCGCCGACGCCGTCGACCGTAGGATCGGCATGCTCGAACAGGCTGCCGCCCCGAGGCCCGTCGGGCACCGGTGCCCGACGACCGTCAGGAGAGCCCCGTTGACCAGCATCCCGCACCACATGGACCCGGCCGGCGGCTGCCCGCACGCGGACAACGCCGGGCTGCTCGCCCAGGGCGCCGTGGCATCCGTCGTGCTCCCGGGCGGCGTCGCCGGGATGGCGGTGCTCGGACACGACGCGCTCAAGGAGTTCCTCGCCCACCCCGACGTGGCCAAGGACGCGCGCCACTTCACCGAGCTGGCCGAGGGACGCATCCCCGACGGCTGGCCGCTGAGGACCTTCGCCACCGTGCGGGGCATGACCACGGCCGACGGCGACGACCACCGGCGGCTGCGCTCACTGGTCGCCTCGGCCTTCACCGCACGGCGGGTGGCAGCGCTGCGGCCGCGGATCGAGACCGTCACGGCCGGACTGCTCGACGGCGTCGAACGGGCCGCCACCGAGGGCGACGGCACCGTCGACCTGCGCGCCCGGTTCGCCCTGCCGCTGCCGATGGGCGTCATCTGCGAACTCCTCGGGGTCGAGGACCGGCACCAGGACCGGCTGCACCGCCTCTCCAGCCGGGTGGTCGCGACCGATACCGGCCCCGAGGAGGCCGTGGCCGCCAACCGGGAGCTGGTGTCCCTGCTCGAAACGGTCGCCGCGGCCCGCGCGGAGCAACCGGGCGACGATCTGACCAGCGCCCTGATCGCCGCCCGCGACGAGGGCGGCGGCCGGCTCGGCCGGCAGGAACTCATCGGCACCCTGCTCCTCCTGATCATCGCGGGGCACGAGACCACACTGAACCTCATCACCAACGCCGTACGGGCCCTGTGCGCCCACCGCGACCAGCTCGGCCTGGTCAGATCCGGCCGGGCGGGCTGGGCGGACGCGGTGGAGGAGACGCTGCGCTGGGACAGTCCGGTCAGCTACTTCCCGTTCCGCTATCCGACCCGCGACCTCACCCTCGACGGCACCGTCATACCGCGGGGCACGCCCGTGCTCGCCGGATACTCGGCCGCCGGCCGCGACAAGACCGCGCACGGGCCCGACGCCGACCGGTTCGACGTGACCCGACCGGGCCGGGACACCGCCGCCCGCCATCTCTCGCTCGGCCACGGACCGCACTACTGCCTGGGTGCGCCGCTCGCCCGGATGGAAGCCACGATCGCCCTGGAGCAGCTCTTCACCCGCTTCCCGGAACTGGACCTCGCCGTCCCGCGGGCCGGGCTGCCCCGGCACGCGGGCTTCGTCGGCAACAGCACCGGGACACTCCCGGTACGGCTCCGGCCCGGCACCGCACCGGCCGCGGGCTGAAGAACCGCGGCGCATATGATCGCCGGACCGACCGCCGATCACCGTTCCGACGTCCTGCCGCCACCGGGGGGTGCCTCATCCGTTCCGTACGCGTCCGGCTGCCCGAACAGCGCGGTGAACTCCTGGCCCGGCACGAGGACGGTCTGGACCTCCACCACCTGGTATGGCGGCTCGGACCGGGATGGCGGGTGTGCAGCAGCGCCGTGCTCGGCGGAGGCATCGGCCCGCGCGCCTGGATCCTGAACGCCCAGGTGCCCGGCGGCTATCCCCGGCTGGATCCCGACCGCCACCTCGCGGAGATCGCCGCCGCGGAACGCCTCACCGGGCCCGGCGCCGGGCTGATGACGGCCGCCGATGTCACCGCGTACACGGTCGCCGCCGACGGGGGAGTGACGGCGACCGCCACCTGCGGTCTCGGCGTACGCGGCTGGGCCGCCGCTCCGGCGGAGGACACCGGGGAACCGCCGCGGCCCGGCACCGTCAACATCGTCGTCGTCCTGCCGACGGCCCTCTCCGACGCCGCACTCGTCAACGCGGTCGCCACGGCCACCGAGGCCAAGGTCCAGGCGCTCCTGGAGGCGGGTCTCGACTGCTCGGGAACCCCCACCGACGCCGTCTGCATCGCCGCCCCCTCGCCGGAACCCGGCGCCGGCGAACCCTTCGCGGGACCGCGCTCCCGCTGGGGGGCGCGACTCGCCAGAGCCGTGCACGCTGCCGTCCTCGAAGGTGCGCTGCGGCAATCCTGAGAACTCACCGCGCCGCGAGCCGACCGGGGCGCGGCCGACCAAGGGAGTTCCTCATGTCCTCAAGCGCTGCCGACGCCACCTCGAAGCGGCCGACCGTCGCCGTCCTCGGAACCGGGATCATGGGATCCGGAATGGCCCGGAGTCTGCTGCGGGCCGGGCTCGACGTCCGTGCCTGGAACCGTACGCGGTCCAAGGCGGCCCCGCTGGCCGCCGACGGCGCCACGGTCCTGGAGACGGCGGAGGAAGCGGTACGCGGTGCCGATGTCGTCCTCACCATGCTCAACGACGGCCCCTCCGTCGCCGCCGCCCTCACCGCCGCGTCGCCGGGGCTGCACACCGACCAGGTGCTCCTCCAGAGCTCGACCGTCGGGTTCGAGGCCACCGCCGATCTCGCCCGGCGCGCGGCGGACCTGGGCCTGGTCTATCTCGACGCTCCGGTCTCCGGTACCAGACAGCCCGCGGAACAGGGCGCGTTGACGGTCTTCGTCTCCGGACCCTCCGCCGTCCGGGCGACGGTGGACCCCGTGCTGGACGCGATCGGGCAGCGCACGGTCTGGGTCGCCGAGGTCCCCGGAGCGGCCTCGCGGCTGAAGCTCGTGGTCAACACCTGGGTGATCACCATGGTCAACAACATCGCGGAGTGTCTCAATCTCGCCGAGGGCCTGGAGATCGACCCGCAGACGTTCCTCGATGCCATGAAGGGCGGCCCACTGGACTCCCCGTATCTCCAGGGCAAGTCCGCCGCCGTCCTCTCGGGTGACCTCACCCCCAGCTTCGCCCTGTCCACGGCGCTCAAGGACACCCGTCTCATCCTGGACGCGGCGGAGAAGTCGGGGGTGCGGCTGGACCTGGTCGCCGCCTCGGCCGACCGATTCGCGCGCGCCGAAGCGGCGGGGCACGGCGGCGAGGACATGATCGCCACCTACTACGCGGGCCGTGCCCCGGAAAAGGACGGCGACTGAGTCCATCGGCCGGCCCGGATGCCGGGGCGATCCGTTCCGGCACCGCCGTGCCCGGCAGGGCCGTCGGACGAGCCGCACCTCGTGCCCTACCACGGCGGAGGACGGGGAACGGAGGACGGAGAGCGGGGAACGGAGGACGGAGGACGGCGATGGTGGATCAGCGGGCCGGGCCCCCGCCCGGCCCGCCGGCCAGCAATTCCCGTACCAGCTCCCCGACCTGATCCGTCTCGATCAGGAAACCGTCGTGCCCATGGGGCGACTCCACGGTCCTGAGCCGGTCCGCGCCCGGCAGCAGCGAAGCCAATTCGGCCTGCTGCGAAGGCGGGTAGAGCCGGTCGGAGTCGACACCCGCGATCAGCGCGGGCATCCGCGCGCGGCGCAAGGCCCGCGCCGCGCCACCGCGCCCGCGCCCGACATCGTGCCTGTTCATCGCCTCGGTGAGCGTCACGTAGCTGCCCGCGTCGAAGCGGTGCACCAACTTGGCCGCGTGATGGTCGAGATACGACTCCACCTGGTACCGCCCGCCGCGCCAAGGGTGTTCGCCCGCCTGCTCCCTGCCGCCGAACCGGGAGGCGAGTTCGGGCTCGCTCCGGTACGTCACATGGGCGATCCGGCGGGCCAGCCCGAGGCCCCGGTGCGGACCACCGCCGGGTGGCGCGTCGTGGTAGTGGCCGCCCCGCCACCCCGGATCGGAACGGATCGCCGATACCTGCAAGGCGCCCCAGGCGATCTGCTCCGCCGACGCCGCCGCGGATGCCGCGAGCACCAGCAGCGACCCGGTGCGCTCCGGCCGGCTCACCGCCCATTCCAGCGCCCGCATGCCGCCCATCGATCCGCCGATCACCGCCGCCCACCGGCCGATGGACAGCGCGTCGGCCAGCACCGCCTCGGCCGCCACCTGGTCACGGACCGTCAGGTACGGGAAATCGCCGCCCCAGCGCGGCCCTTCAGGACGGTGCGACGACGGGCCGGTGCTGCCCCGGCAGCCACCGAGCACATTCGGCGCGACGACGAACCAGCGGTCGGTGTCCAGCGCCCGGCCGGGACCGACCAGCGCGTCCCACCAGCCGACCGTGGGATGGCCGGGCTCCGCGGGCCCGGCGACATGGCTGTCACCGGTCAGGGCGTGCAGCACCAGAACCGCGTTGGAACCGTCGGGTGCCCGCCGCCCCCATGTCTCGTACGCCAGCCGCACCTCCGGCAGCACGCCGCCGGACTCCAGCGGCAGCGGCCGGTCCAGCGCCGCCCAGGCGAGGCGGCCCGGCGGATCCCCCTCCCGCCGGCCTCCGGTGGCCGGCGGGAGGGGGAGTGCGGGGGAGGGGGCCGTCCGGTTCAGGACGCCGCCTTCGCGGCCCGGAACCCGGCCTCCAGGTCGGCCTTGAGGTCGTCCACGTTCTCCAGCCCCACCGAGAGCCGCACCAGCCCCGCGGTGGCTCCGGTGGCGGTCAGCTGCTCCTCGGTCAGCTGGCTGTGCGTGGTGGACGCCGGATGGATGATCAGGCTCCGTACGTCTCCGATGTTGGCGAGGTGGCTGAACAGCTCGACCGCGTCCACGAACCGCTTCCCCGCCTCCACCCCGTCCCGCAGCTCGAAGGCGAGCACGGCCCCGGTACCGAGCGGCAGATAGCGGCGCCCCGCCTCGTACCACCGGCTCGACTCAAGTCCCGCGTAGTGCACGGCCGACACCTCGTCGCGCTGCTCCAGCCACTCGGCCAGGACCAGGGCGTTGGACGTGTGCCGCTCCACCCGGAGACTCAGCGTCTCCACTCCCTGCAGCAGCAGGAACGCGGAGTGCGGGGAGAGCGCGGGCCCCAGGTCGCGCAGCAGCTGGACCCGGAGCTTCACCGCGAAGGCGCCGGGACCCAGATCCGGCCAGTAGCGCAGTCCGTGGTAGCTCGGGTCGGGGGAGCTGAAGTCCGGGAACCGCCCGGCGTGGGCACCGAAGTCGAACGTACCGCCGTCCACCACCACACCGCCGATGGTGGTGCCGTGCCCGCCGAGGAACTTCGTCGCCGAGTGGACGACGACGTCCGCGCCGTGCTCGATCGGACGCAGCAGATACGGGGTGGGCACGGTGTTGTCGACGATCAACGGCACACCGGCCGCGTGCGCGGCATCGGCGACCGCCCGGATGTCGAGGACGTTGCCGCGCGGATTGCCCAGTGTCTCCGCGAACAGTGCTTTGGTGTTCGGACGGATCGCTGCCGTCCACGCGTCGATGTCGTCGGGGTCGTCGACGAACGACACCTCGACCCCGAACCGGGGGAGGGTGTGCCGCAGCAGGTTGTACGTGCCGCCGTACAGCGAGGCGGCGGACACGATGTGGTCCCCCGCTCCGGCCAGGGTCAGGAGCGCGAGAGTCTCCGCGGCCTGCCCGGAGGCGAGCGCCACCGCGGCGACTCCGCCCTCCAGGGCGGCGATCCGCTGCTCCAGGACGTCCTGGGTGGGGTTGTGGATCCGGGTGTAGATGTTTCCGGGCTCGGCCAGCGAGAACACATCGGCGGCGTGCCGGGTGTCACGGAAGACGTAGGAAGACGTCTGATAGATCGGCACCGCACGGGCCCCGGTCGTCGGGTCGGGGACGGCTCCGGAGTGGATCTGCTTGGTCTCGAAGGACCAGGCGGCCCCGGCGTCCCGCAGGTCGCGGTCCTCGGGGGTGTGGCCTGCGGTGACGGAGTCGACGGGCTGGCTCATGATGTTTCCTCGCACGGTGGTACGTCGGCGGAAGCGCGGTTTGCCGCTTCCGGGTGGGGAGTCCGGGCCGCCGCACCTCTGTGCGGTGCGGCGGAAGGGGGGCGGGGGCGGGCCGGGTCCCGAGCGGCCGGCCGAACGCCTCGTGGCTCTTCCGGTCCAGGTGCTCGTGGCCGGAGAACCGGAGAAGGAGGACGGCCTCGCGCTCCGGGGCCGGGGCGTCCCGGAGCCGCCCCGGCGGGGAGAGGCGGATCGTCGGAGCGGTGGCGTCGGTGCGGCTCAGCTGCTCAGCTGCTCAGCGGAGCGGACCGCGGTGAAGGTCCCGGCGACACGCCGCGGACGAGAGGCGCCCCAGATCGACATGGCGCCGCGAGACGAGAACCGGAGTCGCGGGCATGGCGTGAGCGTGTCAGCGGCCCCGGCGGCCGTCAACCGCTCTTCCGGACGGCCGCACGGCGTTTCGTGACCGGTTCAGCCACCGGTCACGAGAGCGGCCGTGGCCCCTCCCTTCCGCTTCCGACCTGCGCGGACGCGTCTCCCGAGCAGCCGTGCGAGGAGCTGCGGGGACGGGCCGCCGAGCGGCCCGGTGAGGGCCCCCGATTTCATTCGACCGCAATGTACGCGCACGGGCGCCGGGTAGACCGCGACTCGGCCGGAGACCCGGTCCGGGGCGGAATCTCGGCCGGAGACCCGGTCTCGGACGGAGCTTCGGCCGGAGACCGGGTCTCAGGCGGAGATGTCGTCAGGGCTGGTCACTCCTCGACGAACATCCCGCTGCGGAGCTTCCGCAGGATCCTGCTGATCAGCCGCGACACATGCATCTGCGAGATGCCGAGCTCCGCGCCGATCTGCGACTGGGTCATCTCCTGGCCGAAACGCATGTCGATGATGCGACGCTCCCGGTCGTCGAGATCGCCCAGCAGCGGCGCGAGCGCGTGCAGATTCTCGACCGCCTCCATGGCGGGGTCCGGTTCGCCCAGGATGTCGGCGAAAGTGCGGCCCGGGGAGTTGCGCCGTCCCGCGCCCGCCGGATCGGCCGGCATGTCCAGTGAGCCAGCCGTGTACCCGTTGGCCGCCACGATGCCCTCCGTGACCTCGCCCTCGCTGATCCCCAGCTGTTCGGCGAGCTCCGGCACGGTGGGGTCGCGGTCGAGCGCCGTGGCCAGGGACTCCTTGGTCCGGGCGATGTCGACCCGCAACTCCTGGAGCCGGCGCGGGACGTGCACCGCCCAGCTGGTGTCGCGGAAGAACCGTTTGATCTCACCGGTGATGTAAGGGACCGCGAAGGAGGTGAACTCGACCTCGCGGGAGAGGTCGAACCGGTCGATGGCCTTGATCAGCCCGATGGTGCCGACCTGGACGATGTCCTCCGTGTCACCGCCGCCCCGGTTCCGGAACCGTCCCGCGGCGAACCGGACGAGGGAGAGGTTCATCTCAATGAGGGTGTTGCGCGCGTACTGATGGGCAGGAGTTCCCTCCTCCAGGACCTGGAGCCGGTCGAAGAACAGCCGGGACAGATCCCGCGCGTCCGCCGGAGCGACCTTCCCCGCGTCCTCGATCCATGGCAGGTCGCCGGTGTCGACCGGCACACCCGTCGGTGTCGCCCCTGCACTCTCCGCTCGCTCCGTACCGGCGGTCCGCGCAGTGTGCGCCGTCATCTCGTCACGCTCCCCTGGTCGTAGGTGAGGTGTAGGCGTCTGCCCCCGCAGGCGGAACCCATGCGGAAAGGCGGAAGTTGATCAGATCACACGGCATCAATGGCCGGGAATCGCTGTGATTCCCCGTCCTGCCGGTGCGGCCGGACGGCAGAACCGCCCCACCGGTACGGGGGAGCCCGGTGGGGCGGTCGCTTCCAGACTGCCACAGCCGACGGCGTATCGGGGACGACCGGCGTATATCCAGCGGTAGTTGAGTCGAAATCGACGGTGAACCGACCACGGACCGATGCCTGTCCGCCCCCTCGGGTACGGGACGTCGCTCCCCAATCACCGTACGGGCCTCACCCGGTGACGATCCGCCGGACCAGCTCGGGGGCCCACTCGACGTACTCGACCTCGGCCCCGCCCGCGTGCCGCGCGTACAGGAAGCGGCCCGTCCCACTCGTCGCCTCCGGGGTCGTGATCGTGGCCCCGTGAGCCGCGAGGCTGTCGACGAGTGCGTCGAGATCGGACACCACGACCGTGGCGGAGGCATGGGCGTACCGCGCCCGCCGCGCCGCGGGGCCGGCCACGACGAGGAAGTCGCCGATCGCGGCGAGCTCGATGTCCTCGAACGCGAAACGGAGTTCGGGTTCTGCGCCCACGAGATGGCGCAGGAGCGGCAGGGCGGCGTCCAGATCGTCGGCCCACAGGCGTGCGTACGTCTTGAGGATGGTCATGGAGGTCGGCCTCTCTCGGGCTCCGGGCAGGAGGGAGCTGTGGCGGAAGGGAGCGGGGCCCGGAATGGCGACTGCTCCCTTTCGGTTACCCAGGACCGTAGGAGAGCGGCCGGTGGACCGGAAGAAGGCACTTTTCGGAGAGAGAGGCACCTGGAAGTGACCGAGCAGGCCGACCGCGTACCGCCCGAGGCGGCGCGTACGACGGACTCCGAAGCGGCGCGTACGACGGAACCGGAGGCGGCGCGTACGACTGAATCGGAGGCGGCGGGTGCCCGCGGTCCCGGCGGGCGGAGAGCGGACCGGCGACGGGCCGGACGCCGCGCAGGTGGCGAGGGCACAGGCGCTGGCGCGCGAGATCTTCTCCGGGGTCGCTTCCAAAGGGGCGCTTCCACTGATCGACGTGCTGGCGGAGCGGACCCTGCGCTTCACCGAAATCCGCGGCGAAGTGCCGGACATCAGCCAGAAGATGCTGACCCAGACCCTGCGTGGGCTGGAGCGGGACGGCCTGGTGGAGCGGACGGTCCACGCCACTGTGCCGCCCCGCGTCGAGTACGCGCTCACGGCGGCCGGGCGGGCGCTGCGCTCCAGGGTGAACGGTCTGTGCGACTGGACCCGCCAGTACCTCCAGGACATCGAAGTCGCCCGCCACCGCCACGACGTGGCCGACTGATCGCCGGGTCGCCGTCGGGCCGACCCGGCGCGGAGGGGAGCCGGCAGCTGCCGCACTGCCCCCGTCTCCCGCCCTTGCCACTTCCCCGGCCTCCCCGCCGCGAGATCCACGCATGTCCGGGTTGTTAGGCTCCGCTGGTGAGATTCGGCGTGAACATACTCAATTTCGGTGTCGGTACCACCCCGGCAGGTCTTCTCCAACAGGCCATAGACGCACGTGAGTTGGGGTTCTCCTTCGCGATGATCTCCGACCACATCGCGGTCACCCCCGATGTGCACGAGACGTATCCGGCCCCGTTCTACGACCAGTTCGTGCTCGCCGCGCACATCGCGGGGCGGGTATCCGGCCTGACGCTGGGCACGACCGTCACCGTGATCCCGTACCGCCATCCGCTGCAGACGGCCCGGCTCGCCGCCAATGTCGACAACCTGAACGCCGACGGGTTCATCCTCGGCGCGGGGATCGGCTGGTCCGGGGCCGAGTACGACGCGCTGGGCGTGCCCTTCGCCGAGCGCGGGCGCATCACCGACGAGTACCTGGCCGCGATCCGGGCCGCCTGGGCCGAGGATCCCGCGACGTTCCGGGGCGACTACGTCTCCTACGAAGGCGTACGGACCGCGCCCGCGCCGGCGTCCACTCCCTGTCTGCCGGTCTGGGTCGGTGGCAACTCGGCCGCCGCTCAGCGCCGCGCCGCCCGGCTCGGCGAGGGCTGGCACCCGTACCGGCTGCCGCTGGAGGCGATCAGGGCCGGGCTGCCGGTGATCACCGAGGAGGCCGAACGGGTCCACCGCCCCGTCCCCGCGCTCGTGCCGCGGCTGCAGATCCGTGTCACCGACGCCCTCCTCGGCAGTGAACGCCCGGCCGGACACGGCACGGTCGACCGGATCCGGGCCGATCTGGCGGAACTCGGCGAGCTGGGCGCCACCCATGTGCTGCTCGACGTGAACCCGGACACGCCGGCCGAGCGCGGCACCGCGGGCGACGACCGGCGGCTTCTCGAACTCCTGGTGAACGAGGTCGTGGACCCGGTCACGGGCGGAGTCCGCTGAACCACCGCGCAGAGGCCGCGGGAAACATGGCGTCGGTCGTCGCGTCGATCATTGCGGCCCGATGAACACCGCGCCGGTCCGGGAATACGCGCGCGGGGAGGGGCCTTCCCGCTGTTGTGGCGAGCGGTGACCGGGCCGGACCCGGGTGCCGTGAACGGTCGCCGCCATGGAACAGGAGAGAGGGAGCTCATGCCCAAGGCGTACGTGTTCACCCGCAACGGCGGGCCGGAGGTGGAGGCCCTCGTCGAACAGGACGTGCCGGCGCCCGGCCCCGGCGAGCTGCTCGTCGCCGTCCGGGCGGCAGGGGTCAACCCGGTCGACTGGAAGCTGCGGACGGGGTACATCAGGCCCGGCAGTGAGCCGCAGCCGTTCCCCACCGTCTTCGGCAGCGAGGCCGCCGGAGTCGTCGAGGGCGTGGGTCCGGGCGTCGAGGGTTTCGCGGTCGGGGACGAGGTCTTCGGCAATCCGGTGACCGGCGGGTACGCCGAGTACACGCTGCTTCCCGTCGCCGTGACCGCACACAAGCCGGCCGGTCTGTCGTTCACCGACGCGGCCGTGCTGCCGGTCGCGGTGGCGACCGCGTACGACGGCGTGCACCAGCTCGGTCTCGCGCCCGGCTCGACCCTGCTGATCACCGGGGCCGGCGGTGGTGTCGGAACGGCCGCGGTCCAGCTCGCCCGCCACGCCGGAGTCCAAGTCGTCGGCGTCGCGAGCGCGGCCAAGAAGGACCTCGTCGAATCGCTCGGCGCGGTGCACGTCGCATCCGGATCCGGCCTGGCCGACCGGGTGCGGGCGGCGGCACCCGACGGCATAGACGCGATCTTCGACCTGGTCGGTGGCGACACCCTCAGGAGCGTGGCCCCGCTGCTCTCGGACCGGGCGGCGCTGATCAGCGCCGGGGGCAAGCCACTGGCGGTGGAGCTCGGCGGGGCGGCCGTCGCCCGCGCCCGCACCGCGGCGGTGCTCGACGAGGTGGCGGACCTCGTCGTCGCCGGAGCCCTGCGGACGCATGTGACCGCCGCCTTCCCGCTCTCCGGGGCGGGAGAGGCACTGCGCTCCGTGGAGAGCGGACACGCGCGCGGGAAGACCGTGATCGAGGTGACCGCGTGAGCGTGCCACATGGCGCTGCCGGTGACGCGCATCCGCTGGACAACCCGGTCCGCGCCGCGCTGACCGGCCCGCACGCCCACTTCGCCGAGCGCCTCGGTCGCGTCCTGCGCTACCCGGCGGACGTGACCCCCTGGGTCGCGGTCCCGGACGCGCCCGAGGCCGCGGACTGGGCCGACGCGGCGGCCCTCGCCGGACCCGGTGGCGCCGTCACCATCACCGCGTTCCGCGAGCCGCCGCCGGACGGCTGGGAGATCACCTTCCACGCCGAAGGTGTCCAGCTCGTCGACGCCGGGATCGCGGCGGCTCCGTTTCCGCAGGCCGTACGGCTCGGACCCGCCGATGTGCCCGAGATGCTCGATCTGGTCGCCCGCACCCGGCCGGGTCCGTTCCTGCCCCGTACGGTCGAGCTCGGCACCTACCTCGGCGTCCGGCGTGAAGGGGTGCTCGTCGCGATGGCGGGCGAGCGTCTGCACCCGCCCGGCTGGAGCGAGATCAGCGGCGTCTGCACGGACGAGTCCGTGCGCGGTCAGGGGCTCGGCACCGGACTCGTCCTCGCCGTCGCCCACGAGATCAGGGAGCGCGGCGAAACGCCGTTCCTGCATGCTGCCGCCGCCAACACCAACGCCGTCCGGCTCTACGAATCGCTGGGATTCGTGCTCCGCCGCCGGACGTCCTTCCTCTCGGCCCTCGTGCCGGAACGCCCGCCGACCCACCTGCCGGGGCCCGGCGGCGTCCGTACGGCAGCCGCGCGCTGACCCGCGGCACAGGACTTTCGGCCCGTGACCTGCGGGCCGAAGGTCGCCGGCCGCCTCCCGTCGCGGGACCTTCGGCGAACTCCAAGAGGCCGTAAGCCTCGTGCGCCGACCCCCGTGATCCCGATGGACTGGGAACGAGCGCCGGCGCGAGGCCGGCAGACACCGGGAGGAACGGGCCGTGACGATCGGGCGCCGGCACAGGACGGCGACGCGAGGAGCGACACTCCCGGCCACGGACGCGGGGGAGGCGGCCGTCTTCGCGCCCCGGGTCGGGAACGGCGCACTGTTCGGCGGGCTGGCGCTGCTGACCGCCCTGGTCGGCGCCCTCGACATCCGGACCGGCGACGAGATGCACCTCGTACCCCTGATGGTGGTCGTGCCCGCGCTCGTCTCGGTCTTCGGAACGATCCGGCAGACCGTGGGCGTGGCCTCCTGGGTCATGACCGTCGTCGTCTGCTCACGGCTGATGTCCGGGGGAACCTTCTGGGACGTCACCAGCAGCGTCGCCTTCACCGTGCTGGCCTGCTTCCTGGGGGTCGGTTCCTGCGCCCTGCGGCTCCGTCACGCCGCCGAGATAGCCAGGCTGCGCTCCGCCGCGGTCGCGCTCCAGCGGCAGATCCTGCGTCCGCTGCCGATCCTGACCGACCAGCTCCTCACCCACGGCATCTATACGCCGATCGAGGAGGACCGCCTGGTCGGCGGTGACATCTACGAGGTCGTCCAGTCGCCCTACGGAACCCGGGTGATCATCGGGGACGTCCAGGGCAAGGGGCTCGCCGCGATCGGGGCGGGCTTCGCCGTGCTCGGCGCGTTCCGGGAAGCGGCCATTCGCGAGCCCACCCTGACCGGTGTGGTCGACGCGCTGGAGGACGCGGTCGCCCGGCACAACATCTTCTCCGCCCAGACCGGGGAGATCGAACGCTTCGTCACCGCCCTGGTGCTCGGCTTCGACGGGGAGGACCGGGTGGAAGCCGTCAACTGCGGTCATCTGCCGCCCCGGCTGCTGCACGACGGCGTGGCGCACGCGGTTCCGCTGCACCGCACCTCCGTTCCGCTGGGCATGGCGGAGCTCAGCGGGGAGGCGCGGGTCGCGGAACGGCTGGACTTCCCCCCGGGTGCCACGCTCCTGCTCTGCACCGACGGAGTCACCGAGGCCCGCGACGCATCGGGCGCCTTCTACCCGCTCGACGCCCGGCTGGGCCGATGGGCGCAGCGGGGGCCGCGCGAGGTGCTGGACGCACTCCACGCCGATCTGGAGTCATTCTCCGGAGGCGTGCGACGCGATGACATCGCTGCGCTCGCCCTGCGCCGGGCACCGGCCGGGAGCCGCTCCCGGCCCCTTCCGGCCGACCACGGCGCCCGTCGGTCCGCAGCGGCCTTCAGCCACCGGTAGAGAGCCAGGGGAGGGCGCTCGCCATGCTGATCCAATGTCCCGTCGAGACTTCTGTCGCGATGGGACATTTTTGGGTGTACGGTGCAGTTATGAATCCGGAACGGAAGAGCCCGGAGCGGCGGAGCCGCAAGGCCCGCAGGACCCGGGACACACTGGCGCAGGCCGCGTTCGAGCTCGTACTCGACCGGGGCCTGAAGAATGTGACGGTCGAGGAGATCGCGGAACGCGCGGACGTCGACCGGCGGACCTTCAGCCGGTACTTCACCAGCAAGGAAGACGCCGTCCTGGACTCGATCCGGGGCGACGGCGGCCGGATCAACGACGCCCTGCGCGCACGCCCCGCCGACGAGCCCCCGCTCACCGCCTACCGGCACGCCGTCCTCGACTGGCTCGGCGATCCCGGCGCGCAAGCCTGGCACCGCCGCGCCCGGATCTTCGACCTGCTGGTCCTCGCCGAGCAGGAACCGACCCTCTACGCCGCCTTCCACCACATCCGGGTGGACGCGCAGGAGGACTCGATCGTCATCGTCGCGGACCGGCTCGGAGTCGACCCGCGGCTGGACATCCGCCCCGCCGTCACGGTCGCAGCGGGCGCCGGGGCCCTCCTCGCCGCCCAGGCCGCCTGGGTACGCGGCGGACAACCGGCCGACCTGCCCCAACTGGTCGGGCAGGCCTTCGACGCCCTCTCCGGAGAACTGCTCGCGCAGCTTCCCGCCGGGCCGGCGCCGCACAGCACCACGGAAGGAAACGAACCATCATGAGCAGCCCCCTCATCCCCGCCGACCAGGAGTTCGCCGACAGGACCGCCCTCGTCACCGGCGGCGCGTCCGGCATCGGACTGGCCCTGGCCCACCGGCTGGCCGCAGGCGGCGCGTCCGTCGTCGTCGCCGACTACGACGGGGCCGGCGCCCGCAAGGCGGCCGCCGCACTGGAGAGCGCCGGCGCCAAGGCCGCCGCGGTCGCCATGGACGTGACCGACCCCGCATCCGTCGAAGCGGGCGTGCGCTTCACCGTCGAGACCTTCGGCGCCCTGCACCTCGCCGTCAACAACGCGGGCATCGGCGGTCCGAGCAGCCCCACCGGTGAGTACGCGGTCGAGGACTGGAACCGGGTCGTCGCCACCAACCTCAGCGGTGTCTTCTACTCGATGCGCTACGAACTCCCCGCGATCGTCGCGGCGGGCGGTGGCGCCGTCGTCAACATGTCGTCGATCCTCGGCACCAACGGTTTCGCCGGATCGCCCGCCTACGTGGCCGCCAAGCACGGTGTCGTCGGCCTCACCAAGACGGCCGCCCTCGAATACGCGGCACAGAACGTCCGGGTCAACGCCGTCGGCCCCGGCTTCATCGACACGCCGCTGCTGCGCAACACGGACGCCTCGGCCCGCGACCACCTGATCTCGCTGCACCCGGCCGGACGCCTCGGCACGGCGGAGGAAGTCGCCGAACTCGCCGCCTTCCTGCTCTCCGACCGCGCCTCCTTCATCCACGGCAGCTACCACCTGGTGGACGGCGGCTACTCCGCCTCCTGAGCGGCGGACGGGGGGAACGGGGGCGAAGTGAAAGAACAAAGAGTGAGGAGAACCCCATGAAGGCCGTTCAGTACCGCACCGCCGGCGCGGCACCCGAGGTCGTCACCGTGCCCGACCCGGAGCCCGGCCCCGGCCAGGTGCTGCTGAAGGTCACCGCCGCCGGTGTCTGCCACTCCGACATCGCCGTGATGAGCCGGCCCGCGGAGCAGATACCCTTCCCGCTTCCGCTCACCCTCGGCCACGAGGGCGTCGGCACCGTCGCCGCGCTCGGCGACGGGGTGAGCGGTCTCCCGATCGGCGAGCCCGTCGCTGTCTACGGACCCTGGGGCTGCGGTACGTGCGTCAAGTGCGCCGAGGGCAAGGAGAACTACTGCCTGCGCGCCAAGGAGCTCGGCATCGCCCCGCCCGGACTGGGCTCGCCCGGCGCCATGGCCGAGTACATGATCGTCGACGACCCCCGCCACCTGGTACCGCTCGGCGGCCTCGACCCGGTCCAGGCCGTACCGCTCACCGACGCGGGCCTGACTCCGTACCACGCGATCAAGCGGTCCCTGCCCAAGCTGGTGCCCGGTGCCACCGCCGTCGTCATCGGCGCCGGCGGCCTCGGTCATGTCGCGATCCAGCTGCTGCGCACCATGACGGCCGTCCGGGTCGTCGCCCTGGACGTCGCCGAGGACAAGCTCGCCCTGGCCCGTGCCGTCGGCGCCCATGAGACCGTGCTCTCCGACGAGCACGCCGCGGCGAAGGTCCGGGAGCTGACCGGCGGTGTCGGCGCGCAGGTCGTCCTCGACTTCGTCGGAGCACCTCCGACGGTCGTCACGGCCGGGGCCGCGGCCGCCGTCGACTCGGATGTCACGATCGTCGGCCTCGGCGGCGGTGCGCTGCCGGTGGGCTTCGGCTCCCTGCCGTACAACACGACGGTGAGCTCACCGTACTGGGGTTCGCGCTCCGAGCTCGCCGAGGTGCTCGACCTGGCCCGCGCCGGATCGGTCGAGGTCCACGTCGAGACCTACACGCTGGACGAGGCGCCGCTGGCGTACGAGCGGCTGCACCACGGCAAGATCAACGGCCGCGCGGTCATCCTTCCCAACGGCTGACCGTCCGGGACCTGACCCGTCGGGAACGTGCGGGCCGTCGCGCAGTGCGACGGCCCGCACGGTCATCCTCACGACCGATGCGCGGCGCACCGCACACCGGTAAGACTGCGCAGATGGAATTCGTCGCTCTGATGACGCTGCCCGGACTGGTGATCGGGCTGACCGCCGTGGCCTTTCTCGATCAACTGATGCTGCGCGCAGGACGGGCGGGACTGCTGCCGTGGCGCAACAGCGCCCGCCAGGGCCAGGTCTCGGCGACGGGGTTCGAGCAATTGCACGCGACCTTCTCGCCCGGCAAGCAGAGCGAACTCAAGGAGCGCCGGAGCGCCCTGCTGCTGCGCGACGACGAGGAGGACGGCGCCCCGCCCCACCGGTCCACCGTCGACCTCGACGGCGGCCTCGCCGTCATCCGCGTGCCCGGGCACAAGGCCTGACACACAGGCGCAGGGCCTGACGCGGAGCGGCCGCGGTTGCGGCGCCGAGTCCGCAGTGGGCGGGTGCCCCCGCTCAGCCGGTGATCGCCGCCCCGTGTCCGGGGACACTTCGCTGCGGCCATCCGGTGGGGTGTCCGGGGCGGTGGACACGGCGGCGCGTGGACCCGGCGCGTGTCACCGGCCGAGCGGCGCCGGTCACCGTGTCGCCACCAGGGGACGCAGCGGGCTTTCGCGCAGCCGGACCACCACCGGGACGCAGCGTCGCGCCGCGATCGTCAACGGCCAGGCGACGAATGCGCCCACGACCAGCCCGATCAGCACATCGTGCGGGTAGTGCACACCGATCCACACCCGCGAGGCCGCCATCAGCAGAGCGGCGGGTACGGCGATCGCCCCGAGCCTGCGGTCGGTCAGCCAGACCGCCATCGCCGCGGCCGCCGCGATGGCGGCATGGTTGCTGGGGAAGGACCAGTCGCCGAGCGCGGGACACGCCTCCACCGTCACGACATGCAGGGTCTGGCACGGCCGCTGTTCATGGAAGGCGGATTTCACCATGTCGTTGACGATGTACGCGGCCACCACGACGAGCGGGGTGCAGAGCGCCATGGCGGTACGGGCGGGACCCGCGGAGCGGGAGCGCCACCAGGACACGAGCATCAGCAGTGCGAACAGGGCCAGGCCGTAGTCGGACCAGAGGCGGACGGCGGAGTCCAGAGCGGCGGGGGAGCGCTGGGCCAGCTCGGTGATCCAGGTGTACAGGCCGCCGTCGATCGAGGTGGCGGTGGAGGCGAGAGGCATCAGCTGTTGTCTCCTTCGGCGGTGCGTCGGCCGCGGGCGCGGAGCAGCTCGGCGGCGAGCGGGACGAGGGAGACCGCGACCACCACGGCGACGATCGGCAGCAGGTAGCGGTCGACGTTCGGCACCGAGGAACCCAGCGTGTAACCGGCGAGGACCAGCCCCACGGTCCAGACCGCCCCGCCGACGACCTGCCACAGCGTGAACAGCCCGGCGGGGACGTCGAGCGCTCCGGCCAGCGGGTTGAGCACCGTGCGTACGACGGGTACGAAGCGGGCCAGCACGATCGCCCGCGCATGACCGTATCGGGCGAGCAGCTCCTCGGCGCGGGCGGCGCCCTCGCGCAGCCGTCCGGCGCGGCGGCGGGCGAGCAGGGCCCGGCCGCCGCGGCGGCCGATCCAGTAGCCCGCCTGCGCACCGAGCAGCGCACCGGCCACCGCCGCGATCAGCACCTGGGGCAACGACAGCTCGACCGGCCCGTGGGCGCCCGGCACGCAGAGAAGCCCCGCCGTGAACAGCAGGGAGTCGCCGGGCAGGAAGAAGCCGACGAGCAGTCCCGTCTCGGCGAAGAGCACGACGGCGATGCCGAGCGCACCGAACGCCCCCAGCAGCGAACCGGCGTCCAGCAGGTTCACCGCCTGGGGCGCGGCCGCCAGTGAGAATACGGACACAGTGGAGGGTCTCCCATAATGGTGAGCGGGCGGCCTCGTGGAACGCCCGGACTGACTACAGTGATGTAGACGGTCTACATCACTGTAGACGCCCGAAGGGGGAGGAGAGTTCCCATGTCCCAGGTGAAGGGGATATCGAGCGGAGAACCCGACCCCCGCACGTACGGCGAACCGGCCTCCCGGCCGGCACCCGAAGCCGTTCCGGAGCGGCCGTCGCCGCTCCGCCCCGCATCGGACCGGCGCCCGTCCGGCGAGCTGGAGTCCATCGTCCTGGCGGCCCTGTGGGCGGCCGAAGGGCCCCTCACGCCCGGCCAGGTGCAGCAGGCGATCGGGACGGCACTCGCCCGGACCACCGTCACGACGATCCTGTCGCGGCTCCACGACAAGGGTACGGTCACCCGCACCCGGGCCGGCCGCGGATTCGCGTACACCCCCACCGAGGACGCCCCCGGGCTGACCGCCCGCCGGATGCACAGCGAACTGCGGAAGGAAGAGGACCGCGGCACAGTGCTGGCACGCTTCGTGTCACAGCTCACGGACGAGGACGAGCAACTGCTCCGGGACCTGCTCGACGGAGAAGCCCGATGATCTACGCCGTGTGGGTTCCGCTGCTGATGCCCTTCGTCGCGGTACCCGCGGCCCGCCGCCTGGCGGATGCCCTGTCGCCGGTGCGTGCCGCTCGGCTGCTCGCCTCGACTGGCCTCGGCCTCGCCCTGTGCAGCCTCCTCGCCCTGGCCCTGCTGGTGGTGCCCGGCGCGACGCGGTTCCCCGCCGTCTCCGCACTCGGTGAACTCGTCAGACCGCTCTCCGACGCCGTTCCCGCCGTCGCCGTACCCCTCGCGGCCGCCGCCCTGGCCCTCCTCGCCGGCTGCGCCGCCGCAGTGGCCCGCGCCGCCCACCGCCACTGGGCGGAGCTGCACCGGTCCGCGCGACCGCCCGCGTACGCAGCAGACGAGCTGACCGTCCTGCGCGACAGCCGCCCCGACGCGTACGCGCTGCCCGGCCGCCCCGGCACACCCGGTCGGATCGTCGTCACCACGGGAATGCTGCGCGCCCTCGACGCCGCCGAACGCGACGCCCTGCTGGCACACGAACGCGCCCATCTCAGCGGCCGGCACCACCTCTTCATCGCCGCCGCCGAAATGGCGGCACTCTGTCACCCCGCACTGCGTTCCCTGCGCGCCCCGATGGGCTACGCCCTGGAGCGCTGCGCCGACGAGGCGGCCGCCTCCGCCGTCGGCGACCGGCGGATCGCCGCCCGCGCCATCGGCCGCGCCGCCCTCGCCGCGCGCGCCGCGGAAGGCACCCCGCAGCCCCGCCCCCGGACGGCGCTCGCCGCGGCGGCCGGCCCCGTACCGCGTCGCGTCGCCGCACTGCTGGGCCGGAGCTCGCCACGGCCCCGCGTCGGCAGGGCGGCCGCCGCGGCGCTGCTGGCCTGCCTGGTCGTCTCCGGGGCCGCCGCGCTCGACGCGACGAGCGATCTGCACAGCAGCATCGAGGCAGCTCAGGGCGAGGGCGCGCAGCACTGACCGTTCCGACTCCTTCGAGCTCCTTCGAACCGTTGCGCGTCCTTTCGCGCTCCGCCGCGCTACCCCGAACATGAACTCCTGTACTGCCGAGGCCCGTTCGGGGTGTGCCGTGGCGCAGACAGGAGATCTCCATGGAGCAGCAGCCGATCGTCATCGACCCCGCGGGGCGCGACATCCACGGCGAGGCGGAATCGCTCCGTCCCCACGGCTCGGTCGCCCCGGTCGAACTCCCCGGCGGAATCAGGGCATGGGCGCCCACCGGGCACGAGGTGCTCAAGCGACTCCTCGCCGACGACCGGGTGTCCAAGGACCCGAACCAGCACTGGCCGGCCTGGAGGGACGGCCGGTTCAGGGAGAGCTGGATCAACACCTGGGTGGGTGCGACCAACATGTTCACCGCGTACGGCACGGACCACCGCCGGTTGCGCAAGCTCGTCTCGCCCGCCTTCACGAAACGGCGGACGGACGCACTCCGGCCCCGGATCGAAGAGATCACCGCGACGCTGCTCGACCGGATGGCCGCCTCTCCCGACGGCCGGGCCGACCTGCGAGCCGCCTTCGCCCACCCGCTGCCGATGGCAGTCATCTGCGAACTCTTCGGCGTCCCCGAGGACCGGCGGACCGACAGCGCTCGGATCGTCAGCGCGTTCTTCGACACCACCGCGACGGCGGTACAGGCCCTCGCCACGCTGAAGGAGGCCCACGAACTCCTCGCCGGTCTGGTCGCCGCCAAGCGTGAGCAGCCCGCCGACGACCTCACCAGCGTGCTGATCGCCGCCCGCGACGAGGAAGGCTCCAGCCTCACCGAGACCGAACTCGTCGGCACCCTCCTCCTGGTCCTCAGCGCGGGCCACGAGACCACCGTCAACCTGATCGGCAACGCCGTCCATGCCCTGCTCACCCACCCCGGACAGCTCGCCCTGGTGCGCGACGGCGCGGTCCCCTGGAGCGAGGTCGTCGAGGAGACCCTCCGCTGGGCCCCACCGATCGCCAACCTGCCGCTGCGCTACGCCGTCGAGGACATCGAACTCCCCGACGGCGTCACCCTCGCACGCGGCGACGCCATCCTCGCCACCTACGCCGCGGCCGGCCGGGACCCCCGGCGGCACGGCGCGGACGCGGACGTCTTCGACCTCTTCCGTGCCGACAAGGAGCACCTCTCCTTCGGCCACGGCGTCCACTTCTGCATCGGCGCGCCGCTGGCCCGGCTGGAGGCATCGATCGCCCTGCCCGCCCTGTTCGCCCGCTTCCCCGGTCTGCGCCCGGACGACGCGTCGGAACCGGCCGATCCCCTGGATTCCTTCATCGCGTGCGGCTTCGGCGCCTTCCCGGTGCGCCTCGTCTGATCCGGCCGCGGAGACGGCCGGAAAACCCACGAGCCGCCGCGCGACAGCGGCTGCACTCGAACCCATGGGTTCGTACTGCTACTTCGCTGATTCCCGGCATGGACGCCGCCGCGCGACGCCGAGCGTCACCGGGTGACCCGAGGGCCACCCCTGCGCGCCGCGTCCTTCCGCCCGTCCGGCAGCCCCGCCCCGCAGCGCACCGCCATGCGCCGCCGAGGCATGTCACCTCGGGGAAAGCACCCTGCCGGCGGCCTTCGCCGCAGGGTGGCACCGCGCGTTCCACAACCGTCGGCGGTGCGGGGTGACCCCCGGTCCGTCCGCAACCGCCGGCGGCCGGGGAAGCGAGGGCGAACAGCCCGCTCAGGGCCCGTCCTGAGCGGGCGTCACCCGTCCGTCCCGTACGTGATCCCGCAGCCGGTCGAGGAAGACCCGCTGCCCCGCGACGAGCCGCTCCGCCGCTTCCAGGGGCGTGCACCAGGCGAACCGGTCGACCTCGGGAAACTCCCGCAGCACCCCGGATCCCCTCGGCCACTCCATGGTGAACGTCCCCGGAACGGCCGTCGCGGCATCGAGATCCGCCTCCATCGCCCACACCGTCACGGTCTTCCCGCCGGACTGACGGGCCTCACCCAGCGCCACCCACTCACCGTCCGGCACCGGACGGCCGAACTCCTCCCCGAACTCACGGCGGGCCGCGGCCGCGGGCTCCTCGTCGGGACCGTACTCACCCTTGGGGATCGACCACGCCGCGCTCTCGCGGCCCGCCCAGAACGGGCCGCCCATGTGTCCGATGAGCACTTCGAAGCAGGCGCCGCCGTCCGCGCCCCGGGCGAGCCTGCGGAACAGGAGGAGACCCGCACTGCGCGTGGCGCGCTTCTGGGATGACATGCCCTCAATTCTGCGGGCCGGTACCGCACGCCGTCACGGACGACACCTCTGCCCCGTTGATCATTTCCGTCATCGAGCCGACTCGCGCTGTTTCCCGTGAGGTTCCCGATGCCCCCTGGTGCGTGGCTGTGCGCGCGGCCATGCTGTCCGCCGACAGCGCTCTCAGCCCGCGGGCCGGGCCGGGCAACCATCGGTACTCCAGGAGGATTCGTGGCCCTTGGCACAGTCGGCAGGACGGCCGGAACGCCCGCGAGGGCGGCGCGAGGGTACGCAGCGGTGGCGCGACCGCTCGTACTGCTCGCGACGGTGTCCGCGATGACGGTCGGCGCGATCTCGCCCGCGCTCGCCGATTCGACCCCCGACCCCCGTCCCCGTACCTCCGCCGAAGTCCTGAGACCGGTCGCCCCGCCACCCGCGAGCAACCCGGCAGGGGAGCCCCGGTCCATCGCGGACGGCGACGGCATCGAGACCGCACGCACCTCCCGACCGATCGCCCCGGGCATCCGCCTCGACTCGTACGACCGGCTCGAATCCGCCGCATGGCTGCGGGTCGACTCCCTCTCCGTCGACCTCGCCGGCAGCGGCGTACACGCCGACTACCTCTCCTCCGGCAAGGTCTCCGAACGGCACACGGTTTCCGAACTGGCCGCCGGACATGACGCGGGCCGCGGCCGCCGCACCGTCGCCGCGATCAACGCCGACTTCTTCGACATCAACCAGACCGGTGCGCCGGAGGGGATCGGCATCAAGGACGGAGCCACCGTCCAGTCGCCCGCCCCGGGAATCAACCGGGCTGTCGGCATCGGCCCCGGCAGCGCGGGCCGCATACTCGACCTCTACTTCGAGGGGACGCTCACCCTGCCCGCCGGGCAGCGGCCGCTCGACGCGTACAACGCCGCCAACGTGCCGGCCGGGGGAGTCGGCGCGTACACCTCCGCGTGGGGAACCGCCGACCGCGCCCTGACCGTGGACGACGCGACCCCCGTCGCCGAAGCGGTCGTACGGGATGGCAAGGTCGTCTCCGTCTCGCACGCCCCCGGAACCGGAGCCGTCCCCGACGACACCACCGTCCTGGTCGGCCGCGAGACCGGAGCCGCCGCACTCGACGCCCTGAAGCCCGGCGACCCGGTGTCCCTGACCTACCGGGCACGCACCGACAGCGGAGCCGTGCCGCGCACCGCGGTCGGTGGCCGCGAACTCCTCGTCGTCGACGGAGTCGCACAGAACCACGACGGGGAGGGCAACAACACCGCCGCGCCCCGTACCGCCGTCGGCTTCTCCAGAGACGGCCGGACCATGCAGATCCTCACCGTCGACGGGCGGCAGGCAGACAGCGGCGGCGTCACCCTCACCGAACTCGGGCTGATGATGCGCCGCGCCGGCTCGTACAGCGCACTCAACCTGGACGGCGGCGGCTCGTCGACCCTCGTCGCGCGCGAGCCCGGCAGTGACGCGCTCCGAGTGGAGAACAGCCCTTCCGACGGCAGCGAACGCACCGTACCCAACGGCCTCGCCCTCACCGCCCCGGACGGCAGCGGCCGGCTCAAGGGCTTCTGGGTCCAGACCCGTACCCCCGCCGGTTCCGCACCGGGCGTCGACCCCGTCAAGGGCGGCCACCCCGACCGCGTCTTCCCCGGACTCACCCGGCGCCTCACCGCGACCGGATACGACGAGACGTACGGCCCCGCCGACGGCAACCCGCGCTGGCAGACGGCGCGGGGCTCCATCGGCGCCGTCGACAGCAGCGGTCTCTTCACCGCGCGCAGCAGTGGCACCACCGAGGTACGCGCCGCACACGGCCCGGCCCGCGGCAGCACCTCCCTGACCGTCCTCGACAAGCTGGCCCGGATCGAGCCGACGACCCGGCGCGTGGGCCTCGCCGACGCCGGGGCCACCGGCACGTTCGGCATCGTGGGACTCGACGCCCACGGCACCAGCGCCCCCGTCGAACCGCGCGACGTCGCCCTCGACTACGACCGCGCCCTCTTCGACATCCGCGACGACGGCCAGGGCTCCTTCACCGTCTCCTCACGCACCGGCGGCGGCGCCGGACAGATCAGGGCGACCGTCGCGGGCACCACCACCGTCCTCGCCGTCAGCGTCGGCCTGACCGAGCAGGCCGTCTCCTCCTTCGACGACGCAGGATCCTGGAAGTTCAGCCAGGCCCGGGCGAGCGGGTCGCTCGCCGCCACGCCCGACGGCCGCACCGGCACCGGTCTGCGGCTCACCTACGACTTCACCCAGTCCACCGCGACCCGCGCCGCCTACGCGGCCCCGCCCCAGCCGGTCACCGTGTCCGGCCAGCCCCAGTCGTTCAAGCT
The DNA here is from genome assembly GCF_044742755.1 of Streptomyces sp. NPDC087845. Classification (NCBI taxonomy): domain Bacteria; kingdom Bacillati; phylum Actinomycetota; class Actinomycetes; order Kitasatosporales; family Streptomycetaceae; genus Streptomyces; species Streptomyces sp. NPDC087845. The sequence goes on from NZ_JBIUVC010000006.1 coordinate 340,072, forward strand.
GTGGATCAAGGGCGACGGCAGGGGCGCCTGGCCGACCCTGCACCTCAAGGACGCCGCGGGCTCCGACCAACTGCTGCGCGGACCGTACGTCACCTGGACCGGCTGGCGGCAGATCACCTTCGCCGTCCCGCCGGGAGCCGCCATGCCGCTCTCCGTGTCCCGCTTCTACCTCGCGGAGACCGCGGCCGCCAAGCAGTACACCGGTGAGATCGTCATCGACGAACTCACCGCCCAGGTGCCGCCCACCGTCGACCTTCCCGAACAGGCGTCCCCCGCCGACCCGTTGATCGATCCGGCCGCCGTGACCGGGCGCAGGGACTGGCAGTTCGCGGTGATGTCCGATGCCCAGTTCGTCGCCCGGGACCCGGACAGCGACATCGTCACCCAGGCACGGCGCACCCTGCGCGAGATCAAGGCGGCCCACCCGGACTTCCTCGTGATCAACGGCGATCTCGTCGACGAGGGCTCGCCCGCCGACCTGGCCTTCGCCCACCGGATCCTCACCGAGGAGCTCGGCGACTCGCTGCCCTGGTACTACGTACCGGGCAACCACGAGGTGATGGGCGGAAAGATCGACAACTTCGTCACCGAGTTCGGGCCCGCCCAGCGGACGTTCGACCACAAGGGCACCCGCTTCGTCACGCTCGACACCTCCAGCCTCAGCCTGCGTGGCGGGGGCTTCGCCCAGATCGCGCAGCTCCGCGCCCAGCTGGACGCGGCGGCGAAGGACCGGACCGTCGAATCGGTCATGCTGATCGAGCACGTGCCGCCGCGCGACCCGACCGTTCAGAAGGGCAGCCAGCTCGGCGACCGCAAGGAGGCGGCCCTCGTCGAACAGTGGCTCGCCGACTTCCGCCGTACGACGGGCAAGGGCGCGGCGTTCATCGGCAGCCATGTCGGGGTCTTCCACGCCTCGCACGTCGACGGGGTTCCCTACCTGATCAACGGCAACTCCGGCAAGGCGCCGGCCGGACCGGCGGACGAGGGCGGCTTCACCGGCTGGTCGCTGGTCGGCGCCGACCACATCACCTCCGGTGAACAGGCCGCCGCGCGGCAGCGGCCGTGGCGGGGCGGGCCCGACTGGGTCTCCGTGCAGACCCGTGCGCATGTCGACGCCCTGGAGATCGAGGCGCCCCCGGTACTGGGCACCGGCAGTCGTACGCGGGTCACCGCGACGGTCACCCAGGGCGCCCGCAGCGTTCCGGTCGGCTTCCCGCTGGCCGCCGACTGGACCGGATCACCGAACGTCCACATCGGCGACCGGGACGGCGCCCGCCACCGCCACACGGCGGTCCTCGATCCGTCGACCGGCACCCTCACCGCGCTTCGGCCGGGCACGATCACCCTCGCAGTGACGGTCAACGGCACGACGCAGAGGGCCCGGATCAGGATCGAGGCGGCCGGGACCGCGTCGGCGGCCTGACGGGTCGAGAGCCGGTCGGGCGGTTCGCGGCTTGACGGGCCGAGGCCGGTCCGGCGGTTCGCGGTACGGCGTGCCGAAGGCGTGTCCGACGGTTCGCGGCGCGATCGGCCGGGGGCCGCTGGGAGGGATGAGGGCCGGGCAGGTGTACTGCCGGACTGGCCGAAGCCCGTCCGGCGGCTCGCGGCGCGACCGGCCCGGGGCCGCTCGGAGGAATCGCGGCCGGACAGGCAAGAGACGGCCCCGCACCCGCCGGACACCGGGTGCGGGGCCGCCGCACGGGCAGCGGGAATTCCGCCTGCCTACACCTTGCGGTACCCGTACGCCTCCGACGCCGCGGCCTCCACCGCCGCGATGTCGCCACCCGCCGACGCGGTGACCACGGCGGCCACCGCACCCTCCAGGAACGGCGCGTCCACCAGCCGCGAGCCGTCCGGCAGTTCGTCGCCCTCGGCCAGCATCGTCTTGACCGTGAGCACCGCGCTGCCCAGATCGACCAGTAACGCCACCCCCGCGCCGCTGTCCACCGATCTGGCGGCCTCGGCGATCAGCTCCGCACTGGTCCCGAGCCCACCCGCCGGCGTACCACCGGCCGCGGCGACCGGGGCCGTCGATCCACCGGCGGCGAGGCCCCTGGCCAGCTCGGCGACGGACTCGGCCACCGGGCCGCTGTGCGAGACCAGCACGATCCCGACCTGCTTCCCGCCGCTCATGCCTCACCCCCACGCGTACCGCCGGTCTCGGCCAGCGTGGCGATCAGCAGGGCGGAGGACGTCGCCCCCGGATCCTGGTGTCCGATACTGCGCTCACCCAGATAGCTCGCCCTGCCCTTGCGGGCCTGCATCGGTACCGTCGCCAGGGCTCCCGCCTCCGCCGCTTTCCGGGCCGCCCCGAACGACGTCCCGAGCGCCTCGGCGGCCGGCAGCAGCGCGTCGAGCATGGTCTTGTCCCCGGCCTGCGCCCCGCCGAGTTGGGCCACGGCCGCGACGCCCACCCCGAGCGCCTCCGCCAACTGCTGCGGTGTCACGGCGGGCGCGTCGCCCAGAGCCTTTCCCGTACGCCGCAGCAGCGTCCCGTACAACGGTCCCGAAGCCCCGCCGACCTTCGAGATCAACTGTCGTCCGGCGAGGATCAGCACGGCACCCGGGGTCTGCGGCAGTTCCCTGCCCAGGACTTCGGTCACCGCGGCGAACCCGCGCTGCATGTTGCTGCCGTGATCGGCGTCCCCGATCGCCGAGTCGAGCTCGGTGAGGTGGTCCGCCTCGCGATCCACGGCAGCCGCGGCGGCGGTCATCCAACGGTGGAAGAATTCGGCGTCGAGCACATGATCTCCTTGTCGGGCGGGTCAACGGCCCCAGCGCAGCGCCGGTGTCTCCACCGGCGCGTCCCAGAGGCGCAGCAACTCCTCGTCCACCTGGCAGAGCGTCACCGAACAGCCCGCCATGTCGAGCGAGGTCACATAGTTCCCCACGAGCGTACGAGCCGTCACGACCCCCCGCTCGGACAGCACTCGCTGCACTTCGGCATTGAACCCGTACAGCTCCAGCAGCGGGGTCGCGCCCATCCCGTTCACCAGCACGATCACGGGTCCGCTCGGCCGGAGGTCCTCCAGCACCGCGTCCACCGCGAAGTCCGCGATCTCCCCCGACGTCATCATCGGGCGCCGCTCCCGGCCGGGTTCGCCATGGATCCCGATGCCCAGCTCCAGTTCGCCCGGCGGCAGATCGAAGGTGGGGGACCCCTTGGCGGGTGTGGTGACGGCGCTGAGCGCCACCCCGAAACTCCGCGACGCCTCGTTCACCCGCCGGGCGACGGCCGCCACCTGCTCCAGCGGCGCACCTTCGTCGGCAGCCGCACCGGCGATCTTCTCGACGAGCAGGGTCGCGCCCGTGCCCCGCCGCCCCGCTGTGAACAGACTGTCGGTCACTGCCACGTCGTCGTTGACGAGCACCTGGATGACCTGAATCCCCTCGTCCTCGGCGAGCTCGGCGGCCATCTCGAAGTTCAGCACGTCACCGGTGTAGTTCTTGACGACGAACAGCACCCCCGCCCCACTGTCCACCGCCGCGGCGGCCCGCACCATCTGATCCGGTACCGGGGAGGTGAACACCTCTCCCGGACACGCCGCGGACAGCATCCCGGGTCCGACGAACCCGGCGTGCAACGGCTCGTGCCCGGATCCGCCCCCGGAGACCAGCGCCACCTTCCCGGCCGCGGGTGCGTCGCGCCGTACGACGACACGATTCTCGACATCCACGGTGAGCTCGGGATGGGCGGCGGCCATACCGCGCAGCGCGTCCGCGACAACGGTTTCGGGGACGTTGATCAGCATCCTCACGTGTACCTCCTGGTGAGACGGGCGATGGAACCGGCGGCCTGCGTTTTCCTGGTCGGGACGGATACGCGTGATGGTCGGTCTCGGCCGGACGGCGAAGACGGCGCCGGGCGGCGGGCCCGATGCCGTGCTACGCAGCCCGGCGGTCCGATGCTGACACAACGTCGGCCTCTTCGACCGATTGTCATACCAATTGTGGGCGTGCTCCAAGGGGAGGCACCGGAGTGACTCCGGCGGTCGAGCACTCCGGAGTGCCGCGTCAGCGACCGGACTCGGTGGTCCACCGCGGGGCCACAGGCCGAGGGGACCGGCCGGGTTCCTTCGGGTGACCTCGGAAAGGGCATGTGCGGCCGTGGTCGCCGGGGGCTGCCTCGCGTGGTTCGGCGGCTTGCGGCGGGTTGAGCGGGATCGGCGAGAACGCTTCCGGGAGCCGGGCGGCCGGCTCGCTCCGCTCCTCGCCGACCAGGCGTGCCCCGAGTAGTGCCACGACCACACGAGCGGCCCGTTCCGCTTCCGGCGCCGTGGGACAGGCACCGCGCTCCTGGAAGGTCACCGCCAGGACGAGTTGGGGCATTCTCGGCATTCTCTTCGACTCGGTTGTAATATGTCGTCCAAAGGATGACAAATGCGATGTCATGCGAACGATGACGTGCATTTCGCCCGAGAGGGTTGTGTCGTGACCGAAGTCGATGACGTGCACGCCACCGCGGAGAGCACCGGCACCGGCGGTGTACCGGCGTCGCTCCCCGCCGCCACCACCGCGCTGAGCAGGGTCGACGCGGTCGTGCGGCAGGCCTGCACCCCCGACGGCACGGAGCTCGCGGGCGCCGTTCCCGAGCTGGGAGAGGCGCTGGACGCCCTCCTTCTGCTGCGGGACGTACGCCGACGGCTCGCGGCCTGGGAGCCGTCCCTCATCGAGCTCGCCCGCGAGGCCGGAGCCAGCTGGGCCGAGATCGCCCACCCGCTCGGCGTCACCAGCCGCCAGGCCGCTGAACGCCGCTACCTGCGCCTGCGCACCGGTCCGCTGGGCACCACCGGCGAACAGCGGGTACAGGCCATCCGCGACCACCGGGCCGCGAACCGCACGATCGACGTCTGGGCGCGGGACAACGCGGCGGACCTGCGCCGGCTCGCCGGCCGGATCACCTCCCTCACCGGCCTTCCCGCGCGGTCCCGTGCAGCTGTCGACGAGCTCAACGAGGCCCTCGGCGCCGACGACCCCGCCCGCCTCATCGGGCCGCTCTCCGAAGCGCGCCCCCATCTGGAGGACCGCCGCGACCTCGCCGACCGCGTCGACCGCGTCGTTCAGCAGGTCGAGGACCTGCGCAGGCACAGCGCCAGGCAGCGGCGCGGCGGGAGCACGCCCGAGGAACGGCCGGGCCCGGGGACCACCCGGCGGCCGTGAGTCCACGGGGTCGGCGTGCCCGGTCACGCGGCTGTGGTGAGCCCATGGGTCCGGTGCGCGGCCAGGTGGCCGTGGTGAGCCCGCAGGGCCGCCCCGCGACGCCCATGCGACGGTCGACGCCCCATGCGACGGTCGACGGCCGGTGGGACGGGCGACGGCCCCCTCGCTCATCGGAACGGCTGAGCGTCACCTCCGCGCCACGCCGTAGGCCCGGACGCTTTGCCGACGTGTTCCAGGGCCGGCCGCGTCGCATCGGGGTGGGCGCCGAGCGGGGCGGAGACGGAGCGGCCGCCGGCCACCGCCACCCGGCGCCGACCGTCCACCGCGCCGTCCGTCGCCGCAAGAGCTGCCGTCCGCCGCCGGAGAGGCCGCCGTCCGATGCCGGAAAAACGCCGTCGCGGCCCTGCCGGGACGAGTATCGGGCCGCTTCGTCCTAGGGTGCGAGCCATGGCAGAGAGTGCAGCTCACCGGGGCGCTGCGAGGTGGGGCGATCACTCTGCCTCCGACCTCGGCACCCCCGACCCGCGCCGATGGCAGGCGCTCGCGGTGTGCCTGATCGCGGGGTTCATGACCCTGCTGGACGTGTCCATCGTCAATGTCGCCCTGCCGTCGATCCGGGAAGGACTCCGCACCCCGGAGTCCGACCTGCAATGGATCCTCTCCGGCTACGCGCTCGCCTTCGGTCTGTTCCTGATCCCCGCCGGACGGCTCGGTGACGCGCGGGGACGCCGCGTGGTGTTCATGGCCGGACTGGCCCTGTTCACCCTGGCGTCGGCGGCCTGCGGAGCCTCCCAGTCCAGCCTGTGGCTGGTCATCGCCCGACTGGTCCAGGGCCTCGCCGGAGGCATGATCTCGCCCCAGATCTCCGCGTTGATCCAGCAGATGTTCTCCGGTGACGAACGCGGCCGGGCCTTCGGCATGTTCGGCACGGTGGTCGGCATCTCCACCGCCGTCGGCCCGCTGACGGGTGGGCTGCTGATCCAGGCGGCCGGGGCCCACGAGGGCTGGCGCTGGGTGTTCTACGTCAATCTGCCGCTCGGCGCCGTCTGCCTCCTGCTCGCCCGGCGCCTGCTCCCGGACACCCCCTCGGCCGGTCCGGTGCGCCTGCGCGACCTGGACCCCCTCGGGGTCCTGCTGCTCGGCGCGGGCGTGCTGGCGCTGCTGCTCCCGTTCGTCCAGGCGCAGCAGTGGCCGGGCGACCGGAAATGGCTGCTGGTCCCGGTGGCCGCGGCGCTGCTCGTCGCCTTCGTCGGCTGGGAGTCCCGATGCGGCAGGCGCGGCACGCAACCCGTCGTCGACCTGTCGCTCTTCCGGGTCCGCTCCTACTGGCTCGGCTGTCTGCTGATCCTGCTGTACTTCTGCGGATTCACCTCGATCTTCTTCCTCACCACGCTCTACCTGCAGAACGGCCTGCACTACTCCGCTCTGCAGGCGGGAATCGCCATCACGCCCTTCGCGGTGGGCTCGGCCGTCGCGGCGGGCCCCGGCGGCCGGCTGGTCGGCCGCTTGGGCCGCCCCCTCGTCGTGGCCGGGCTGATCACGGTGACCGTGGGGCTGGCGGGCACCGCGTTCGCCGTGCACCTGGTGCCGGGGCGGGGTGCGGGATGGGTGATGGCGGCCCCGCTGCTTCTGGCCGGGCTGGGCAGCGGGCTGGTCATCTCCCCGAACCAGGCGCTGACCCTCTCCGAAGTGCCGGTGGCGACGGCGGGGAGCGCAGGCGGAACCCTCCAGACCGGCCAGCGCGTCGGATCGGCGATCGGGATCGCGGCGGTCGGCTCGGTGTTCTTCGCCCAACTGGGTGGCGACGGGTGGGCCACCGCGTACGACCACGGCCTCGTGGTCGCGGGCGCCTTCATCCTGGCCGCGCTGCTCATCGGGATGGCCGACGTGTTCGGTGAGCGCCGTGACAGGAGCCGTGCACAACGACCCGTCCGAAGTCCAACCGCAGGAAGAACGTCATGAGGGAGAGCGAGATGAGCGGGACCACCGGCACAGAGACCAACGGCAGGCCCGACGGCAACGAGGCGTACGGGCACAAGGCCTTCAAACGCTCCAAGAGCCACTTCGCCGACCGCATCACCGCCGACGGCCGCGACGGCTGGCCCGTCGAGGCCGGCCGCTACCGGCTGGTCGTCAGCCGCGCCTGCCCGTGGGCGAGCCGCGCACTCGTCTCCCGGCGGCTCCTCGGGCTGGAGGAAGCGCTCTCGCTGGCCGTCGCCGATCCGATCCAGGACGACCGCAGCTGGCGCTTCACCCTGGACGAGGGCGGCCGGGACCCGGTGCTCGGGATCCGCTACCTCAGCGAGGCGTACAACGCGAGGGAGCGGGACTACCCGGGCGGGGTCAGCGTGCCCGCGATCGTCGACGTGCCCAGCGGCAGACTCGTCACCAACGACTTCCAGCAGATCACGCTGGACTTCGCGACGGAGTGGACCGCGCTGCACCGGCAGGGCGCGCCCGACCTGTACCCCGAAGGCCTGCGTGACGAGATCGACGACGTCATGGAGGGCATCTACCGCGATGTGAACAACGGCGTGTACCGCGCGGGGTTCGCGGCGGGGCAGTCCGAGTACGAAGCCGCGTACGAGGACGTGTTCCGGCGCCTGGACCTGGTGTCCGAACGTCTCGTGGACCGGCGCTACCTCGTCGGCGCATCCCTCACCGAGGCCGACATCAGGCTGTTCACCACGCTGGTGCGCTTCGACGCCGTCTACCACGGACACTTCAAGTGCAACCGTACGAAGCTGTCCGAGGACCGAGTCCTGTGGGCATATGCCAGGGACCTGTACCAGACGCCCGGATTCGGTGACACGGTCGACTTCCACCACATCAAGCAGCACTACTACCGGGTCCACACCGGCATCAACCCCACCGGCATCGTGCCCGTCGGCCCCGACCTGTCGGGCTGGCTGACCCCGCACCACCGGGAAGAGCTGGGCGGACGCCCGTTCGGGGACGGCACCGAGCCGGGGCCGGTGCCGCCCGGCGAGGAGGTCCCGCCGTCGGGGCGTCCCTGAACCGGACCGCTCCGACGGCTCCCGTCGGAGCGGGGGCAGGGCACTGTCGAGCCGTCGGCGACCACGAGATATCTTGATGTCAAGCAATGTTGCAGACGTGGAGCGGAGCAGAGGGTGACTGACTCGACCATCATCTATACACACACCGACGAGGCCCCGGCCCTGGCGACGTATTCGTTCTTGCCCGTCGTCCAGGCGTACGCCTCGACGGCCGGGGTCAATGTCGAGAGCCGTGACATCTCTCTGGCCGGGCGCATCATCGCCGGCTTCCCCGAGCGTCTCCAGGAGAGCCAGCGCGTCGACGACGCGCTCGCCGAGCTCGGTGCGCTGGCCAAGACGCCCGAGGCCAACATCATCAAGCTGCCGAACATCTCGGCGTCGATCCCGCAGCTGAAGGCTGCCATCGCCGAGCTCCAGGCGCAGGGCTACGCTCTGCCGGACTACCCGGACGACCCGCAGACCGATGAGGACAAGGACGTCCGCGCGCGCTACGACAAGGTCAAGGGCAGCGCCGTGAACCCCGTGCTGCGCGAGGGCAACTCCGACCGCCGGGCCCCCGCCTCGGTCAAGAACTACGCCAAGACGCACCCGCACCGCATGGGCGCGTGGTCGGCCGACTCGAAGACGAACGTCGCCACCATGGGTGTCGACGACTTCCGCTCCACCGAGAAGTCCACGGTCGTCGCCGAGGCCGGCACGCTGCGCATCGAGCTCGCCGGGGACGACGGCAGCACCACCGTGCTGCGTGAGTCGGTGCCGGTTCTCGCGGGCGAGGTCATCGACGCGGCGGTCATGCGCGTCGCGGCCCTGCGCGAGTTCTTCACCGCGCAGGTCGCCCGCGCCAAGGCCGAGGGCGTGCTGTTCTCCGTCCACCTCAAGGCCACCATGATGAAGGTCTCCGACCCGATCATCTTCGGCCACGTGGTCCGCGCCTTCTTCCCGAACACGTTCGCCAAGTACGGCGACGTGCTCGCCGCGGCCGGCCTCTCCCCGAACGACGGCCTCGGCGCCATCCTCAACGGCCTGGACTCGGTGCCGCACGTGGGCGCCGAGATCAAGGCGGCCTTCGAGGCCGAGCTCGCCGAAGGCCCCGCCCTGGCCATGGTCGACTCCGACAAGGGCATCACCAACCTGCACGTGCCGAGCGATGTCATCGTCGACGCCTCCATGCCGGCCATGATCCGCACCTCCGGTCACATGTGGGGCCCGGACGGCCAGGAGGCCGACACCCTCGCGGTGCTCCCCGACAGCAGCTACGCGGGTGTCTACCAGGTCGTCATCGACGACTGCCGCGCCAACGGTGCCTTCGACCCGTCGACCATGGGCTCCGTGCCGAACGTCGGCCTGATGGCGCAGAAGGCCGAGGAGTACGGCAGCCACGACAAGACCTTCGAGGTCCCCACCACCGGTACGGTGCGGGTCGTCGACGGCAGCGGCAACGTCGTGCTGGAGCAGGCCGTGGGCGCGGGCGACATCTTCCGCATGTGCCAGGCCAAGGACCTGCCGATCCAGGACTGGGTCAAGCTCGCCGTCACCCGCGCGCGCGCCACGGGCGCCCCGGCCGTGTTCTGGCTCGACGAGGACCGGGCCCACGACGCGCAGCTGATCGCCAAGGTCAAGACGTACCTCGCCGACCACGACACCGACGGCCTGCAGATCGAGATCATGTCGCCGGTGAAGGCGACCGCCTTCTCGCTGGAGCGCATCCGCCGCGGCGAGGACACCATCTCGGTCACCGGCAACGTCCTGCGTGACTACCTGACCGACCTGTTCCCGATCCTGGAGCTGGGCACGAGCGCGAAGATGCTCTCCGTCGTCCCGCTCATGAACGGCGGCGGACTGTTCGAGACCGGCGCCGGCGGCTCCGCGCCCAAGCACGTCCAGCAGCTCGTCAAGGAGAACTACCTGCGCTGGGACAGCCTGGGCGAGTTCTTCGCGCTCGCTGCCAGCTTCGAGCACCTGGCGAAGACCACGGGCAACGCGCGTGCCCAGGTTCTCGCGGACACCCTCGACCGCGCGACCGGGACCTTCCTCAACGAGGACAAGTCGCCGAGCCGCAAGCTGGGTGGCATCGACAACCGCGGCAGCCACTTCTACCTGGCCCTCTACTGGGCCCAGGAGCTGGCGCGGCAGACCGACGACGCGCAGCTCGCGCAGGCGTTCGCCGGGCTCGCCAAGACGTTGGAGGAGCAGGAGCGCGCCATCGTCGACGAGCTGATCGCGGTGCAGGGCTCGCCGGCCGACATCGGCGGCTACTACCAGCCCGACCCGGCCAAGGCCGCAGCCGTCATGCGTCCGTCGGCGACGTTCACGCAGGCCATCGCGAGCCTGGGCTGACGAGACCGCTGCCTCCGGGCGCATCCCGGCGCCCCTCCCGCCCCGGTCGGCATCATGCCCGGCCGGGGCGGTCGCGTGTCCCGCGACGGAATCGTCGCGGCCCGCTCGGCCGGCGCCGGACGTTCTCCGCGCAATCGCGTACAACGAGCCCTCGCGACGGTATGTTCGGACGATCCGATCGACTGTTCTTCGAGGAGGAGGGACCGTGCTGACGGGCAAGAACGCCGTGGTCACCGGGGGGTCGCGGGGCATCGGCCGCGCGATCGTCGAGCGCCTGTGCCGTGACGGGGCACATGTGGTCTTCAACTACGCCACCAGCGACGAGGCGGCCGAGGAAGTCGTCCGCACCGTGCGGGACAACGGCGGAGAGGCCTCGGCCGTCCGTCTCGACCTCGCAGCCCCGGACGGGGCCCAGCAGCTGATGGAAGCCGCCGAGGAGCGCCTGGGCGGACTCGACATCCTGGTGAACAACGCCGCGCTGTGCTTCACCCCCTCACTCATCGTGGACACCGCCCCGGAGGTGTTCGACAAGGTGATGGCGGTCAACACGAGAGCGGTCTTCCTGACGATCCGCCACGCGGCGGAGCGGATGCGCGACGGCGGCCGCATCGTGAACATCTCCACGGCGAACACCGTGCGGCCGGGCCCCGGCATCTCCGCGTACGCGGCCAGCAAGGGGGCGGTCGAGCAGCTCACCGCCATCGCCGCCCGTGAACTCGGAGGGCGCGGGATCACCGTCAACACCGTCTCGCCAGGCGCGACCGACACCGAACTGCTGCGCGGCGCCAATCCGCCGGAGGCGCTCGACGCCGTCGTCGGCATGACCCCGCTCGGCCGATTGGGCGAACCCGCGGATGTGGCCGATGTGGTCGCCTTCCTGGCCGGCCACGACGGCCGTTGGATCACCGGCCAGAATGTGCGCGCGACGGGCGGACTCGCCTGAAGGACGGCTGGGGCGTCCGGCCCGGCCACCGATCCGGACGCCCGCCGTCCGTCCGGCAACAGCGCTGTCCGGTACGTGAGTTGGGGCCACCCCCCGAGACGCCGTCGCGAGCCGGCGGCGTGAACAGGTGTGCGTTCGTGGCCGGTTGGGCGGGCGGGACCTCCGTACCCCGCGCCGCGGACTTTGTCGCCGTCCGTCATCCCCCGCGGAACACCGCGCGGTCATCGGCCGGGTGCCGGCGGGCACGGCTCCGGACCCGAGGACGCCCTGACGGGTGAAAGTCGCGCGACGGCAGGCGCAGGGCCGAGCAGAGTGGCCCCGCGGCTGATTTGCTGCACCTGGAATCTGGCGTGACGCGCGCGGGACCGGCCGGTCGGCCACCCCGCTGAGGCGGCGCCCCTGCCGGGTGCGCAGTCCGCCCGCGAATGACAATCGAAGGAGCGTCCCAGTGACGACGACGGGCACACCAGGGGCAGCCGACGAGGAGGAGGCGTACGCGAACGAGCTTCCGGTACACGCCAAGGAACCGGGCAACGTCGTCATCAAGTGGCTGACGACCACCGACCACAAGACGATCGGCACGCTCTACCTGGTCACGTCGTTCGCCTTCTTCGTCGTCGGCGGTGTGCTGGCCCTGGTCATGCGCGCCGAGCTGGCGCGACCGGGGATCCAGATCGTCTCGCCCGAGCAGTTCAATCAGGCGTTCACGATCCACGGCACGATCATGCTGCTGATGTTCGCGACGCCGCTGTTCGCCGGATTCACGAACTGGATCATGCCGTTGCAGATCGGCGCACCCGATGTGGCGTTCCCGCGGCTGAACATGTTCGCGTACTGGCTGTACCTCTTCGGCTCGCTGATCGTCGTGGCCGGCTTCCTCACCCCGCAGGGCGCTGCCGACTTCGGCTGGTTCGCCTACTCCCCGCTGACCGACGCGGTCCGCTCGCCGGGCATCGGCAGCGACATGTGGATCATGGGTCTGGCCTTCTCCGGCTTCGGCACGATCCTCGGCTCGGTCAACTTCATCACCACGATCATCTGCCTGCGCGCCCCCGGCATGACGATGTTCCGCATGCCGATCTTCGTCTGGAACGTCCTGCTGACCGCTGTGCTCGTCCTGCTGGCCTTCCCGGTCCTCGCGGCGGCCCTCCTGGTACTGGAGGCGGACCGGAAGTTCGGTGCGCACGTCTTCGACCCGGCCAACGGCGGAGCACTGCTCTGGCAGCACCTCTTCTGGTTCTTCGGTCACCCGGAGGTGTACATCATCGCCCTGCCGTTCTTCGGGATCGTCACTGAGATTTTTCCGGTCTTCAGCCGCAAACCGGTCTTCGGCTACATCGGCCTGATCAGCGCCACGATCGCGATCGCGGGCCTCTCGGCGACCGTGTGGGCGCACCACATGTACGTCACCGGCGGTGTGCTGCTGCCGTTCTTCTCGTTCATGACCTTCCTCATCGCGGTACCGACCGGGGTGAAGTTCTTCAACTGGATCGGCACGATGTGGAAGGGATCGCTGTCCTTCGAGACACCGATGCTCTGGTCGGTCGGCTTCCTCGTCACCTTCCTCTTCGGCGGTCTGACCGGTGTGATCCTGGCGTCGCCCCCGCTGGACTTCCACGTCTCGGACTCGTACTTCGTCGTCGCGCACTTCCACTACGTCGTCTTCGGCACCGTGGTCTTCGCGATGTTCGCGGGATTCCACTTCTGGTGGCCGAAGTTCACCGGGAAGATGCTGGACGAGCGGCTCGGCAAGATCACGTTCTGGACGCTGTTCGTGGGCTTCCACGGCACGTTCCTGGTGCAGCACTGGCTGGGTGCCGAGGGCATGCCGCGCCGCTACGCGGACTACCTCGCCGTCGACGGCTTCACCGCGCTGAACACCATCTCGACGATCTCCTCGTTCCTGCTCGGCCTGTCACTGCTGCCGTTCTTCTACAACGTGTGGAAGACCGCCAGATACGGCAGCGACGTCGGAGTCGACGACCCGTGGGGCTACGGCCGTTCGCTGGAGTGGGCGACCTCCTGCCCACCGCCGCGGCACAACTTCCTCACCCTGCCGCGGATCCGTTCCGAATCCCCGGCGTTCGACCTGCATCATCCGTCGGTACGCGGCCTCGAAGAAGCACTCAGCAGCCCCGGCACCGGGACGGCACCGGCCCCGGGGGACCGGTAGGCGTGAGCACAGCGGCACCGGGAGAGGAGGAGCGCGTGGACCCGGACAAGGACACCGCCCGCGGTCTGGCACAGCTGGAGGGCTATCTGCTGTGGAACGCCGAGGTCGAGGAGGCGCGACGACAGGCGGACCGCTTCACCGACGCGCTGCCCTGGCTCACCACGGCACAGCGCGAGGACGTGCGGCGGGTCTACACCGCGGACCGGGTCGCCGCGTCGCGGGCCATGTTCCGCCGCATCTGCGCCCGCGCCACCGAGCTGCGCGGTGAATACGACGCACGCTACCGCCGGCTGAGGGCGCGCTGCGTGGCCGCCGGCGTCGTGTTCGTCGGCGCGGTCGGCGGCGCCTGTACGGCGGTCACTCTCCTGGTCCGCTGACCGGGTCGGGGGGTCCGTCCGCCGTCCTCAGCAGGCGAACTCGGACGCGGCTCGTAAGGATGGGGGAGGACGGGCGCGTGCGACGGGGCAGGCGAACGGACGACCGTGCAGGCCCGAGAAGGGACGAACACCGTGGCACGACCCAGGATTCTTGTTGTCGGAGCCGGATTCGCCGGGGTGGAATGCGTACGCCGTCTGGAGCGCGGGCTCATCCCGGGCGAGGCGCAGATCGCGCTCGTCGCACCGTTCTCGTACCAGCTCTATCTTCCCCTGCTGCCCCAAGTGGCGGCAGGCGTGCTCACTCCGCAGTCGGTCGCGGTGTCGCTGCGCCGCAGTCGCAGGCACCGCACCCGGATCATCCCGGGCGGAGCCATCGGAGTGGACCCCAAGGCGAAGGTCTGCGTCATTCGCAAGATCACCGACGAGGTTGTCTACGAGCCCTACGACTACATCGTGCTCAGCCCCGGGAGCGTCACCCGTACCTTCGACATCCCCGGCCTGCTCGACAACGCCCGGGGAATGAAGACCCTGGCCGAGGCGGCCTACGTACGTGACCACGTGATCGCTCAGCTCGACCTCGCGGACGCCAGCCACGACGAGAACGAGCGGGCTTCACGCCTGCAGTTCGTGGTGGTCGGCGGCGGATACGCGGGCACCGAGACGGCCGCCTGTCTGCAGCGCCTCACCACCAACGCGCTCAGGCACTACCCGCGGCTCGACCCCAAGCTGATCAAGTGGCATCTCATCGACATCGCCCCGAAGCTGATGCCCGAACTGGGGGACAAGCTCGGCCGGAGTGCCCTGGAGGTGCTGCGCGCACGCGGCATCGAGGTGTCGCTCGGCGTCTCCGTCGCCGAGGCCGGACCGGAGAAAGTCACCTTCACCGACGGCCGGGTAGTGCCCTGCCGCACTCTGATCTGGACGGCGGGAGTCACCGCGAGTCCCCTGGTCGCCACCTTCGACGCGGAGACGGTGCGCGGCCGGCTGGCGGTGACGCCCGAGATGGTCCTGCCCGGCTTCGACGGCATCTTCGCCCTCGGTGACGCGGCGGCCGTACCGGACCTGAGCAAGGGAGGCGGGGCGGTCTGCCCGCCCACCGCGCAGCACGCCATGCGTCAGGGGCGCAGGCTCGCCGCCAACCTCATCGCCACACTGCGCCACCAGCCGCTGAAGCCGTACGTCCACAAGGACCTCGGCCTCGTCGTGGACCTCGGCGGGAAGGACGCGGTCTCCAAGCCGATCGGCATCGAGATGCACGGAATCGCCGCACAGGCCGTCGCCCGCGGCTACCACTGGTCGGCGCTGCGCACCAATGTGGCCAAGGCACGGGTCATGACCAACTGGCTGCTCAACGCCATCGCGGGCGACGACTTCGTACGCACCGGCTTCCAGGCCCGCAATCCGGCCAAGCTGCGCGACTTCGAGCACACGGACTCCTATCTCACCCCGGCACAGGTCCGCGAGCACACCACTTCGCTGCACACCGGCACCTGACCGCGTTCCGCCCGGCAAGGGACGCGGCGTACGGTCCGGAGGAAGACCCTGTCCGTCGCGACGTGTCGGGGGAGCGGCCCGTGAATCCGGGCCGTTGCGGCCGGCGCCCGCACTTCGCGGCCGGTCGGGATCAGCTGTTGCCCTCGTGCCCGGCGGTCAGGCCCGGGTCGCGTTCCATCACCGGTTCCAGGATGTCGTCGATGCTCTTCAGCAGCTCCGCGTCGAGGGTCACACCCGCCGCCCCGGCGTTCTCCGTCACCTGTTCGGGCCGGGAGGCGCCGATGATCGCGGCGGAGACGTTGGGGTTCTGCAGCACCCAGGCGACCGCGAGCCGGGCGAGGCTCAGACCGGCCTGGTCGGCGAGCGGCCGCAACTGCTGGACGCGCTCCAGCACGTCGTCGCGGAGCCAGCCGGCGACCATGCTCGCACCGCCCTTGTCGTCCGTCGCCCGGGAGCCCGCCGGGAGCGGCGCACCGGGCTTGTACTTGCCCGTCAGGGCGCCTTGGGCCACCGGTGACCAGACGATCTGGCCGATGCCCAGCTCCTCCGACGCGGGCACCACCTCAGTCTCGATGACCCGCCACAGCGCCGAGTACTGAGGCTGGTTGGAGATCAGCGGGACGTGCAGTTCGCGGGCCAGTCCGTGTCCGGCGCGGAGCTGGTCGGCAGTCCATTCCGAGACGCCGATGTACAGGGCCTTGCCGGAGCGGACGACGTCGGCGAATGCCTCCATGGTCTCTTCCAGCGGAGTCGAGTGGTCGTAGCGGTGCGCCTGGTACAGGTCCACGTAGTCCGTCTGCAGACGGCGCAACGAGTTGTCGATGGACTCCATGATGTGCTTGCGGCCGAGGCCCCGGTCGTTGTGCCCCGGACCGGTCGGGAAGTACACCTTGGTGAACACCTCGAGTCCTTCACGGCGCTCGTTCCTGAGCGCGCGGCCCAGGACGGCTTCGGCCCGCGTCTCGGCATAGACGTCCGCCGTGTCGAAGGTGGTGATCCCGGCATCGAGCGCGGCCCGGATGCAGGCGACCGCCGCGTCCTCCTCCACCTGGGAGCCGTGGGTGAGCCAATTTCCGTAAGCGATCTCGCTGATGGTCAGACCGCTGCGGCCGAGACGACGGAACTCCATGGGCCTGCTCTCCCTGTGCTCGTGAGGGACGGATCGTGCGGGGGCGACCCATGCTATTGCGCCGTCCGGCTGCCCTCGGACAGGCTCAGGCATCCGGAACGGTGCGGTGGACCGTACGGAGGAAGGCCGCGTTGTCGGGAGTGCGCCGGATCCGGTCCAGCAGCGTTTCGAGAGCCGTCTGCGGATCCCGCGAGTGCAGTACGCGACGCAGTCCGCGTACCGTACGCAACTCGTCCTCCGGGAGCAGGAGTTCATCGCGCCGGGTGCCCGACGCCGGGATGTTGACGGCCGGGTAGGTGCGCCTGTCGGCCAGCGTGCGGTCGAGCCGCAGTTCCATGTTGCCGGTGCTCTTCAGCTCTTCGAAGAAGTAGTCGTCGGCGCGTGAGCCGGTCTCCACCAGCGCGGTGGCCAGGATGGTGAGGGAGCCGCCCTCCTCGGCGAGGCGCGCGGCGCCGAAGAGCCGCTTGGGGCCGAGCAGGGCGGTCGCGTCGACGCCGCCGCTCAGGGTGCGTCCGCCCGCGGCAGACGCGTTGTTGTGGGCGCGGCACAGCCGGGTGAGGGAGTCCAGCAGGACGACGACGTCCTGGCCCTGCTCGACCAGGCGCTTGGCGCGTTCGACCGCGAGTTCGGCGAGCGCGATGTGTTCCTTCGCGGGCCGGTCGAACGTCGAGGCGAGCACCTCGCCCCGCACGGACCGGCGCATGTCCGTCACCTCCTCAGGGCGTTCGTCGAGCAGCACCACCATCAGACGGCACTCGGGGTGGTTGACGGCGATCGCCGCGGCGATCTGCTGCAACAGCACCGTCTTGCCCGTCCTGGGCGGTGCGACGACGAGTCCGCGCTGCCCCTTTCCGATCGGGGAGACCAGGTCGACGAGGCGGGTCGCCGGACCGCCGGAGGGCGTTTCCAGGTGCAGCCGCTGCCGGGGGTGGAGCGGGGTCAGGTCACGGAAGTGGGGCCGGTCGCGCAGCGCCTGCGGGGAGCGGCCGTTGACCCGTACGACCCCGGACAGGGCGCGGGGCCGGTCGCAGGAGCCCTCGACGACATCGCCCTTGCGCAGGTCGTGGCGGCGGATCAGCGCGGCGGGTACCCGCACGTCGTCGGGGGAGACGTGGTCGGCCCGGATGCGCAGTGTGCCGTGCCCCTGGTGTGTGATGTCGAGGAGACCGACTGCGGTCTCGGTGGGCAATTGCTGCTGGGCGAGGGGGTGTTCGAGAGTGCTGGTCATGTGAGTGGTCCTTTCGCGGGCATGGCGAACGAAGGGGCCCGGACGGCACGGGGGCGGAAGACATCACGCCCCGGACGACGGGCGGGAAAGCCCGGACGGAGAAAGCCCGTACCGGACTGGAAAAGGAGTGCGGAAAAGCTGGATCGCCGGTCGTGAAAGGACGGGCGCAGCAGCTCTGTGAGAGTGAATCGGTACCGGCACCCCAAACCGGGGCGGACACATGTACCAACCGCACCGTACCACGGTGCGTGCCCACCGGGGCGGCGACGGACGCAATATTTGGTTGCCGTGGCGCTCGCGGAGTGATGTGGTTCTCCGGGCCCGTCGCCCCGCTCACCCGTCCTGACCGGCGCCCTCGGCGCGGAGGAGACATAGTGTCCATACGCATCACCGCACTGGCCGACCCCGACCGTTCCGGCGCGAGTCACCGGCTGGTGTGGCTGGCGTCCGATCCCGAGGGCAACCCCGTGGGCTCCGCGTTCCTGCGCGTCTTCACCCGCGAAGGCCAGAACCACCTGGCCGAACTGGACCTCCGCGTCCACCCGGCGGAGCGCCGGGGCGGCATCGGTTCACAGTTGCTCGACGCGGCGGTCGCGGCCGCCCGCGAGGAGGGCCGGCGCAGCGTCGTCGCGCAGGCCGAGGCCGGATCCTCCGGTGATCACTTCCTGCGGGCCAAGGGGCTGCGCAAGGTCCTGACCCTGACGTACGCCCGCCTCCCGCTGGAGAAGGCCGACACCGACGCCCTCCGCGGAATCGTCGGGCGGCCGCACCCGGGCTACCGCCTGGTGTCCTGGGACGGCACCGTCCCCGACGACCTCGCCGCGACGTTCGCCGCGTCGCGCCGTGCCATGGACGACATGCCGATGGACGACACCGACTACGGCACGGTCGTCTGGGACGTGGACCGGGTCCGGGCCGCGGCGGCGGCCGTCGCGGTACGCGGCGAGCTGCTCCACACCGTCGCCGCGGTCGACGCGTCCGGGTCCACGATCGTGGGCTTCACCGAACTGGTCGTCCCGGGCGACGGGAAGGGCGACGGCCTGCACTACGGCACCGGGGTCCTCCCCGAACACCGGGGGCACGGCCTCGCGCGGTGGATGAAGGCGCGGTCCATCCTGCGGGCACGCGAGCTCCATCCGGGCCTCGGCGGGCTGCTGACGGACACCGCGGACAGCAATACGTACATGCGCGGCGTCAATGACGCGCTGGGATACGAGCCGACGCACAAGTCGCTCCAGTACCAGCTCGCCCTCTAAGGGTTGTCCCGCAGGCACTGGTGGACCGGGGCGAGGCCCGGTCCACCGGACGGCACCGCTGCCTCACCCGTCGGCGCGACCCGCCACCGGGTGCGTGCCCCGGAACGCCTCCAGGATCTGCTCGGCCGCCAGCGTGGCGGTCAACTCGCCGTCTCTTACGCGCTGTTCCAGCGCCGGAGTGAGCGCGCGCACCTCCGGATGGGCGTGCAGACGCTCCAGCAGTTCGTCCCGCACCATCGTCCAGGTCCAGTCGACCTGCTGGTCACGCCGCTTCGCCGCGAGCCGTCCGGACGATTCGAGCAGCGCACGGTGCTGCTCCAGACGCTCCCACAGCGTGTCGAGGCCGCTCGACTCACGGGCGCTGCAGGTGAGGACCGGGGGCGTCCAGGCCGCGTCCACCGGATGCATCAGCCGCAGTGCGCCCGCCAGTTCGCGCGCGGCCGCGCGGGCGTCACGCTCGTGCGGGCCGTCCGCCTTGTTGACCGCGATGGCGTCCGCCAGCTCCAGGACGCCCTTCTTGATGCCCTGGAGCTGATCGCCGGTACGGGCCAGCGTCAGCAGCAGGAACGTGTCGACCATATTGGCCACCGCCGTCTCCGACTGGCCGACGCCGACCGTCTCCACCAGCACCACGTCGTAGCCCGCGGCCTCCATCACCACGATGGACTCCCGGGTCGCCTTGGCCACCCCGCCGAGCGTCCCGGCGGTGGGGGAGGGGCGCACGAACGCCGCGGGGTCCACCGCGAGGCGCTCCATCCTGGTCTTGTCGCCCAGGATGGAGCCGCCGGTACGGCTGGAGGAGGGGTCGACGGCCAGCACCGCGACCCGGTGGCCGAGCCCGGTGAGCATCGTGCCGAGCGCGTCGATGAACGTGGACTTCCCGACCCCCGGCACACCGCTGATGCCGATGCGCCGGGCGTTTCCGGAGTGCGGGAGCAGCTCGCGCAGCAACCGCTGGGCCAGCGCCCGGTGATCGGGGCGGGTGGACTCGACGAGAGTGATGGCGCGCGCGATGTACGCCCGCTTTCCGTCGAGCACGCCCTTCGCGTAGCTGTCGATGTCGATCTTCGGAGCCATCGGGTCAGCGGCTCACAGCTCGTGGCCGAGCGCGGCACCGAGCTGCGCCACCAGGTCGTACGCGGCATCCGGAATCACCGTGCCGGGCGGGAACACGGCCGCTGCCCCCGCCTCGTGCAGCGCCTCGACGTCCTGCGGCGGAATCACCCCGCCCACCACGATCATGATGTCGTCGCGGCCCTCGGCGGCCAGCTCCTCGCGGAGCGCCGGGACGAGGGTGAGGTGCCCCGCGGCCAGCGAGGAGACGCCCACGATGTGCACGTCCGCCTCCACCGCCTGCCGTGCCACCTCGGCCGGCGTCTGGAACAGCGGGCCGACGTCGACGTCGAAGCCCAGGTCGGCGAAGGCCGTCGAGATCACCTTCTGACCCCGGTCGTGGCCGTCCTGCCCCATCTTGGCGACCAGGATGCGCGGACGGCGCCCCTCGGCCTCCTCGAACCGGTCCACCAGCGCCCGGGTACGGTCCACGGAAGGGGATTCACCTGCTTCGTTGCGGTACACACCGGAGATCGTACGGATCTGGCCCGCATGCCTCCCGTACACCTTCTCCAGGGCGTCCGAGATCTCGCCCACGGTCGCCATCGCGCGTGCCGCGTCGACGGCGAGTGCCAGCAGATTGCCTTCGAGGCCGGGCCCGGGGGCCCGCCCGGCCGCGGCGGTCAGCGCGCGCAGAGCCGCCTGGCACACCGGCTCGTCGCGCTCCTCGCGCAGCCGGCGCAGCTTCTCGACCTGCTGGGTGCGCACCGAGGAGTTGTCGACCTTGAGCACATCGATCTGCTCGTCGGTCTCCACCCGGTACTTGTTGACCCCGATCACCGGCTGGCGCCCGGAGTCGATCCGCGCCTGGGTACGGGCCGCGGCCTCCTCCACCCGGAGCTTCGGGATGCCCGCGTCGATGGCCTGCGCCATGCCGCCCGCCGCTTCGACCTCCTGGATGTGCTGCCAGGCCCGGCCCGCCAGGTCGTACGTCAGCCGTTCCACGTACGCGCTGCCGCCCCACGGGTCGATCACCCGGCCGGTGCCCGACTCCTGCTGGAGCAGCAGCTGGGTGTTCCGGGCGATCCGCGCCGAGAAGTCCGTCGGCAGGGCGAGGGCCTCGTCGAGCGCGTTGGTGTGGAGCGACTGGGTGTGCCCCTGCGTGGCGGCCATCGCCTCCACACAGGTCCGGGTGACGTTGTTGAACACGTCCTGCGCGGTCAGCGACCACCCCGACGTCTGCGAATGGGTGCGCAGGGAAAGCGACTTGGCGTTCTTCGGCTCGAACTCCCTGACCAGTTTGGCCCACAGCAGCCGGGCCGCACGCAACTTCGCGATCTCCATGAAGAAGTTCATGCCGATCGCCCAGAAGAACGACAGCCGCGGTGCGAACGCGTCCACGTCGAGCCCGGCCTCCCGCCCCGCCCGCAGATACTCCACTCCGTCCGCCAGGGTGTACGCCAGTTCCAGATCGGCGGTCGCACCCGCCTCCTGGATGTGATAGCCGGAGATGGAGATCGAGTTGTAGCGCGGCATCTTCTGCGAGGTGTACGCGAAGATGTCGGAGATGATCCGCATCGAGGGCTTCGGTGGATAGATGTACGTGTTACGGACCATGAACTCCTTCAGAATGTCGTTCTGAATGGTCCCGGCCAGCTTCTCGGGCCCGACGCCCTGTTCCTCGGCGGCCACGATGTACAGCGCGAGCACGGGGAGCACCGCGCCGTTCATCGTCATCGACACCGACATCCGGTCCAGCGGGATGCCGTCGAAGAGCTGACGCATGTCGTAGATGGAGTCGATCGCCACCCCCGCCATGCCGACGTCGCCGGTCACCCGCGGGTGGTCGCTGTCGTAGCCGCGGTGGGTCGGCAGGTCGAAGGCGACGGAGAGGCCCTTCTGCCCGGCCGCGAGGTTGCGGCGGTAGAAGGCGTTGGACTCCTCCGCGGTGGAGAACCCGGCGTACTGCCGGATCGTCCAGGGCTGGTTGACGTACATCGTCGGATACGGGCCCCGCAGATACGGGGCGATGCCCGGATACGTACCGAGGAAGTCGAGCCCCTCCAGGTCACGCCCGGTGTACAGCGGCTTGACGGTGATGCCTTCCGGTGTCTCCCACAGCAGATCGCCGTCGGAACTGCCGGAGGACTCCTTCACCGAGGCGCGCCACTGGTCCTCGGACACCTCGGTGGCGCCGCCCGGTCCGAGCTCGATGCCGGAGAAGTCAGGGATACGCATTACGCCACACCCATACGGTCGAGAAGGGAAGAGAGCACGGCCACCACATCGGAGCCCGCGAAGACGTACTCGTCGACACCGGTGTACTCGCCGGGCCGGCCCGCGAGGAACACCCGCTGCGCTCCGGCCGAGCCCAGTGCCTCGGCGACCGCCCCGGCCTGCTCGGCGTAGAGCGTGTCGCTGGAGCAGAGGCACGCCACCGTGGCCCCACTGGACGCGAACGCACCGGCGGCCGTTGTCGCGTCGACCGCGACCGGGTCGTGGACCGGTTCGATGCCGCCCGCCTGGAACAGGTTCGACGCGAACGACGCCCGCGCGGTGTGGGCCGAAGCCGGGCCCAGCGCGGCAAGGAACACCCGCGGCCGCTGCCCGGTCGCCGCGAGATGGGCGTCCGACCGGGCGCGCAGCTCCTCGAACGCCTCGTCACGACGGACCCTGGGCAGACCGCCCGATGCCGCGCCGGACACCTCTGCGGGGGGCGCCTCGCGCTCCACGGGGCGCTCCGCCAGCTGCGGGAACTCGCTGACCCCGGTGACCGGCTCCTTGCGCCGCGCCAGATCCTTGCCGCGCGCCGCCCAGGTGGCCGCGAGACGCTCACCGATCATTCCCGAGCGCAGGGCGGCCGCCTGGCCGCCCGACCGCTCGATCTCCTGGAAGAACGCCCAGGCGGCGTCGGCCAGTTCGGCGGTGAGGCGCTCCACGTACCAGGAACCGCCCGCCGGGTCGATCACCCGGGCCAGATGCGACTCCTCCAACAGGATCGTCGACGTATTGCGGGCGATGCGCCGGGCGAACGCATCCGGCAGCCCCAGGGCGTGATCGAACGGCAGCACGGTGACGGAGTCGGCCCCGCCGACACCCGCGCCCAGACACGCCAGTGTCGTCCGCAGCATGTTCACCCAGGGGTCGCGCCGCGTCATCATCACCGAGGACGTCACCGCGTGCTGTCGCTGCGCCCCGGCGCCGGCGGCCCCGCACACCTCGGCGACCCGGGCCCACAGCCGCCGCGCGGCCCGCAGCTTCGCGATGGTCAGGAACTGATCGGCCGTCGCCGCGTACCGGAACTCCAGCTGCCCGCACGCCTCTTCGACCGTGAGTCCGGCCTCCGTCAGCGCCCGCAGATAGGCGACTCCGGTGGCCAGCGAAGCGCCCAGCTCCTCGGCGGCCGAGCCGCCGGCCTCGTGGTACGGCAAGGCGTCGACGGTCAGCGCCCGCAGCCCCGGATACTCACGAGCACACCGTTCGGCCCAGTGGACCGCCGCCGCCGGATCGGATTTGTCGCCGCTGCGGGCGGCCTGTCCGAGCGGGTCGGCGCCGAGATTGCCGCGGGCGGCCTGCGCGTCGACGCCCCGCTCCGCGTACAGACGGAGCAACTCCGCCGCCGCTGCATCGAGTTCACCGCCGGCGTCGAGCACCACGGGGGCCAGATCCAGATAGACGCCGTCCAGCGCCGCCGCCAGAGCGGTCACCGGAACGCCACCGGGGCCGCCCACGGTCAGCCACAGCGAGGTGACGCCGTTCTCCAGATCGGCGAGCACCGCCTCGTTCAGGCGGGCGGCATCCGGCAGGGCGTGCCGCTGCCGCACGTCCCAGCCGCCCGCCGCATTGCCCTCGGCCTTTCCGCCGCGGGTGAAAGGGGCGAAGCCCGGGTACCCGGCATCGGGCGCGCTGTCGCGCGAGGTGTAGAGGGGACGGGTGATGAGCCCGTCCTCCACCGTGGTGGACAGCGCTTCCTCGGCGGCCGGACCCGCAACATCCTTGCCCGACTTGCGCAGCACGCCTTCGACCAGGCTTTGCCACTGCTCATGGGTGGGGTGAGGGAATTCGGCGGCCAACGAAAGCCCGTCGGCAGGCAGGACCGTCATGCCCAGATGCTAGGTCAGGTCCCGGACGAGCAGCAGAGGCTCCGTCTGTGACCTTGCACTCTCCGAACGCGCTTGATCCTTCACGCACAGTCGCGTAACCGGCGTGGATCCAGGGGTTGGCACTCCCTCCGACAGGCTTGGCATTTGCTCCATGGATCAACCGGAAGGATGGTAATTGCGAGGATTGATCCGCGTACCTTGTTGCACATGCCGGACCTGCGCAACGCGTCGGCCCGTACGTGCTGCACGCCGAAGGTCAACGGTCTCCACTCGTGCCCGCGTCCGGCACACCCCGCGCACCCGTCCCGCCGGCTTCGGCGGCGTCCGCCCGATCGTCACCCATGAACCCGTCGGAGCGGTTTCACCGGCCGACCGGGTGCGCGTGCTCGACGAGGGCCGCATGCTTCGGTGCGGGGAGGTTCCGGACCTGGTGGCCGAGCCGCCCCGAAGCGACGGCCGAGCGGCGACCCGGTGGGGCCTCGCCGAGGGGCGGCCGTGCGGACCGGCGCGAAGGCGAGCGGGGCCGCCGTCGTCGCCCGGTGGCCGAATCACCGGGAATCACGCAGCCGGGAGCCCGACGGCCTCCGCCCCATGACGTGCCGCCAGCTGTTCCCGGTCGCGCGGTATGCCGGGGAAACGCGACAGGCCGAATGGCCCGCGCTTCTGGCCTGGAGAGAAGCGATGGCGATTTCACATTTCCTTTATCTCTTTCGGTGTCCTCCAACGGCTCCCGTACGGCGTTTTACTTTGTCGAATTCCCGGCCGCGTGCGACGTTTGATCCGGCAGGTCGGAACAATTCGGATACATGCCGGGAAAAGGGGAAGTTCATCGTGCAGACCGCCAGGGCCGTCCCGGCATCCACCGTCGTCAATCTGCGCGATCTGGGCGGCATCGCCCTGGGTTCCGGCCATCGGGTCCGACCGGGTGCCGTGCTGCGCTCCGGTCAGCTCGGCGAGCTGGACACCGCGCGGGACACGGCGGTGGCGGCGCTCGGCATCCGGACCGTCGTCGATCTGCGGACCGCCGACGAGCGCGCGGCGGCGCCCGACCGGCTGCCCCCGGGCGCACGGCTCTTCGTCGCCGATGTGCTCGGCGACAACCCGGGTGTGGCCCCTGCCCGACTGCGCGCGCTGCTCGCCGACCCGGTCGAGGCGGAGCAGTTGCTGGGCAGCGGGAAGGCCGAGGAGATGTTCGCCGAGACCTACCGCCAGATGGTGCTCCTGCCGGGGGCCGCGGCCGCCTACCGGGCCTTCGTCGAGACGGCCGCCGACGACCGCGCCCGCCCGGTGCTCTTCCACTGCACGGCCGGCAAGGACCGCACCGGATGGGCCACGGCACTGCTCCTGATGCTGCTCGGTGCGTCACGAGACGTGGTGCGGGACGAGTTCCTCGCGGTGAATCCGGTCGTTCGGGCTGCCTACGCCCCGTACGTACAGGGCTTCCTGGACGCGGGCGGTGACCCGGAGATCGCGTCCGCGATCATCGAGGTCCGTCCCCGCTATCTCGGCATGGCGCTGGACGCGATGGACGAGCGGTGGGGTGGGCTCGACGGGTACGTGCGCGACGGGCTGAGGATTCCGCAGGCGGCGGTGGACCGGCTGCGCAGTGGGCTCGTGGTGTCCGCCTGAGTCGCACGCCGAGGCGCCGGCCCGTTCCGGCGCCGTCGGCCGGATTGTCATGAACGTGGCGGACGTTGGCGTACCCCCGGGTTGACTTGATACCCCCAGGGGGTATGTTGTGAGTCGTCGGAAGGCGCCGCCTTCCGGTCGATCCGATGGAGGGGAACCGTCATGAACAACGCGCTGAGGATCACCGCCTTCGCGGCCGCGCTCGCCGCGACCTTCGGGACCGCGTACGGCGTGGGAAGGGGTGTCGACCCGCTGGTGGCCGCGGAGGGCCGCCCCGCGCAGCGGCACACCGGTCATGACGAGGGGAAGGGGAGCGGGGCGAAGGCGGCGGCGGGCGGAGCGGCAGGCGGGCTGCAGGTTTCCGACCGTGGCTACACGCTGGCCCTCGAAACGCCCACGATACGAGCCGGGTCCCGGGCCGAAATCAGGTTTGCCGTCAAGGACGACACCGGCCGCAAGGTCACCGCCTATCGACGGGAGCACGGCAAGGAACTGCATTTCATCCTTGCCTCGACCGACCTCACCGAATTCCGGCACCTGCACCCGGTCCGCGCGGCCGACGGAGCCTGGTCGACCCCGGTCGACCTGCCCAGGGCCGGCGGGTACCGGGCGTTCGCCGACTTCACCCCCGCGGTCGAGGGCGCCGAGAACCTCACGCTGGGCGCGGATCTGGCCGTCTCCGGCGCCTACCGTCCCGCTCCCCTGCCGGCCCCGCGCGCCACTGCCGAGACGGACGGCTACCGCGTCGCCCTCGACGGCGAACTCCGCGCCGGCCGGAGCGGCGAGCTGAAACTGACCGTCAGCAGAAACGGCCGTCCCGTGACCGATCTGCAGCCCTACCTCGGCGCGTACGGGCATCTGGTCGCCCTCCGCTCGGGCGACCTGGCCTATCTGCACGTCCACCCGAACGAGGGCGGTCCGGGACCCGTGGTGTCCTTCACGGCGACGGCGCCCAGCGCGGGTACGTACCGGCTCTTCCTCGACTTCCAGCACGACGGGAAGGTCCGCACGGCGGCCTTCACCGTCCGTGTGCAGGCATCGGGGCAGGATGCCTCCGGCCCCCGGGAGAACGTGGCCGGGGCACCCGCCGGGCACACGCACTGAACCGGGCACACGCACTGAACCGGGCGCGGGTGACGGGCAATTGGCAGTGGCGTGGGCCCGTGGGCGCAGCGGGCGCTTTCGTGGCCCCGGGTATAGTGGACGGTCCGGAATGCGAATCCTCCGAGAGGGGCGTACGTTGACCGAACGTAAACCCGCGGGCGTCAGCTTCGAATCATGGGTCGACAAGCAGATCCGCGAGTCGGAGCAGCGCGGCGATTTCTCGCAGTTGCCGGGCTACGGCAAACCCCTCGGCACTCTCGACGCCCCCTACGACGAGACCTGGTGGATCAAGCAGAAGATGCAGCGGGAGGGGGTGTCGGTGCTCCCGCCGGTCCTGGCGCTGCGCAAAGAGGCCGAGGATGTGCGCGAAGCCGTGTCCGAGGCGCGGACGGAGGCCGAGGTGCGGCGGATGCTGGCCGAGGTCAACGAGAAGATCCGGGCGGTCATTCGGCGGCCGCCGCCCGGGCCGCTGCTGAACCGCAAGCCGTTCGACATCGACGCCGTCGTCGAGGAGTGGCGCGCGGCCCGGCGTCCGTCGTAGCCCGGGGCCCGAGGGCCCGGAAGCAGGCGCCCCGCAGGCACACAACCGGATGCGTAATACTCTCACCATGACATCGAGCATTACGCGCCCGAACGAGGGTGCGCGCCGCGAGGACGTACGGATCAGGCGCGCGACCGCGCGGGACGGCCGGCGGCTCACCCGGCTGGTCAGGTCCTCCCGCGCGTACGAGGGCCACTACGCCGCGATGGTTGCCGACTATCAGGTGGGACCCGACTACATCGAGGCCCACCGGGTCTTCGCGGCAGTGGAGGCCGCCACCGACCGGATCCTCGGCTTCTACGCACTGATCCTCGTTCCGCCGGAGCTCGACCTCATGTTCGTCGCCGATGACGCGCAGGGCCTGGGCATCGGGCGGTTGCTCGTCGCGCATCTGCGCGACGAAGCGCGGTGCGCCGGCCTGACCGGTGTCCGTATCGTCTCGCATCCGCCCGCCGAGGGCTTCTACCTGAGCGTGGGTGCCTGGCGCACCGGCACCCTGGCGGCCAATCCGCCCGCCGTGATGTGGGACCGGCCCGAACTGGAGTTGCCGGTCGCCTGACCGGGTACGGAAGGGGCCGGCCGGAACCCGTACGCGGATTCCGGCCGGCCCCCCTTTGCCGTGCGCCGTGTCAGGAGGGGAAGCCCCCGTACGGACGCGTGATGATCTCCATGGCGTGACCGGCGGGATCGAGGAAGTACACACCTCGGCCGCCGTCGTTGTGGTTGATCTCGCCAGGATGCTTCCGATGCGGATCCGCGTAGTACGTGAGCCCGAGCTCCTTGATGCGGGTGTACGCCCTGTCGAACTCCGGTTCCGAGACGAGGAAGGCGTAGTGCTGCAGGGTGATCGACGTCTCGGGAACGGTCGCGAAGTCCAGGGTGACGCCGTTTGCGGTGGCGACCGGGACGAACGGGCCCCATTCCGCGCCGACTTCCAGGCCCAGTATGTCCGCGAGGAACTCGGCGGACTCCTGTTTGTCCCGGGCGTGAATGATGGTGTGATTCAACTCGACTGACACTGTGGAATGCCTCCAACAGGCATCTCACGGGCACCTCCACGCCTCACCCGGCCGGTGACCGGCGCGCGATGCCGTACTCAAAAGCCTAGACGCGGCCGGGCGGCTCGTCGAGTGCCCGGTGTGATCGTTGTGAGGTCCACGGTGGGGAGGAGTGGCGGCTGATGTACGCCGCGCATCCGGACGGAGGCTCACGGCGACCTCGAAACCCCGCGGCCCCGGCAGCCGGGGTCCGAAGACCGGCTGCCACGAGACGCCCGAGGAGCGGGCGGACCGGCGGTGGGGGGAACTGCTCCAGGAACTGCGAGTCGCCCAGACCGGCGTGCAGATCCTGTTCGGCTTCCTGCTCGCGGTCGTCTTCCAGCCGCGCTTCGCCGAGCTGTCGGACACCGACCGCGCCATCTACGTGGTCACCGTGATGCTGGGTTTCCGCCGCCGCCCTGATCGGGCCCGTGTCGTACCACCGCCTGGTCGGCGGAACGCGGCTCAAGCCGCAGACGGTCACCTGGGCGTCACGGCTGACCGTGCTCGGACTGGTCCTGCTGCTGTGCACCATGTGTTGCGCACTGCTGCTCATTCTGCGGGTGGCCCTGCACGACTCCCTCGCCCTGTGGCTGGTGGGCGGCATGGCGCTGTGGTTCCTGGTCTGCTGGTTCGTGGTCCCGGTCCGGGCGCTGGCCCGCTCCTCGCGCGAACGTGGGAATTGACCGCCGAACGGAGCGGCCGGATCAGGCCGTGTCGCCTGCCGTGGGGTCCCGGACGTCCGTGACCGTGAAGAGCCCGCCGTCCGGGTCCAGCAGAGTCGCCTCCTCGCCCGGCCCCAGCGGACGCCGCTCGACCAGGCTGCCGCCGTTTCGCCGCGCCGTCTCGACGGTGGCCGCCACGTCGGTGACGGGGAAGAGGACCTGCCAGTGCGGGCGGACCAGCGGATCGGGCGCCGCCTCCACCGCGCCGGAGCTGATCCGGGCGAGCCTGCGCCCGTTGCAGTCGACGATGACCTCGTCCTTCTCGTACGACACCTCGCAGCTTCCGGGGCGCCCGCTCGCCCAGTCGAGCACTCCGCCGTAGAAGATCGCCGCATCGAACGCGTTCCTGGTGTGCAGTCGCAGCCAGGCGTGCGAGTGGTCGTCCGGCGCGGGGGGCGAGGTCGCGGGCTCGGTCCGTTCCCAGACGCCGAACACCGCGCCGTCGAGATCGGCCGCCAGTGCCCCGCGCCCCTTGCCGAGCGCGAGCGGCCCCACCGCGACCGTGCCGCTGCGCTCGCGGATGCGTGAGGCCGCCGCGTCGGCGTCGGGGACGGCGAAGTAGGGCGTCCAGGCCACCGCCACCCGGTAGGCGGTCGCCACC
This sequence comes from Streptomyces sp. NPDC087845, assembly GCF_044742755.1. Taxonomy (NCBI): domain Bacteria; kingdom Bacillati; phylum Actinomycetota; class Actinomycetes; order Kitasatosporales; family Streptomycetaceae; genus Streptomyces; species Streptomyces sp. NPDC087845. The sequence goes on from NZ_JBIUVC010000006.1 coordinate 369,979, forward strand.
GCACCGATGCCGGCGACCGGCACGTCCCTGCGGCGTGCGACGGAGAACTCCTGCCCCAGCTTGGCCGGTCGGAAGCTCCAGCCCAGCACGGCGCCGTAGAACTCCTGCGCCGATGCAAGGTCGCGGGTCATGAGATTGACCCAGCAGGGCGCTGCGGACCCGGTCAGCGGCGCGGGCATCGACGCCGCCCCGGGAGGGCTTCCGGTCATGGTCCTACTGCCTTCATCGGTTCTGCGGCCTGCGCGTGCCGACGGCCGTCGGAGCCTCACCAGCCTCACCGCGGACAGTCCCTCCCGCAACACGCGGCGACGCGGCGCGGTCCTCCGCGGCGCGGTGCAGCTGTCCTTCCGGCTTCCGGGAGGTCAGTCACGCTGCTCGTCGCTGTCGTGGCGGATGGGCTCGTTCCCGCGGTCGCCGAGCTCGTAGGGGGAGAGTCCCCGGCCGTTGGGCGGGAAGCTCTCGTCGAGCTGGGCATCGGGTCGCTCGATGTGGGTCCGGTGGTCCGGCCGGGGCGGCTGGTCCTCGGGCCGGGGCGGAGGCGGCTCCTGGGCCCGGCGCCGCTTGCCCAGCCAGAAGCCGCCGATCAGCATGGCCACCAGCGCCACTCCGACAATGCCCATCACCGCGCCGACCGCGCCGCGCCCGTCGGCGAGGGTGAGGGCCAGCGACCTGAGGTCTCCGTTCGATACGTCCATGCCTCCCGGATACCCCGAGGGGCAGGTGTCACTCGGTCAATGATGACGAATTCATGTTTTAAGTGGATATGAACCTAAAAGTGTTTCAGGGTCGGGGTCGAGGTGCCCAGGAGGCCAGGGGCGGTGCCTTGCGCCGTCCATCTGCCGGCGGCCTCGTGTCGCCGTCGCCCGGCAGCGGGGTGAGCCTGGAGGGGATCCTCGAACCGCCGGGGGTGAGCGAGGGGAGTGCCGGACCCACCCGGCCCCGCCCACGCCGTCGGTCCCCGGCGCGGGGGCGCACCACACGGCGCCGAGCGGAAGGAATCGCGGTGAACAGCATCAAGGAGCGACAGCCGGACGAGAGCGTGCACGGCCAGGAGGTCTCGGTCGTCATCAGCGGGTGCGACACGGGTGACGCGCGGATGGTCTTCGACGCGCTGCGGGCCGCTTTCACCACCGACCGGGCCTCCGTCGACGTACCCAGGAAACTCGCGGAGAGGCGGCCCACCGCATGGGTGGCGACCGTGGACGTCACCGAGGAGAGAGTGATCTCGGGACCGGTCGCGCTCGGCGCGCCCGTGAAGATCGATGTGCAGGGCGGCTACTGGGCGGTCGAACGGCTCCGGCGGAGCCTGGCGCACGCCTTCGACGTTCGCGTCGTCGGGACGGTCTCCGGGGACCAGGAGGAAGAGGTGCGCCTGCGCCTGCAGACCCACCGGAGCCATCCGAGCCGGTAGGCCGACAGGCCGCCGCCCGGCGACGGAGCAATGAAGCGGGAAGGCAGGGCGTTTCTGGTAGAAAGCGAACAAAAGGCCACCTCTGAAAGGTGCGAGTGAGTGGACCCCTCTCACGGGCGGGACGACGGTGCGCGACAGCCGGAGGCAACCGGCGACCGTTCCACCCTGACACTGCACATCAACGGAACCGAGCGGACCCTGACGCTCGATCACCGCACCACGGTCCTGGACGCCCTGCGCGAACACCTCGACCTCACCGGTGCGAAGAAGGGCTGCGACCACGGGCAGTGCGGGGCGTGCACCGTCCTCGTCGACGGGCGGCGTGCCAACAGCTGCCTGCTGTTCGCCGTGGCCCACGACGGCGCCCGCATCACCACCGTCGAGGGCCTCGCCGACGGCGACCGGCTCCACCCCGTCCAGGAAGCCTTCCTGGACCGCGACGCCCTGCAGTGCGGCTACTGCACACCCGGCCAGATCTGCTCGGCCGTCGGCATGCTCGGCGAGGCGGCGGACGGCTTCCCGTCCCATGTCACCGCACGTGCCGCGGCCGTATCCGCACCGGCTCCACTCGACGTCCCCGAGATCCGCGAGCGGATGAGCGGCAACCTGTGCCGCTGCGGCGCCTACCCCCGTATCGTCGAGGCGATCGAGGACGTGGCGCCGTGAAACCCTTCGCCTACCTCCGCGCCCGGTCCACCGACGAAGCGGTCCGCGCGAGCTCCGCCCACCCCGGCGCCGGATTCCTCGGCGGCGGCACCAACCTCGTCGACCTGATGAAGCTCGGGGTGGAAACCCCCGACCTGCTCATCGACATCAGCCGGCTGCCGCTGGACCGGGTGGCCGACACCGACGACGGCGGGCTGCGCATCGGCGCGACCGTACGCAACAGCGACCTGGCCGCCCATCCCGCCGTACGCACCCGCTACCCCGTCCTGTCGCAGGCGCTGCTGTCCGGAGCCTCCGGACAGCTCCGCAACACCGCCACGACCGGCGGCAACCTGCTGCAGCGCACCCGTTGTCCGTACTTCCAGGACACCTCCAAACCCTGCAACAAGCGGGAACCCGGCACCGGCTGCCCCGCCCGCGAAGGCGCGCACCGCGACCTCGCCGTACTCGGCCACTCCGAGCACTGCGTCGCCACCCAGCCGTCCGACATGGCCGTCGCCCTGTCCGCCCTCGACGCCACCGTCCACCTGCACGGACCCGACGGCGAACGGACCGTACCCGCCTGCGCATTCCACCGCCTGCCGGGCGACACCCCCCACCGGGACACCGAGATCCGGGCGGGCGAACTCATCACCGAGGTGGTGCTCCCGCCGCGCCCGGACGGTGCCGGCTCCCTCTACCGCAAGGCCCGCGACCGCGCCTCGTTCGCCTTCGCCCTCGCGTCCGTCGCCGCGGTGCTGAGCGTCCGCGACGGCCGGATCGCGCATGCGGCGCTGGCCTTCGGCGGGCTCGCCCACCGGCCCTGGCGGGCACACGCCGCGGAGGACGTGCTCCGGGGCGCCCCGGCCACCGACGAGACCTTCGCACGGGCCGCGGACGCCGAACTCGCCGCGGCCCGGCCGCTGCGCGACAACGCGTTCAAGGTGGGCCTCGCCCGCAGTCTGGCCGTCGAAGCACTGGCCGAACTCGCCGCCGACAGCTGAGCAACCGCAGACAAGCAGACCCGCAGACGTGAGGATCCCGTCATGAGCCAGGCCCCTCCACCACTGGGCAATCCCGTCGTCCGCCGCGAGGGCCGGGACAAGGTCACGGGCACCGCCCGCTACGCCGCCGAACACACCCCGCCGGGCTGCCTGTACGGCTGGCCCGTCCCCGCCACCATCGCCCGCGGCCGCGTCAGCGCCATCCACACCGACGAGGCACTGGCCCTGCCGGGCGTGCGCGCCGTCCTCACCCACGACAACGCCCCGACGCTGAAGCAGCCCGACGACCCGATCCTCGCCGTCCTGCAGGACGACCGGGTCCCGCACCGGGGCTGGCACGTCGCGGTCGTCGTTGCCGACACGTTCGAACAGGCCCGCGCAGGGGCCGGGGCGCTGCGGATCGCCTACGAGGAGACCCGGCACGACGTCCTGCTGACCGAGGACCACCCCGGGCTGTACACCCCGGAGATCGTCAACGGCGACTTCCCGGCCGTCCGTGAACGCGGCGACACCGACCGGGCCCTTGCCGACGCGCCCGTACAGGTCGACGCCACCTACACCGTCGGTGCCCTGCACAACCACCCCATGGAGCCGCACGCCTCCACCGCACGATGGACCGAGGACGGCCGGCTGACCGTCCACGACTCCAGCCAGGGCTCCACCAGGGTCCGCGACAGCCTCGCCACCGCGTTCGGACTGCGCCCGCAGCAGATCACCGTGGTCTCCGAACACGTCGGCGGCGGCTTCGGTTCCAAGGGCACCCCGCGCCCGCAGACCGTCCTGGCCGCCATGGCCGCACGCCACACCGGGCGCCCTGTCAAGATCGTTCTGCCCCGGCGCCAGATGCCCGCCGTGGTCGGCCACCGCGCCCCCACCGTGCAGCGCGTCCGGCTCGGCGCCGAACTCGACGGCACCCTCACCTCGGTCGCCCACGAGGTCATCACCCACACCTCCACCATCAAGGAGTTCGTGGAGCAGGCAGCCGTACCGACCCGTGTCATGTACGGATCCGAACACAGCCGTACCGCCCATCGGGTGGCCGCCCTGGACGTGCCGAGCCCGTCCTGGATGCGCGCACCGGGCGAGGCCCCGGGACTGTACGCGCTGGAGTCCGCCATGGACGAGCTCGCCGCCGCCCTCGGCATGGACCCTGTCGAGCTGCGCCTGCGCAACGACCCGGCGAACGAGCCCGACTCCGGCCGCCCGTTCAGCAGCCGCGGCCTCGCCGCCTGCCTGGAGACGGGCGCCGCGCGCTTCGGCTGGTACGAGCGCGATCCCCGCCCCGCGGCCCGCGAAGAGGGGCCGCTGCTGCTCGGGACGGGCGTCGCCGCCGCCACGTACCCCGTGTACATCGCCGCCTCCAGCGCCACGGCGCACGCGGCACCCGACGGCTCGTACCGCATCCGGGTCAACGCCACCGACATCGGCACCGGCGCCCGCACCGTACTCGCGCAGATCGCCGCCTCGGTACTGGGGACCCCGGTGGAGAACGTCCGGATCGACATCGGCAGCAGTGACCTGCCCGACGCCCCGCTGGCCGGCGGTTCCTCGGGCACGGCCTCCTGGGGCTGGTCCGTGCACAAGGCGTCCACCGCCCTCCTGCGGCAACTGCGCGAGCGGAGCGGCCCCCTGCCCGCCGAGGGGATTACGGCCTTCGCGGACACCGGGCAGGAGACGTCCGCGGAATCCCCCTACGCCCGGCACGCGTTCGGTGCGCACTTCGCCGAGGCCGCCGTCGACTCCCGTACCGGAGAGGTGCGGGTGCGCCGGATGCTCGGCGTCTTCGCCGCCGGACACATCCTCAACTCCCGTACCGCGCGCTCCCAGTTCATCGGCGGCATGACGATGGGGATCGGCATGGCCCTGACCGAGTCCAGCACCATGGACCCCTTCTTCGGTGACTTCACCGAGAGCGATTTCGCTTCCTATCACGTGCCGGTCTGCGCCGACGTGCCGGACATCGAGGTGCACTGGATCGAGGAGGAAGACCCGCATCTCAACCCGATGGGCAGCAAGGGCATCGGCGAGATCGGCAACGTCGGTGCTGCGGCGGCCGTCGGCAACGCGGTCCGGCACGCCACCGGTGTCCGGGTGCGCAGCCTTCCGATCACCCCGGACACACTGCTGCCATACCTGCTCTGACCTGGGCGGACCCCCTCCATGCGGCCGATCGGGCGTTCCTTGTGTTGCGCAACCGGCTCTGCCGGGTCACCCTGTGGAGTGACCCAGAAGTGACATCTGCTCACTCTTCGTATTCGGGAGCCGTTGGTTCAATGGGGCGAAGTCAGTGGGCCTCGGTGTGAGGAGCCTCGACGATGACCGTTCAACTCGACCGGCACTACTCGGTCGAACTCCAGGTTTCGGCAGAGCGTGTGTACCAGCTGCGGCGAATAATCGCCGCGCATCTGCGTCACTGGAGTCTCGAACTCCACATCCGGCCCGTGTGCCGGGGTGTGGAGGAGCTGCTGACCAATGTCCACCGGCATGTCGGTGACGACAACAACTGTGTCGTCGATCTCCGCTGGTCGGGGCGGCATCTCACGGTCTCCGTCGCCGACAACGGCGCCGAGATGCCGCGGCTGCTCAGCACTGGCGGCGGTGGTCTCAGCCGCGTCATGGCCCTGAGCGACAGCTGGGGCACCTGCCGTACGGCCGAAGGCAAAGTCGTCTGGTTCACCCGGTACGCGAAGGAGCCGCGCACCGTCGAACTGGTGCCGTCGGCGCCGCTGCCCGGTGTGCGCGAGTTCCGCCGCCCGCCGGCCGCCGTTCCGGAGCCCGTGCCCGAAACCACCACGGCGGCCTCCGGCGTCACCCCCGCTCTCGTCTGAGGCGGGTCACCGGGACCGGTACTGCCGGCCCCCGTACCCGCTGAACGCCTCACCCTCCCGGCGCGGACGGCGTGCACACCGCACGCATGGTCCGCGCCGGGAGGGTGTCCGTCAGGCGGGGCCCGCGTTGCGGTACGGCGCACGGCGCGGCACGGTCGAAGTACCGAGGCAAGGAGAGCACAGTCATGCCCATCGCGACGGTCAACCCCGCGAACGGCGAGACCCTGAGAACGTTCGACGCGTTCGGAGAGGCGGAGATCGAGCAGAGGCTCGACGCCGCCGACACCGCGTTCCGGCAGTACCGCACCACCGGGTTCGACGAACGGGCCCGTCTGCTCGACACCGCCGCCGGCCTCCTCGAAGAGGACCAGCACGACATCGCGCGCACCATGACCACCGAGATGGGCAAACCTGTCACGGCGGCCCGCGCGGAGGCCGCCAAGTGCGTGAAGGCGATGCGCTGGTACGCGGCCCACGCCGAGGAACTCCTCGCCGACGAGCACCCGTCGGCGGCCGATGTGCGGGACTCCGGCGCGTCGCGGGCCTACGTCCACTACCGCCCGCTGGGCGCCGTCCTCGCCGTGATGCCGTGGAACTTCCCGCTCTGGCAGGTCGTACGGTTCGCCGCCCCCGCGCTGATGGCCGGGAACGTCGGCCTGCTCAAGCACGCCTCCAATGTCCCGCAGACGGCCATGTACCTGGAGGGCCTGTTCCGCCGGGCCGGATACCCGGCGGGCTGCTTCCAGACCCTGCTGGTCGGAGCCGGGGCGGTCGAGTCGGTCCTGCGCGACCGCCGGGTCGCCGCCGCCACCCTCACCGGCAGCGAACCGGCCGGGCGCTCGGTCGCGTCGATCGCCGGCGACGAGGTGAAGCACACCGTCATGGAACTGGGCGGCAGCGACCCGTTCCTCGTCCTGCCGTCGGCGGACGTTGCCAGGGCCGCCCGTACGGCCGTGACCGCCCGGGTGCAGAACAACGGCCAGTCCTGCATCGCCGCCAAACGGTTCATCGTGCACACGGAGGTGTACGACGAGTTCGCCGAGCGGTTCACCGTGGGCATGCGCGACCTCACGGTCGGCGACCCGCTCCAGGAGTCCACCGACGTCGGGCCCCTCTCCAGCGAACAGGGCCGCACGGACCTGGAGGAGCTGGTGGACGACGCGGTACGGCAGGGCGCGACCGTGCTGTGCGGCGGAGGCCGCCCCGACGGCCTGAGACCGGAGCTGGAGCGGGGCTGGTTCTACGCCCCGACCGTCCTCACCGGGATCACCCCCGCCATGCGCATCCACCGCGAGGAGACCTTCGGTCCCGTCGCCACGCTCTACCGCGTCGACGGACTCGACGAAGCCGTGGAACTCGCCAACGACAGCCCCTTCGGCCTCAGCTCCAACGTATGGACCCGTGACGCCGACGAGGCCCGCCGCTGTGTACGCGATCTGGAGGCGGGCGGCGTCTTCTTCAACGGTATGACGGCGTCCCATCCCGCGCTGCCCTTCGGCGGCGTGAAGCGCTCCGGCTACGGACGCGAACTCGCCGGCCACGGCATCCGCGAATTCTGCAACGCGACGACGGTCTGGTACGGCCCCGAGCCCGTCGGCGCCACGTCCCAGGAGCCCTGAAAGGCAGGCACGGATGAGTCACGCCGCCCACCCGGCAGCGACACCCGGCCCCTCCGACGAGGAGATCGCCGCGCTCGACGCGCACTGGCGGGCCGCCAACTACCTGACCGTCGGCCAGATCTACCTCATGGCCAATCCGCTCCTGACCCAGCCGCTCGCCCCGGAGCACATCAAGCCGCGCCTGCTCGGCCACTGGGGCACCTCACCCGGACTGAACCTGGTCCACACCCATCTCAACCGCGTCATCAAGTCCCGCTCCGTCCAGGGCCTGTGCGTCTGGGGCCCCGGTCACGGCGGACCCGCCGTCCTCGCCAACTCCTGGCTGGAGGGCAGCTATTCGGAGACGTACCCCGACGTCAGCCGGGACGCCCGGGGGATGGAACTGCTGTTCAGGCAGTTCTCCTTCCCCGGCGGGGTGCCCAGCCATGTGGCACCGGAGACCCCCGGCTCCATCCACGAGGGCGGCGAACTCGGCTACGCCCTCACCCACGCCTACGGTGCCGCCCTCGACCACCCGGACCTGCTCGTCACCTGTGTCATCGGGGACGGCGAGGCCGAGACCGGACCGCTCGCCGCGTCCTGGCACTCCAACAAGTTCCTCGACCCGGTGCACGACGGGGCCGTCCTCCCGATCCTCCACCTCAACGGCTACAAGATCGCCAACCCGACGGTGCTCGCCCGCCTGCCGGAGACGGAACTCGACGCCCTGCTGCGCGGCTACGGACACGACCCCCTGTACGTCGGCGGCGACGACCCCCTCACCGTCCACCGGGCGATGGCCGCCGCGATGGACCGGGCCGTCGACCGGATCCGGGAACTCCAGGCCGCCGCCCGCACCGGCGGTACCACCGAGCGCCCGCACTGGCCGATGATCGTGCTGCGCACCCCCAAGGGCTGGACCGGCCCGGCCGAGGTCGACGGCGTGCCCGTCGAAGGCACCTGGCGCGCCCACCAGGTGCCGCTGCCCGGCGTCCGGGAGAACCCGGAGCACCTGCGGCAGCTGGAGGCGTGGATGCGCTCCTACCGGCCGGAGGAACTCTTCGACACGGCGGGGCGCCCCACCGCCCAGGTGCTCGACTGCGTGCCCGGGGGGACCGACCGGCTCGGCGCGACCCCGTACGCCAACGGCGGCCTGTTCCTGCGCGACCTGCCCATCCCGCCGCTGGACGACCACGCCGTCGCGGTCGACAAGCCCGGCACCGTGCTGCACGAACCGACCCGGGTCCTCGGTGGACTGCTGGAGGCCGTCATGGCCGCCACCGCCGAGCGCCGCGACTTCCGGGTCATGGGCCCCGACGAAACCACGTCGAACCGGCTCGACGCGCTCTACGAGTCCACCGGCAAGGCATGGCAGGAGCGGATCCTGCCGACCGACGAGCACCTCTCCCGTGACGGACGCGTCATGGAGGTGCTCTCGGAGCATCTGTGCCAGGGCTGGCTGGAGGGATACCTCCTCACGGGCCGGCACGGTCTCTTCTCCTGCTACGAGGCGTTCGCCCACATCGTCGACTCGATGGTCAACCAGCACATCAAATGGCTCAGGACATCCCGTCGGCTGGCCTGGCGCCGTCCCATCGCCTCGCTCAACTACCTGCTCACCTCGCACGTCTGGCGCCAGGACCACAACGGCTTCTCCCACCAGGACCCCGGCTTCGTCGACCACGTCCTCAACAAGAGCCCCGAAGTCGTACGGGTCTATCTGCCGCCGGACACCAACACCCTGCTCTCCGTCGCCGACCACGCGCTCCGCAGCCGCGACTACGTCAATGTGATCGTGGCCGGCAAGCAGCCGGGCTTCGACTGGCTCACCATGGACCAGGCCCGCACGCACTGCGCCCGCGGAGCCGGCGTCTGGGAGTGGGCCGGCACGGAGGACGGCGGCCGTGAACCCGACGTGGTACTCGCCTGCGCCGGTGACGTACCCACGCTGGAGACCGTCGCGGCAGCCGATCTGCTGCGCAGGCATCTGCCGGAACTGGCCGTGCGGGTGGTCAACGTGGTCGACATGGCGAGACTGCTGACCCGTGAGGAGCACCCGCACGGAATGCCGGACTCCGAGTACGACGCGCTGTTCACCAGCAACGCCCCGGTGATCTTCGCCTACCACGGCTACCCGTGGCTGATCCACCGGCTGACCTACCGGCGGGCCGGCCACGCCCAGTTGCACGTGCGGGGCTACAAGGAGGAGGGCACCACCACCACGCCCTTCGACATGGTGGTCCGCAACGACCTGGACCGCTACCGGCTGGTCATGGACGTCATCGACCGGGTGCCCGGCCTGGGCGTCCGTGCCGTCGCGGTACGCCAGGCGATGGCGGATGTCCGCACCCGCCACCACGACTGGATCCGTGAACACGGCACGGACCTTGACGAGGTGGCCGACTGGACCTGGAGCGGCTGAATCCGGGGCGGCGGCCAACGCCGGGGCGGCGGAGAACAGCTGGGCTGCCGCCGGTACCGCCCGGTGCCGGCGACGGCCGTCCGGGGTGGTGCGATGTCCGCCCTGTTCCGGCGTCGCGGGCTCAGGGGCCCGCGTCGCGGGCTCAGCGGCCGAGCGCCCGCTCCAGCTCGGCCTTCGTCATGTGTGAACGTCCGTGGACGTTCTTCTTCTTCGCCTCTTCGTAGAGCTGTTCGCGAGTCGGCCCCCCGGCCCCGCTGTGGGAGCGCAGCCCGCCGCGGCGGGCGGACGACATGTCCTCGATGGACGTACGGCTCGCGGTCTTCGACTCACCGGCGCGGGCGCGTGCCTTGTTGACCGTACGGGCCGCGATCTCCTCGGCCCGGTCCTCGCCGACCCCGCGTTCCTGAGCGCTTTCCTTGATGTGTTCGTACTGCCGTTCCCGTCTGGCATTGGATCCGCGTGGCATGGGCATGGTGCTGTCACTCCCTTCCCAGGGACCTGCCCCGGGACTCGGCCCGGGGCCCGATCGGGCGTCCTCTCCAGTGTCCCAGCGGCCCCGGGGACCCGCACGCCTGCCGCGTGCCCGGGGCGGCGCGCGGCGTCCCGGGCACGCTCAGTAGCGCAGGGCCGCCGCGATCCGTCCGTGCTCCGCGAGCGAGTCGTCGGCGAGGAAGACCACGTCGGCTCCGTTGTCCAGGGCCGCTTCGACGAGCTCGTCGACGATGTCCTCACGGACCGTGCCGTCCGTCAGGTCCGCGGCTTCACCGCTCACCGGTTCGAGGTGCTCGTCCGTCACCCGTACCGTCTCCTGGAAGTTCTCCTCCACCGCCACCAGCCCGGCGCGTCCCTCCCGTACGGCGGCCCAGACCTCGTCGAGACCACCGGCGAAGGCACGCCGGCCGCGCGCCTCGTCCAGCTTGCCGTCGATCTCCGCGGCGATCCGCCGCCGCCGGTCGTCGAGCGCGGGCCGGAGATCCTTGAGCAGGTCGCCCGGCGTCGTGCCGGCCGGTGCCCCCTTGGTGATCCGGCCCACCGCCGACCCGGCGCTCTCCCCGACCTCGCCGAGAAGGGCGAGCGCGGGAGCGAGGCCGACCAGATACAGCGGGCGCGGGTCCGCGGCCAGTACCGCGCGCAGCTTCTCGTCGACGGTGCGCAGGAAGTTGCGCGTCTCCTCGTCGGTGAAGGTGCTCGGGGTGTCGCCGATCTGCTCCTCGCGCTGCGGGTCGGGCGCCTCCTGCGGCGCCGCCAGCGGGAACCCGTCGGTCCGCTCCTCGTTCAGGACGTCCTGCGTGCCGCTCCACAGGGCGGCGTGCCCGGCCGACACGGTGAGCGCCCAGAACGGCTGGGCCTGGGCCTTCGCGGCGACCAGGTTGCGGGTCAGATACGTGTCGCTGAGCACCACCCGTTCGGGCGCGGTGCGGGGAAGCTGCCAGATCTGGTGCTCGTCGGCGGTGACGAGGAGGATCAGGGCGTCCAGGGCCCGGCGCGGGTCCACCTCGGTGACCGCCCGTTCGAGCTGCTCCTTCAGGGCGTTCCCGGCCTCGCGGGTGACGGCGGGGTCCGCTTCCAGCCGGCTGACGGCCTCGGCCACCAGGTTGCGCAGCCGTACGGCGTCCTGGGCGTTGTCCGGGGCGCGGCGGTGCGTCGGCATGGTCAGGGACAGGGCCGGATAGGGCTTGACCGCCCGCAGTTCCCTCAACAGGCCGGCGGTCAGGGCGTCCGTGTCCATCGATCACTCCAGCGGCTGGTATCCGCTCCTGAGCGAAGCGGGCGAATTCAACGAGTTAATTCATACCGTTTGATCCTAATATGGGCGAGTTGTTGGTTAGTGGTCCTGGCAGGGGTGCGGCGGCTCCTCGTTTCGCCTCCTGTCTCCCTTGCGCCCTTCCGATACGTCCTTCCGAGCAGACGGAGCGTCCGTGAAACCGACCAGTCCCTCGCGTCACGCCTTCGGCGGCCGCGCAGCCCGCAACCCGGCCCTCGCCGCGCTCGCCGCGGTGATCGTCGCCGCAACCGCCGCCTGCGGCGGATCCGGCACCACTTCGCCGGGCACGGCCAGGAGTACCCGTACGGTGTCCCCGGAACCGGCCATGACGCGGTCCCCGAGCTCCACCCCGCGTACCCAGCAGGAGTTCGCCGCCTCGGCCGCGGCCGCCGCCGAACGCGACCGGCAGCGGGCCGTCAAGCAGCTCGAAGGTGTCCAGGGCCGCGGCAACGCGGTCAAGGACGTCTCGGTGACGGGGCTGGCGGTCGTGAAGTCCGAGCAGTTCCGCAGTGCCCTCGTGCGGGTCACCAACCGTACGGACAAGTCCGCCTTCTACGCCGTGAAGGTGGAGTTCGCCGACTCCGCCGGGAAGGTGCTCGACTCCGTGGTGCTCGGCTTCACGGACGTCCCGCCCGGCCGGACCGTCAGCCAGCACGCCAACAGCCGCAAGGCGGCCGGAGTCAAGACGTTCCCCCGGATCGCCCAGGCCGAGCGCGGCTGACGGCCGGTTCCGGTGGGCGCCGCCGAAGCCGTCACCGATGCCCTGCGCGAACTGCACAGGCGGTTCGCCGGGCTGCGGGACGGTCAACTGGCCGACTACATCCCACCGTTGGCGCTGGCCGATCCGGGTGCGTTCGGACTGGCGCTGATCAGCATGGACGGCCACCGCTACAGCACCGGCGACGCCGACGCGCTGTTCACCCTGCAGTCCGTGTCGAAGCCGTTCGTCTACGCCCTTGCCCTGTCCGTGCTCGGGCTCGACGAGGTGGGCCGCTGGGTGAACGCCGAGCCCAGCGGCGAGGCGTTCAACGCCATCAGCCTCGAACCGGTCACGGGGCGGCCCGACAACGCCATGGTCAACGCGGGCGCCATCGTCACCACCGCGCTGATCCCGGACACCCCGGACGCCCCCCGGTTCGGCCGCATCCTCGACTGCCTGAGCCGCTTCGCCGGACGGCGGCTGGACGTCGACGAGCGGGTGTACGCCTCCGAGGCCCTCACCGGCGACCGCAACCGTGCCCTCGCCTATCTGATCCGCAGCGCCGGCCCGCTCCCCGTCGACCCGGTGGCCGCAGTGGAGACCTACTTCAGGCAGTGCGCGGTACGGGTCACCACACTGGACCTCGCCGCGATGGCCGCGACCCTCGCGCACGGCGGCGTCAATCCGCTCACCGGCGACGCGGTGGTCCCCGAGCCGGTCGCCGCCCAGGTGCTGGCCGTGATGGCGACCTGCGGCATGTACGACACCTCGGGCGACTGGCTGCTACGGGTCGGGCTGCCGGCGAAGAGCGGAGTGTCGGGCGGGCTGATCGCCGCCGGCCCCGCCAGGTTCGGTCTGGCGGCGTACAGCCCGCTGCTGGACCCGACCGGCACCTCCGTACGCGGGCGCGCCGCGCTCGGCGCCCTGTCGGAACGGCTCGGTCTGCATCTGATGCACAATCCGGCGCTGGCCGGTTCCACCGTCACCCTGGTCGCCACCGCCGACGAGCCGTCCGCAGCCCCGGCGGTGTCCCGTGGGAGCGCCGGGCGCGAACGGGTCGCCGCCGTCGCCGCCCAGGGCGCCCTCGACTTCACGGCGGCCGAGCGGGTGCTGTACGCGCTGGACGAGGCGCGACCGCGGGAGACCGGGGCCGTGGTGCTGGACCTGCGGCGGGTCACCGCAGTCGACACGGTGGCCCGTGCGATGCTGCGCAGCGGACTCGGCCGGCTCGCGGAGGACGGTGTGCGCACCGCCGTGGCCGACCCGGCGGACCGCCTCGCCCTGCTCCCGGGCACGGCGGAGCAGGGCGGACACCCGGCGGTCCGGCCGTTCGCCTCCCGTGAGGAGGCCGCGGCCTGGTGCGTGAGCGGCCCGGCCGGCTGAACCGGGGGAGGGACCCGCTCGTGGCCGGGCCCGTCTACCAGATGGACTCGACCCACTCCGGGTGGTCGATGAACGGGTTCCGGTTGTGCTGGTACTGATCGAATATGACGTCGTTGCGCCGCTTCTCGAAGGTGTCCGGCGGGTCTTCCTGGCTCCATGCCTTCAGTACCGAGAGGCGGCCGATGTTCGGAGCGGAACCGTTGGACACCTTGTCGTTGGGTTCGAGGTCGGGGAAGGCGTCGTCGCCCTCGTAGCGCACCGCCATGTAGAGGATCATGCGGGCCACGTCGCCCTTGACCGCGTCGCGCGGTTCGAAGGAGTCGCTGTCGGTGAAGTTGCCCGGGGCTCCGCTGACCGCGCTGCCACCGTTGTCGAAGTCCTTGTTGCCGCGGACGGAGTTGACGGTGACGTCCTCCGGGCGCAGGTGGTGGATGTCGGTGCCGGGACCGGTGGCGGTGCCGAAGTCTCCGTGGGACTTGGCCCAGACGTGCTCGCGGTTCCACTGGCCGACCGCGCCGCCGCTGTCGCTCTTGGGCTCGGAGCGTCCGGAGTAGAGGAGGATCACGTTCGAGGGGTTGGCGGGGTCCTCGTCCGTGTCCTTGAGGGCGTTCCAGACCTGGCTGTAGGAGATCTTGGTCTGGTTGCTGATGATCGTGTGCAGCGCGCTCTTGAGCGCGGTTCCGGACTTGCCGAGTGCGTCCTCGTAGTACGTGTCGTCGAGGACGCCGAGCGGCGTCGTGGCGATCGGCGCAGCCGCGGGGGCGGTGGCCCGGGGGGTGGCGGCCGGTGCGGCGGCCGCGGTGCCGGCGAGTATCGCGAACGCGGCGAGGGTCGCCAGCAGGGGGCGCCGGCAGGGCAGGTGACGACGGGACATGTGGGGTGTCCTCTCCGAAAAAAGCGGGCACCACGAAACCGTCACATGGTGGGGGGCGGCGCCGCGGTGGTCGTGTGGTATGTGGTCAGCGGGAGCCTTCCACACGCACCGTGACCCTGGTGTGAACGCTGCGTACCTATCATGTGCAGGTCAAGTGAGGGCGCTCCTGCGAGGCCGGGAGGGGGTCGTGAAGGCAACGGATGCGGCGGGCCCGGCGCGGGGCGAGAATGACCGAAAGGACGAGGAGGCGGCATGAGTGACGAGCCCGAATCCGTATCCGCAGCCCCGGTGGTCACTCCCGCACTGCGGGGCGTGACTCCCGACAGCCTCTTGCACACCGGCGGGAGCGACAATCCGTCGGCAGAGGACCTGGTGCTCGCCTCCGGGCGGGACCTGACCCCGAAGAATCTTCAGTGGGCGGAGCGAAGGCTCGCCCGGGAGGGCCGGTCGGCGATCGACAAGACGCTGCCGTAGTCCGTCGTAATCCGTAATCCGTAGTCCGTAGGTCCGCAGCCCGGCGGCCCGGGTGGTGCGGGGAGTGTGTGGGCACTCCCCGCGGCTCGGCTAGCCTGGGTGGACAATGAACCGTTTGACGACGTCAGGGGCCGGGTGCGACCTCGCCCGCTTCCCCGAGGATCCGCGCGACCCGTTCCGCGCGTGGGACGCTGCCGATGAGTACCTGCTGCGGCGGCTGGAGGGGACCGACGAGGCGGAGCCGGTCGACCTGTCGGGCGCCGTGGTCGTGGTGGGCGACCGCTGGGGTGCCTTGAGTACGGTGCTGGCCGGGCACCGCCCCGTACAGATCACCGACTCCTACCTGGCGCAGCGCGCCACCCTGGCGAACCTGGAGCGCAACGGTGCGGCCGCGGACGCCGTGCGCCTCCTGTCGGCCAGGGACACACCGCCGGACCGGATCGACGTCCTGCTGGTACGTGTCCCCAAGAGCCTCGCGCTCCTGGAGGACCAGCTGCACCGGCTCGCGCCGGCCGTCCACGCGGGCACCGTCGTCATCGGCACCGGCATGGTCAAGGAGATCCACACCTCCACTCTCAAGCTCTTCGAGCGGATCATCGGCCCGACCCGTACCTCGCTCGCGGTCAAGAAGGCCCGGCTCATCTTCTGCACCCCGGACCCGGCGCTGCCCCGTACGCCCAGCCCCTGGCCGTACCGCTACGAGCTGCCCGAGGACGTCGGTCCGGTCTCCGGCCGGACCGTCACCAACCACGCCGGGATCTTCTGTGCCGAGCGCCTCGACATCGGCACCCGCTTCTTCCTCGGCCATCTCCCCGAGCGCAGCGGCCCGGACCGGGTCGTCGACCTCGGCTGCGGAAACGGTGTGGTCGGACTCTCCGCCGCGCTCGCCAACCCCGAAGCGACGGTCACCTTCATCGACGAGTCCTACCAGGCGGTCGCCTCTGCCGAGGAGACCTTCCGGGCCAACACGGGCCCGGACGCCACGGCCGAGTTCGTGGTCGGCGACGGGCTGACACGGCTGGCGCCCGCCAGCGTGGACCTGGTCCTCAACAACCCGCCGTTCCATTCCCACCAGGCCACCACCGACGCGACGGCCCGTGCGATGTTCCACGGCGCGCGCGCCGCACTGCGGCCGGGCGGTGAGCTGTGGGTCGTCGGAAACCGGCACCTCGGCTACCACACACAGCTGCGCCGGACCTTCGGCAACTGCACCACGGTCGCGGGTGACCCGAAGTTCGTCGTCCTGCGCGCCGTCAAGCGCTGACACCACCGGGGCGCCGCGGCCCTTCCGGATTCTTGCAACACGTTCTACTGTGTGCGCCGCCGCACACGGGCGACGCGACCGCGAGACTCCTGGAGGGGCCGTGCACCTCGAATACACGCCTGAACAGCAGCAGTTGCGCGCCGAGCTGCGTACGTACTTCGCCGGACTGGTCCCCGACAACGCCTACGCGCGCTACGCGGCCCCGGCCGCGCAGAAGACCTTCTACCGGGAGACGATCCGGCGCCTGGGCACCGACGGGTGGCTGGGTGTCGGCTGGCCGACGCAGTACGGCGGACGTGGCCTGTCGCCGATGGAGCAGTTCATCTTCTTCGACGAGGCCGCCCAGGCGGGTGTGCCGCTGCCGCTGATGGCCCTCAACACCGTCGGCCCGACGATCATGCAGTTCGGCACCGACGAACAGAAGGCCTGCTTCCTGCCGAAGATTCTCGCCGGTGAGATCGACTTCGCGATCGGCTACAGCGAACCCGACGCGGGGACGGACCTCGCCGCGCTCAAGACCCGTGCCGTCCGCGACGGCGACGCGTACCTCGTCAACGGGCAGAAGATCTGGACCACCAACGGCGATACCGCGGACTGGGTCTGGCTCGCCGTCCGCACCGACCCGGACGCGCCCCCGCACAAAGGCATCACCATGCTGCTCGTCCCCACGAGCGACCCCGGCTACTCCTGCACCGTCATCAACACCCTCGCCTCCCACGACACCACCGCCAGCTGCTACGAGAACGTCCGCGTCCCGGTCTCCCACCGCGTCGGCGACGAGAACAAGGGCTGGCGGCTGATCACCAATCAGCTCAACCACGAACGCGTCACCCTCGCCGCCCACGGCACCATGGCCGTCCGCGCCCTCCACAACGTCCAGCGCTGGGCGGCGGACACCCGGCTCGCCGACGGCCGCCGCGTCATCGACCTCGGCTGGGTGCGCGCCCTCCTCGCCCGCACCCACACCAGGCTCGATGCCATGAAGCTCCTCAACTGGCAGATGGTGTCCGCGGTCCAGAACGCGACCCTCACCCCGCAGGACGCCTCCGCCGTCAAGGTCTACGGCTCCGAGGCGCGCCGCGACGCCTACGCCTGGCTGATGGAGGTCGTCGGCTCGGCCGGACCGCTCAAGGAAGGGTCGGCGGGCGCCGTGCTCCACGGCGAACTCGAACGCGGATACCGGTCCGCCGTCATCTTCACCTTCGGCGGCGGCAACAACGAGATCCAACGGGAGATCATCTCGTGGATCGGCCTGGGAATGCCGCGCGTACGGCGCTGAGCGCAGTGTGACGAGGATTCTTGGCCTCGTGTTTTCACGAGTGAGGCTGTCCGATTGTGCCTGGAAGCGGCGATGCAGCGTCGCCGGACCGACCGCCGCACGCGCCGCGAGGTCAGGCACCGTGCGCCGTGAGTCCAGCCGTTTCCGGGCCTCGGGCCAGGACAGGTGTCGGGGACTCGTCCGGCAGGTCGGGCATGGGGTGCTCCACGAACTGCCGCTGCCCGCCGTCCCGGTGCGCCGCGAAGACCAGTCGCCGGCTCTCAGAGTTGGCGATCTCCGCGCCATGGTTGCGGCGGACCACATGCAGTCCGAGGGCGAGCACGGCCGCGCTCCCCTCGGCGGTGAGGATGCCATCGTCGCCCACGAACAGCACGTCTGATTCGAGGCGGACAGAAGGGAAGCGGGCCCGGAAGGAATCCGCGCACTGCCAGTGCGCGGTGGCCCGGCGCCCGTCGAGGACTCCGGACTCCGCCAGGGTGAAGGCGTCGCTGCTCCGACAACTTCGGTCGCACTTCTTTCGACCTGGCGGCCGACGAAGTCCCGGGCCGAGGCGTACTCCGCTCCTGATGCCGCCGATATCGCAAATGTCGCTGATATCGAAGATGTCTCAACGATGGAGACCTCAGCCGACGGGGACGGATCCTTTCGTCGCCGGAAGCGTCCGGGTGCGCAGTGCCCACCGGGTGAGCGGCCGGGTGGCTAGGCCGCAGAGCGCGAGGACGACACCTAGCACCACCCAGCCGGGCCTGCCCCATTGGAGGCAGAGAGCGGTGAGCACGATCGGTGACGCTGCGCGTACCACGCCATCGGCCAGGTTGAAGGCTCCCTGGTACTGGCCTTGGGCGTGTTCCGGGGCCAGCACGAAGCTGATTTCGAATGCCCCTGCGGCCAGGCCGAGTTCACCCGATGACAGCAGGAGCACGCCGACGAGCAGCAGGGCCGCGGCAATGGGGGCGGAAACCCCTGCGGCGAGCGCGAGCACAATACAGCCGGCGAGGGACAGAAACCCTGCTCCACGAAGAGCGGTGGAAGCGGGCAACGGGCCCCTCACCCACCGGGTTGCCTTGACCTGGAACAGCACGACCACTGCCGTATTCATCACAAGTAGTGTGGAAAGCCACCATCGGGGCGCCGCGGTGTGCGACACCAGCCAGAGCGGCAGGACCAGGGACACCACGTCGTACTGGAACGCGATGACCCCGCACAGCAGCGCCAGGGCGAGGTACGGTCCGTCTCGCATGGCCTCCATGCGCCGCGCGCCCGGCGGGCGTGGCACCGGCTCCACGGACGGGATCTTGAGCAGCAGTCCTGCCGCTGCGAGGAAGCTCAGTCCGTTCGCCAGGATCAGCAGGGTGTAGCCCGCCGTCGAGTCGAGCTGGAGCGCGACGCCGGCCGCAGCTGCGCCGATGCCCATCCCGAGGTTGGTCACCGCTCGGAGATGGCTGCGGACGCGGGTACGTTCGCCGGGCTCGCTGATCCGTGCGATCAGGGCGCCGCCGACCGCCTGGGCACCGCGTTGGCCGATGGCGGCGACGGTGACCAGCACGAGGAAGACGGCGAAGGAGTGTGTCATCGGGAACAGGAACATCGCCGTCGCCTGGACACCTTGGGTGGCGACGTACAGTCCCCGGGGCCCGACGCGATCGGCCACAGCACCGAGGGGGAGGCCCGACAGGATGCCGGCGACCGTCGCGATGGCGAGGCCGGTGCCCACGCCCGACACACTCAGCCCGACGACGCGGGTGAAGAACAGCATGCTTCCGGCAAGATAGAGCCCGCTGCCGACGGTGGTGACGAAACTGGCGATCGTCAGGAAACGTACCGGGCCACGAAATACATCGGTCGTCATATGCGCCTCCGGGGGGCGCCGCTGCTCTCCTGGTGGCACGCGTCGCTTTCCTTCGAATCGGGTTCGGATGCCTGCTTTTCCGGGACTGGTTCCAGGTCAGTAACGGCGACCCAGTTGCTCGCGCATGGCCGACAGGCACTCGGCCCGGTAGGCCTCCAGTCCCGGTGCCGCCGCCCGCTTCCTGCGGTTGATCTCGCCGGTGTTCACCCAGGTGACGATCAGGTCCGCCAGGGATGGAATGCCGCCGTACCGCGCCGTCATGCCTTCGGTATGACCGCTCAGCGGATAGAAGGCGGGCATGAGCGAGGGAAGGCCGAACCGGACCATGTCGTTGATGTTGCCCGTGACACAGGTCTGGCCGCGCGTCTCGATGATGCCGTTACGCGTGAGGTGCTCGGAGACCGGAAGAATGAGGAAGTCAGCCTCTGCCAGGGTCCGGTCGAACTCCTCCTGAGGGACGTAACCCGGGTGATCTCGCAGTTCGACCGAGGGAGCGACAGCCTTCCTCGCGGCTTCCACGGCAGCATTGGTGTCCTCAGTGGAGTGCTCTCCCAGAAAATCGACTCGCAGCCGCTTCGTCAGCCGAGGGGAGGCGATTTCCAGTGCGGACAGAACCTCGGCGTGGTCCCTGCCGGAATACACTCTCCCCGGAATACAGCACCGCACCTCGTCCCTCACGAACTCCGTAGGCGGATGCTGCGGGTAGGCGATGTTGATGGCGCGGCTTCGCAGAGGATCGCCGGTCCTCCTGAGCCGGAGATCCGGGAGAAGGACACCCGCCGCGCCGTCGAGAACGAGCTTCGCGATGGCAGCGCTCGGCCGGTTGCCGTCTGACGAGGTGAACGTGTTGAGGTTGTGCACCAGGCAGTGCCAGGCGGGTGTCATCACGCTCGCATCGGAGAGCAGGCCGCACAAGGAATCGACCGGGGTGATGATGAACAGGTGATCCTGCGAGGCGATCGAGGACGTGTACTTCTCCAGGAATTCCGCGTACGGCAGATCCCGGGGACACACCTTCCACTCGACTTCCGCGGATTCGGCGGCCTCCGAGGATTCGGCACAGAACGAATTGGTGTAGACGGTAGGGCTCGCCCCGACATCGACGGCTTGCCGTATGAGACTGTCGAGGACCTCGCTGTGTGCGCTGAGCTCGATCAGGCCGATCTTCATCGAATTATCTCCGTCAGTGATGAGCGCCCTGCGGGGTCTGCACTTTCGAGAGGAACTGACCCCGTGGTACAGGCCCGTCGGACATGGACCGCCTGCCCGTCATGCCGCAGGCCGGGCCGGGATTCCTGGCGGTGCTCACGCCGGCGGAGGACTCTCCTCCAGAAGGATTCCTTCCTCGACCAGCAGCCGTAGCAGTGGAGCGATGTCTTCGGCCAGGTCGAATTCGGGGGCCCAGCCACCGGCTTCCGCAAGGGTGAACGACGTGCGGCGGAAGAGATTGTCGATGAGCTCTGCGGGAGCGCCGTCGAGCGTGATCTTTTTCGTGCCGAACTGGATACGGTGCTGTTCGGCCTCGGCATCGTAATCAACCTTGACAGGGTTGAATTGTGCTTGCCGTAGACGTGTGTCGCCGTTCGTGGAGAGGGGATGGAACCCGGACTGGCTCGGGAGGCTGATCTCCCGGTGACGGCTGTCCTGGGTTGTCAGATGATGGGCGAGGTACGCCTTCACCAACTGCTCGTCGTCGGCCCGCGCGGCGAGCCTGCCCATCAGTCCGCGGACGTGGTCGGCGAGCTGGGCCGTATCACCTCCGACGACTGGCGGGAGATTGCGCCGCCACTCCTCCTCGTCCATCAGCTCGTCCGCAAGCCACTTCAGCCAGTAGACGCCGGTGCGGCACGTCACTCCCAGCGTCAGGTGCAAAGAGGGTTCGTCACCGGCCACCGCGTAGTGCCAGTGGCCCCGTGGAATGTAGAGCACGTCCCCCGGGCGGAGTTCGGTCTCGATGTACGGGGGCCCCTTGGGTTCGCCTGTGTCGGCGGAGACGTTGCTGTATTTGTCGAGCGGGTATTTGTACGTCTCCTCGGAGACGACCCAGCGCTTCGTCCCCTCGATCTGCAGGATGAAGACCTCATGGTCGTCGTGGTGTTGGTCGAACCCCTGCTGCTCAGGCCAGGAGCAGTACATGTTGACCTGGCTCCGGTGGCCGGTCGCACGCTCGATCCCCGTTGCCAGTTCGGCGATAGCGGGCAGCCGCGCCTGCAACTGGTTGATGATGAGGGTGTAGCCGTCCTGGCAGTGCTTGATCCACTCTTCGGGAGTCTCGGGCTTGTCGAAGATCTTTCTGCCTATTGCCGCCAGGCGGATTTCTTCGCCGAACCGGAGACGATGGAAATTGAGAAGGTGGTTGAGCTGATCCCATGAGAAGAGCGGACGGAAACGGTCCCGGTCCTGCCCGCGTAAGACGACGCCCCGAATTGTCCAGTTCTCGCGAAGAAATTGATCGAGAGGCATTGGGTCAAGCAGGGATTCGAGATCGAACACGCCATTCCTTACAGGTTTAAGGGGAGTGCCCGGTGGCTCCAGGAGCCACCGGGCGGGTCAGGACAGTGCCTTGCCCCCTGTCCTTACACGTCCTTCTGGTCGACTTCGAGGTTCGGCACGCTCTTGACCTGGGCCGTCTTCACCGTCTCCACGGAGAATCCGATCCTCTTCGGCCGGCGGGCCGAGTGGGATTCGCTCTTGGGTGCTGCGGGAACCTTGGCCATCGATGACTCCTCGACTAGGGAACTTGCCCTTTCATTCCTACTACCTGTTGCCCATAACTGCGGGAAAACGTGTGAAAGATCATTGAGCGATGTATTGAGTCATAGTTGCCGGAGTACTTGCCAAACGTTGGCGACTGTGCGCTGTGAGGGGCGGGTCACTGATCGTTTCGGGACGCGGTGGGCAGCCGCCGCAAGCAGATGATGGTGCAGGCGAGTTCGAGGAGTCCCTGGTGGAGATCGGTGCGTATCTCGTAGCGGATGCACTGACGTGTGAACTGGTGAAGCCAGGTCAAGGTGTGCTCGACGACCCAGCGGGACTTGCCCGGGCCGGAGCCGTGCGGGGCGCTGCGGCGGGCGATCTTCTCCCAGATCTCTCTCAAACGATCAGCGAGACGCAGGAAGGGCCTGATCCTCAGTGAGGATCAGGCCCTTGACCTGGACTTACTCTGTCGTGGTGGCGGAATTTGAACCCGCGGCCTCTTCGTCCCGAATGAAGTGAGTCGGAGGCCGGCCGCCTGGCGGCTACGCTCAGGTTTGTCTTGTCCTGGCCTCGAACATTCGTGAGTTCCTGTCAGCTTGCTGACGGGGACGTTGTGTCTGTGTAGTGGGGTCTTTGCGGGGCCAGCGCGGGCTGGTGGCCCGGTTTTCGGGTCGGGTGGGTGCCGGGTTCCGCTGCGCCGGTGCGGTGGTGCGGGTTGTCGGGGCATTCGAAGTTGTTGGTCAGCCGGGGTTCGGGAGGGTATGGAGCCTGTCGATCGCGTGGGTGATGACGTCGGTCCAGGGCCATCGGGCGGTGAAGCGGAGCCAGTGGCGGCTGCCCCCGTACGCCCATGAGCTCTACGGCAGACCCGTGGGGCCCGTGCACACCGTCGACCGCCGGCTGCGTACCGCCGGAACCGCTCTGCGCTGCATTACCTCCCGGCTCCGCCGGCAGCTCCCGCCCGGTCACATTCTGAACGCGAGGACCCGGCTCGGCCCCGGCAGCCGCCCCGCCCCGTACAAACTGCGCAGTCGGGCCGCCATACTGGACGGGCCGGGGAGGGCACAGAAATAGGCGGACCGACGGGGGCGACAGCAGGCGATGGCGGACACCAGGCTGATCCAGAGCCGGTACCGACTGCTCGATCTGATCGGGCGTGGAGGCATGGGCGAGGTGTGGCGCGCCCGCGACGAGTCGCTCGGCCGCCATGTGGCCGTCAAATGCCTCAAGCCGATGGGCCCCCAGCACGACCAGTCCTTCACCCGCGTCCTGCGCGAGCGCTTCCGCCGCGAGGCCCGTGTCGCCGCCGCGCTCCAGCACCGCGGCGTCACCGTCGTCCATGACTTCGGCGAGCACGAGGGCGTCCTCTACCTGGTGATGGAGCTCCTCGACGGCCGCAACCTCAGCCAGCTCCTGGAGGACAACGAACAGCATCCGCTGCCGGTGCCCGACATCGTCGACATCGCCGAACAGGTCGCCGACGCCCTCGGCTACACCCACCAGCAGGGCATCGTCCACCGCGACCTCAAGCCCGCCAACATCATGCGGCTGACCGACGGCACGGTGAAGATCTGCGACTTCGGCATCGCCAGACTCGGCCACGACATCGGCTTCACCTCCCGCCTCACCGGCACGGGCATCGCCATGGGCACCCCGCACTACATGTCGCCCGAGCAGATCAGCGGCGGCCAGGTCGACCACCGCAGCGACCTCTACTCGCTGGGCTGCGTCCTGTACGAGATCGCCACCGGAGCACCGCCGTTCGACCTCGACGACGCCTGGGCCGTCCTCGTCGGGCACCGGGACACCCAGCCCGAGCCGTTGCGTACGCACCGGGCCGAGCTTCCCGGATTCTTCGACCGCGTCGTCCTGGAACTGCTGGCCAAGGCCCCTGAGGAGCGGCCCGTCGACGCGGGCGACCTGCGGCAGCGGATCGCCGTCGGCCGCACCGGTGAGCAGCCGCAGCTCCGGCCCTCGGAGCAGGTACGGCTCGCGCCGCCCGTTCCCGTCGTGCGGCCGGAGCAGCAGCTGCCGGCCTGGACCCGCGGCATGACCACCGGACACAAGGCGGCCGGCGACCGCCTCGGGCTCGCCCCGCCCGACCACTCCGCGGGCCTCACCGGCGAATGGACCACCGGCACCGACATGCGGCACCTCACCGGAGAGCTGCCGCCGCCCAGGGCCGAGCGGCCGACCCCGTCGCCGGAACTGCTCTCGGTCCTTGCCAGCCGGCACAGCGCGGGCCTCAACCTGGGCCGGCTCGGCCACTGGGAGGAAGCGGGCGAGGTGCACCGCGCGGTCGCCGCCGAGCGCGAACACGCCCTCGGCCCCGACCACCCCGACACCCTGTCCAGCCGGTACGAGGTCGGCTTCACCCTCAGCCGCACCGGGCGGGCCTCCGACGCGCTGCGGGAGTTCGACCGCGTCGCCCGGGGCCGGGAACGCACCCTGGGCCCCGACGACCCGGAGACCCTCGCCGCCCGCCAGGAGATGGCGTACGTCCTGGGCCAGCTGGGCCGGCACTTCGAGGCCCATCAGGTGTACGCGGCGGTCCTCGCCTCCCGCGAGCGGTCCATGGGCCCCGACCACCCCGACACCCTGCGCTGCCGCCACAACCTCGCCTTCAACCTCAGCCGGCTCGGCCGTCTGGAGGACTCCTGCCGGATGGCCAGGGAGGTGGTGTCGGCCCGTACCCGCCTGCTGGGCGCCGACCACCCCGACACCCTGGTCACGCTCTACGAAGTGGCGTACACGCTCGGCCGGCTGGGGCGCTGGACGGAGGCCCTGCAGACCTACCGGGAGGTCGCCCGCGCCCGCGCCCGGACACTCGGCGCCGACCATCCCGACACGCTGTCCGCCCGCTACGAGGTCGGCATCAGCCTCGGCCGCCTGGGCCACAGCGCGGAGGCCCTGGAGCTGTACCGCGCCCTCGTCGCCGACCGGACCAGGGTGGGTGGCCCCGCCGACCCCGAGACGCTCCGCGCCCGCCACGGCCTCGGCGTCAACCTGGGCCGCCTGGGCCGTTGGGAGGAGGCACTCGCCGAGGCGCGCGACGTGTGCGCGGTCCGTGTCCGGGTCCTCGGCCCCGACCACCCGGACACCCTCGTCAGCCGCCGCGAGATCGCCGTCGGCCTGGGCTGGCTCGGCCGCTGGGCCGACGCCCTCACCGTCTACCGCCAGGTCGCCGACGCCCGCGAGCGCGTCCTGGGCGCCGGCCATCCCGAGAGCCTCGCCGCCCGCAACGACGAG
This sequence comes from Streptomyces sp. NPDC087845, assembly GCF_044742755.1. Taxonomy (NCBI): domain Bacteria; kingdom Bacillati; phylum Actinomycetota; class Actinomycetes; order Kitasatosporales; family Streptomycetaceae; genus Streptomyces; species Streptomyces sp. NPDC087845. The sequence continues at coordinate 395,421 of NZ_JBIUVC010000006.1, forward strand.
GCGCACTGCCTGGAGCAGCTCGGCCGGGGACCGGAGGCCGTCGAGCTGTACCGCCGGGTCGCGGCGCTGCGGCGCGGGCAGGACGTCCTGCCGAGCTGACCGGGCACCACGGGCTCTGGTCAGGAAGGAACGTCCCGTGCTACGAAGGGCCATGCGCGCACCCGACAGCTTTGACGCAGTGATCGTGGGCGGTGGCCACAACGGTCTGGTCGCCGCCGCCTACCTCGCCCGCGCCGGACAGTCCGTCCTGGTCCTGGAACGCCTGGCCACCACCGGCGGCGCGGCCGTCTCCACCCGGCCCTTCGCCGGGGTCGACGCCCGGCTGTCGCGCTACTCGTACCTGGTGTCCCTGCTGCCGCGGAAGATCGTCCGCGATCTCGGCCTGGACTTCGCCGTACGCAAGCGGACCGTCTCCTCGTACACCCCGACCGTGCGCGGCGGCCGCGCCACCGGGCTGCTCGTCGGCGGGGACCGCACCCGGGACTCCTTCGCCGCGCTCACCGGGTCGGACCGGGAGTACGAGGCGTGGCAGCGCTTCTACGGCATGACGCGGCGCGTCGCCGAGCGGGTCTTCCCGACGCTCACCGAACCCCTGCCCGCCCGGGACGCGCTGCGCGAACGGATCGGTGACCGGGAGGCATGGCGGGCGCTCTTCGAGGAGCCCATCGGCGTCGCCGTCGAGGAGAACTTCCACGACGACCTCGTACGCGGAGTCGTTCTCACCGACGCCCTGATCGGCACCTTCGCCGACGCGCACGATCCGTCGCTGCTCCAGAACCGCTGCTTCGTCTACCACGTCGTCGGCGGCGGCACCGGTGACTGGGACGTGCCGGTCGGTGGCATGGGTGCCCTCACCGACGCCCTCGCCGGGGCCGCCCGCGCGGCCGGGGCGGAGATCCGGGTGCGGCACGAGGCGACCCGGATCGAGACCGACGGAACCCGGGCCGAGGTCACCGTCCGCTCACCCGGGGCCGAATGCGTCGTCGCGGCCCGCCAGGTCCTTGTCAACGCCTCGCCGCAGGCGCTCGCCGCCCTCCTCGGGGACGCGCCGCCCGCCCCGGCCGAGGGCGCCCAGCTGAAGGTGAACATGCTGCTCACCCGGCTGCCCCGGCTGCGTGACCGCACTGTCGACCCGCGCGCCGCCTTCTCGGGAACCTTCCACATCGCCGAGGGGTACGGGCAGCTCGCCGACGCCTACCGGGACGCGGCGGCGGGCCGGCTGCCCGCCGCCCCGCCGTCCGAGATCTACTGCCACTCACTGACCGACCCGTCGATCCTCGGACCCGGCCTCGCCGCCCGCGGCTACCAGACCCTCACCCTCTTCGGCCTGCACACTCCCGCCCGGCTCTTCGCCGCAGACAACGCGGCGGCCCGCGCCGAGCTGCTCACGGCCACGCTCGCCGAACTCGACGCGCACCTGGACGAGCCGGTCGCCGACTGCCTGGCACGCGACGAGAACGGCGAACCCTGCATCGAGGCGAAGACCCCGCTCGACCTCGAACAGGACCTTCGGCTGCCCGGCGGCCACATCTTCCACGGGGACCTCGCGTTCCCGTACGCCACCGGCTCCACCGGGCGGTGGGGGGTGGAGACGGCGCACGCCAATGTCCTGCTGTGCGGGGCGGGCGCCGTCCGCGGCGGCGGGGTCAGCGGAGTCCCCGGCCACAACGCCGCGATGGCGGCGCTGGGCCGGTGACCGTCACCGCTCCCGGCCGAACACGCCCCGCAGCGCGTCGAGCTTGCGCGGCAGGTCGTACTCCGCGCCGCCCTCGTGCCCGTTGTACGTGAACACCTCGATCTCGGCCGGACCCGCGTAGCGGTGATAGGCGGCGAACACCGTGGACGACGGGCAGATCCGGTCCATCAGACCGACCGAGAACCACGCCGGGGCGGTCGCCCGCGCCGCGAAGTTGACCCCGTCGAAGTAGGACAGCGTCTCCATCGCCTCGTCGATCCGGAAGCGGTGCCCGGACAGCCAGCGGGCGATCTCCGCGTACGGTCCGGAGTCCGTGATCTGCGAGGCACGCCGGTAGTGGCAGAGGAACGGCACATCGGCGACGGCCGCCACGACGTCGTCCCGCAGCCCGGCCACGGCGAGTGCCAGCCCGCCGCCCTGGCTGCCGCCGAGCACCGCCAGCCGTGAGGCGTCCACCGCCGCATGGGCCTTCGCCGCGTCCACCGCCCGCACCGCGTCCGTGATCAGCCGCCGGTAGTAGTGGCGCTGCGGGTCCTCGATGCCCCGGGTCAGGAAGCCGGGGGAGGAGGAGCCGTGGCCGTCCGGGCCGATGTCCGGGGTGTCCGCGGTGTGCTTGCCGCCGCCGCCCTGGCCCCGGTTGTCCATCACCAGATGCGCGTACCCCAGTGCGCTCCAGGTGAGCCAGGAGTACGGGATGCCCCGGCCGCCGTTGTAGCCGATGTACTGCACCACGGCGGGCAGCGGCCCCGAGCGCGCCTTCGGCAGCAGCAGCCACGCCTTCACCGGCTGCCCGCCCCAGCCCCGGAACGTCACGTCGAACACGTCGACGGTCGCGAACCCGGCGTCGTACGGGACGAATCCGGCGTCCAGTGGGTGCCGGGCCGTTTCCGTGAGTGTCTTCTCCCAGAAGGCATCGAAATCGGCCGGCTCCTCCGGTTCCGGCCGGTAGTCGCGCAGCCGGTCCAGATCCATGTCGAACAGCAAGGGTCTAGCTCCTCTTCAGGGTGAGGTTGAGGGTCGCCCCGTGGCGGCCGGTGGTGTCGGCGGTGATCCGGATGCCGTCGCCGGTGGGGGCGGCGCTCACGCCGGGGTCGGCGGAGACGACGGTCAGACCGCGCTGGGCCAGGTCCAGCACGACGGAGGACCGCAGCTGCGTCGGGTCGGACAGCGACACCTTCACCGTCTTTCCGTCCGGTCGTACGAGCACCGAGGCGGGACCGTCCGACGTCAGGTCCTGCGCGGTGCCGGCGGTCCAGAAGTTCGCCGCGACCAGCCCGTCCGCGCACCGGCGTACCGCGTGCACCGCGGTGGAGCGGGCGATCGGTTTCACCGGGGGCGCGGACGCCCACTGCTCCGTACGCGCGGCGGAGGCCGCCGGGGCCTGCAGCCAGAAGTAGCCGGCTTCGCCCGGCGCGGCGCCGTGGTCCTGCCACAGCGTCAGATACGGGCGGGTGACCGGGGTGTCCGTGCCGTACTTGAGGTTGATCTCGCGCCAGGTCGCGGTGCGGTCCTCGCGCAGACCGTGCAGCGTGGCGGGCTCGGGGAAGATGTAGCCGCCGGTTCCGGCGACGTGCAGCCACCGCACCTCGTCGAGCCGGGCCGACCAGCCGGTGCCGGCGGGCGCGGCCGTGCCGTTCACGAGCAGGGCCGCCTGCGGGTCGCGGAGCTTCCGGTTCTCCACGACCGTCTCCACCGTGCCCGCGTCGGAGGTGATCCCCGAGCCGACGCACGCGATCACGTCGTCCAGGCAGAACCAGCTCTTCAGCCCGTGCAGCGAGCTTCCGTACGCGCGCAACTCCATGCCGTACGCCCCGAGCGTCGTTCCCGGCAGCGCCGTGCCGCCCGCCCAGTCCGCCGTGCTGGTGGTGCGCTGACCCGCCGCGTCCGCGGGCCGCCCGGCGATGACGGTGGTGCCGGGCAACCGGGTCGGGTCGACGGTCGGCCAGTAGTCCTCGCTGTAGTGCCCGAGGTCGTCGGTGTAGAGGAGGACCATGCCGTCGGAGAGGTGCCAGGCGTGCAGGTTCTCGTTCTGGATCGACTCGTAGTTGTAGATCCGGGACGAGTACGCGGAGATGCCGAGCGCGAAGGACGGCCGGTGATGCGCCGCCTTGTCCATGCGCGGGTGCTGCTTGTGCGCGACCAGCGGTCCGCGCGCGGGGACCGGGGAGGCGATGGCCTGCCGGGCGGCGACGAGCGAGGCGAGGTCGGTGACGGCCAGGAAGTCCCGGTAGGTGTCCTCCGCGATCCACTGCTTGACCAGGGCGGTGAACCGGTCGGCCGTCTCGCCGGGGAAGCTCGGGATCAGCCGCACCACGGCCTCGATGACCGTCTGCGCCGAGACGTGGCCCTGCTTGCTGGGGCGGGCGATCTCGCGCCCGCACACCGAGGCCATCACGTCGCCGCGGGCCAGCAGCGGGTCGAAGCCGTCGTCGACCCAGGTGCGGACGTTGCCGAGATCGGGGTCGGTGACCGTCCACGCCGTACCGGCGAGGAGGTTCAGCAGCCGGGAAAGGTTGTTGAGCAGCTCCTTCCCGTACCCGCCGTTGTACGGGTGCTTGTAGTGCTGGAGGAACGAGCCGTCGGAGTAGAAGCCCTCGCCGGTGCCCTCCGCCGCCGCACTGGCGTCGTTGAAGGCGAGGACGCTGTTGGCACCCGAACCCTCCACGTCCGAAAGAGCGTCACGGACCCGGGCCAGATCACCGCCGTTGCCGGTGAGCACGGCATTGACGGCGACGACGGTGGAGATCCACACCCGGTTGGCACCGGTGGCGATCTGCCGGTCGGCCCGCCAGAGGTTCGGGTCGGGCGTGTAGTGCCGGACGGCCGTGGTGATCCGGCCCAGCCGCTCCGTCCCGAGCGCGTCGTACAGCAGCACGGCCGCGTCGTTGAGGGCGAGCGCGGAGCCGATCTCCCAGTCCCAGTCGTTGTCGAACCGGGTGTGTCCGGGGCCGTACCGGTTCGTCAGCATCCAGTCGAGGCCGGCCAGCAGCAGGTCGCGCAGGGCGGTGTCCGCGTACTGGGGAGTGCCGGGGACGGCCCACGCGGTCGCGACGGTGGCGAGCCGTTTGAACGACGTCGTGACGTGGTTGGAGAGCGTGGTGCTGGTCAGATCGGGGAACAGCCCGTCGGTACGCGTCGGGTCCAGGCCCTTGACCGAGGTGGTCGCCGCCTTGCCGATCCTGGCCACGGCCGCGGCGATCTGCGGGTCCGTCAGGTCGAGACCGGGGCCGCCGGTGAGCAGGGTGTGCCACCGGCTGCGGAGGGAGGCGGCGTCGTCGACGGCGGTGTCCCCGGCAGCCGCGTGCGCGGTGGCCGCGCCGAGTGTGAACGGCAGGGCGGCGGCCGCGCCGAGCGCCGCCGCCCCCGCGAGAACGGTGCGCCGGGTGGTGCCCGGGGTGGTTGCTGGGTTCATGATGCGGCCCTCACAGAAGGTGTCGGCGGTCGACGGCCGCGGCCAGCGCGGCGTGACCGGCGGGGTTGGGGTGCAGTCCGTCGCCGCTGTCGTACGCGGGCAGCATCCGCGACGGGTGTTCCGGGTCGCGCAGGGCCGCGTCGAAGTCGGCGACGGCGTCGAAGACCCGGCCCGTCCGTATGGCGGCGTTGATCTGCTGCCGTACCGTTTCCAGCTCCGGTGTCCAGCGGGTCCAGCCCTCGAACGGGGTGACGGTCGCGCCGACCACCCGCAGTCCGGCGTTCCGGGCGCGCAGCACCAGCTGCCGGTAGCCGGCCAGGACGCGTGCCGGATCCGTCTGGCTCGGCGGCTGCTGGAGGTCGTTGACGCCGAGATGGACGAGTACGGTCCGCAGCCCCGGGAGCGCCAGCACATCGCGGTCGAAGCGCGCCTGTCCGCTCGGCCCGAACCGGGCGTCGTCCAGCAGCACCCGGTTGCCGCTGATGCCGAGATTGGCGACGGCCGAACCGGGCAGCCGCCGGGCCAGCTGGTCGGGCCAGCGGAGATCGGTGTCGTCCGGTGTTCCGACGCCCTCCGCCATCGAGTCGCCGAGCACCGCGACCACCGGCCCGTGGGCGCCCGTCACCTCGACGCCCGTCAGCAGGAACACCGATGTGGTGCGCACGCCGTCGACGGAGTGCGAGGCATGGGTGTTGCGGTGGAAGGACAGCGGCCCGGTGGGGCCGGGGAGCCGGGTCTCCACCGTGAGAGCCGCCGCCTCGGTGGTACGCAGACCGGCGACCGGGTCACTGGTCAGCGAGGCGCCCGCGGCGAGCCACGCCTGCCGCCGTCCGCCGAACGTCACCGGCCGCCCGCCTGCCGTCACCGGGCCGATCAGGACCGGGACCGTGCCGAAGGCATGCCCGTACCGCAGCCGGACCGCTCCGCCCGCCGACAGCCGTACGCCGGCGGTGAACGTGCCGTCGGTGAGCCCGGCGCTCGCCACCGCGTCGGCGGCGGTCGGCGCGGTCTGCGCGGTCGCCCAGGACGTCGCCCAGCGCGAGCGGTTGCCGCTGTCCGCCCCGGCGGCCCGGGCCCCCGGGGCCGTCGCGGCGACGGCCGCGAGACCGGCCGCCGCCGTCAGCACCCCGCGTCTCGCGGGTCCGCGCCGGATCACTGGGGGCACGCACCGGTCGGGTCGTACTCGCTGCCGTAGGTGCCGACCGCGTCGCCGCCGGTGTTGCCGCTCATCGTGTTGGTGCACACCGGACCCTGCGGGGTGCGCATGAACTTGATGCCGCCGCCCGCGTTGCCGGTGATCGTGTTGCCGTAGACGCTGGTACCGATGCCGTCGGTCGCGGCGTCGCCGCCGAGCCGGATGCCCGCGCCGACGTTGTCGTGAATGGTGTTGTAGCGGAAGATGTTGCCGTTGCCGCGGGCGTCGAGCCCGCCGGAGCTGGAGTCCTTCTGGCCGCTGCAGTCGTTGTACTCGACGTAGTTGTCGGTCGAGTTCTCCTTCACGTCGACGCACTCGTTGCCCTGGGTGGCGATGGTGTTGTGGTGGATGCGGTTGTTCCTGCTGATGTCGGGGGCCGCGTCCGGGGCGCCGTTCGTGCCCTGCTGCTCGGGGGCCGTGCCGAGGTAGATGCCCTCGCCGTTCTTGCCGCCGCCGCCGAACTTGAAGTCGTTGACCCCGCAGTTGGTGATCGTGTTGCCGGAGATGTCGGCGCCGGTCACCAGATAGCGCACCCGCAGGCACTCGTCGGCGGCGTTCTTCAGCGTCAACCCGGTGATCCGCAGACCGCCCACACCGTTTCCGGGGGTCGTGCTCATGACATAGATGAGTTTGAGGCGGTACCCCGACACATCGGTGGACGACCCGTGCAACCCGTCCACGGTGAAACCGCTGAGCGTCGTCGAGTCGTGCCGCACCTGGACGATCCGGGCGTCGCCCGCCCCCTTCACCACGGCGTTCGACGGGCCGGTGATGGTGACACCGGCACGCTTGGTCACGACGTCCTGCTTGTACGTACCGGCGGCGAGGTTCACCACCGCGCCCGTCGGCGCCAGATCGACCGCCTGCTGGATCGTGGCGAGCGGGGCGCCCGCCGACGTACCGGCGTTGGAGTCGCTGCCGGACGGCGACACGTAGTACGCGGTGGCGGCTTCGGCGGCCCCGGACGCCGGGGGGAAGGCGAGCGGGGCGCCGACGGCGAGTGCGGCGACGAGAGTGGTGCGCAGTACACGGCTCATGAGGTGTGCCTCCTGGGGTCTGCGAAGGACAGAGCGAGCAGTACGGGAATGCTGGGGCCGAGGAGCAGGGGGCCCAGCGGTACGACGAGGGAGAGCAGCGCGGCGGAGATCACCGCGCCGAGCAGTGCGGTGCCGCGGGCCGCCGACCCGAAGCCGAGGACCAGCGCACCGCGCGACCAGACGCGGACCGTGCCGTGCGGCGACCGGCCGGCCTCGGCCGCGAGCGCCACATGATGGATGACCAGCGCGGCCGCGATGCCCACCTGCGCGGCGAGCAGTACGAACGTCCACGGCTCCGAACGGCCCAGCAGATGGACGATGTTGGCGGTCAGGACGAGCCCCGCCGCGGTGGACGCCAGGGAGTGCCGCCACAGGGCACGCCAGTACCGCGGAAACGCGGTGAACGCATGGGTGAAGCAGCGGCTGTCACCCTCCGCCCGCCACCGCTGCAGGGCGTGCCCCATCGCGGCGAGCGCCGGCAGCCAGGTCACGACACCGAGCGACAGCACGGCGAACGCGGCTCCGGCGGCCGCCGGGTAGGCCACGAACTCCAGCCGCCGCAGCAGCGTCGGCCAGCCGGACGAGAGGGTTGCCTGCATGATCAGCCGACCTTTCCTGTGTACGGCTCCGGGACATCGAGCAGCAGGCGGCCGTCCAGCTCCAGCCGGGTGGCCGCCACCACGTACGGGGCGCAGCCGTCGCCGCCGAGAAGCACCGCCGCCGCGTCTGCCACGACGCCCGTGGTGCGGATGCGACGGGCGGCGGGGGAGAGGAGCACGGTCTCCCCTTCGAAGGCCACGCCCTCACCCTCCGCACACACGACCTGCTCCGCGGCGACCGGTTCGGCGCCCGGGGTGATCGCGGTGAGAAAGAGACCGTGCGACGAGCGCGCGGTTGTCGCACGGAGCGTGTGCAGCGTGCGGGTGAGGCGCAGCTCCGGCGTGCTGGACGTCGGATTGGCCTCGACCTCGGTGACCTCGGAGACGACCGAGGCGTGGTGCGGCGCGAACTGCCGCACCAGTGCCGAAGCCGTCCCGGACCGGATCAGCCGGCTGCCGTCCGGCTTCGGCTCGGTCGGACGGTCGGTCTGGAGCAGGAACGTCCACTCCCGTCCGGTGTCCGCCTCGGCGAGATCCAGCAGGACGAGCCGCCCCGACGGGGTGAACACCAGCGTCCGGTCCAGCCGCCGCACCCCCAGTCCGGGGTCGTACATCGCGGCGATCTCCGCCGTGGCGTGCGCCCAGCCGCAGTCGGGGGTGACCAGTACGTCACGCTGCCGGGCCTGCCGCTCGTACGGGAGGTCCTTGTAGACGTGGTACCGGTCCTCGTCCGCGTATCCCTGCCCGTCCACCAGCAGCAGGTTGTGGTGCGCGGCCCGCTTGCGGTTGCTGTAGCCCTCGTCGACCGCGAGGAACGCCCCCTGGGAGACCAGCACGAACGAGCCCGAATCGGGGTGGTGGTGCCCCTGGTCGAGGGTGTCCCAGCCCCGCTCGGCCCGGTGTTTCGCCGATGTCTCCCATGCCTTGTGGCCACCGCCGGGGCTCGCCTTGAACGAGACGAGCGTGGCGTCGTCGTCCCATCCGGTACGGGCCGCGAGCAGACCCAGATCCGGAAAGAACGCCCTCGTCCGGGTGGGGCGGGCACCGGCCAAGGACGGGTCGTACCAGAGGTATTCGAGGTAGGCCTCCGGCAGGATCCCCGGTCGCACCCCGCTCTCCGCGGCCTCCTGCCACAGCAGTTCGCCCGAGGCGAGATCGCCCATCCACTGCGCCTCCGGGATGCCGTACTGGGCCGCGAGACGGTAGTACAGGCCGGCGCTGTGCCCACTGCGCCGGTCGTGGCAGTCGCCGTGGTCGACGTTGAACGTGAAGCCGGGGGCCATCTGGTGCAGCCGGTAGTCGAAGGTGCGGGAGAGGAATCCGCCCCGCCCCCACCAGTCGATGCCCTCCGCCTCCTGGAGGAGGTCCAGATGGATGGCGAGGAAGGGCACGCCGTAGCGCCAGTAGACGACGCCCTCGGCGTGCGAACCGTCCTCGGGCATCAGGTCGAGTACCGTGCCGAGGTTCTCCTTGGCGCGCTCGGTCCACTCCTCCTTGCCCAGCACGTAACCGGCCGTCGCCAGACCCGCGTAGCAGATCCAGTTGTGGTTCTGCCAGTACGACGACGACCACCAGCCGCCCTCGCTCGCCACGGCGTACTCGTACATCCGCCGCCCCTGGAGGAGCAGCTTGTACCGCAGCAGCGCCCGCACCCCGTCCGGCAGTTCGTCACCGATCCACCGGTACGCGAGTGACAGATGGTGCAGCAGCCAGCCGGCGTCCAGATCGTGGTCCGGCATATGGGCCCTGCCCCAGTGCGGCAGCCGCACCGCGGCCTCGATCCAGCGCCGGCTCTCCGCCAGATGGGCGGGGTCGCCGCCGACCCGGTGGGCCAGCGCCGGGTTGGAGGCGGCCGGGCCCAGCCAGGTGATGCTGGCCAGGGGGTGCGTACGGGGCGGGGTCAGCCCGCGGTGGCGGGCGGCCTCCTCGTACAGCCGCACCTCCTGCGCGGGGCGCGGGCCGGGCGGCGGGGTCGCCGAGAGCAGCAAGGGTCAGTCCTCCGTCCGGAAGCGCGCGGTGCTGCCGTCGGTCAGTGCGACCGTCAGCACCCCGTCACCCTCCAGCTGTACGCCGGTCACCGCGGGGCCCGCCGAAGCCGCCTGATACACCGAGGCGAAGGTGATCCGGTCGGCCTCCGCGGTGAAGTCGACCCGGGTACGCACGCGCTGTGGATCGTCGGCCGGACCGGGGCCGGGCCGGGTGACCGGACGCACCGACCGTCCCGGGGTGTGGGTGTGCCAGCCGTGCAGGGTCTCGTCGCCGTACCAGGTGGTGCGCACCGGACCCGCGGCCTGGAGCTGGATGTCCAGCGCGACGCCGGGGCGCAGCTGCGCGGTGAACCGCCGTGTGTCCTCGGCGCTCACGGTCAGCAGATCGACCAGATAGCTGCCGCCGAGGACGAGCCGGCGCACCGCACGCACACCTTCGTACGCGGTGGTCGCCCCGGCGGTGACGGACGAACCGTCCGAGTCCAGCAGCTGCCCGGCGCACTCGGCCTGTTCCGCGCCGTTTGCCCGGAACGCGGGGTGTGCCTCCGTCGACGCGTACAGGTCACGGAACTCGGCGTGTGCGTAAGGCACTTGACCGGGATCGGGCTGCCACGGAGTGGTGTCCCCGTACAGATAGAGGGACAGCTTGTCGCGATGCCCGTGCGAGCCGCCGTGCGGACCGAAGTCCAGCAGTGCGTGGACGCCCGCGTGGTGGAGCACCGCGTATCCGGCTGTCGGGAACACGGTGACGGGGTCGGGCGCCGGCCGCTCCGGCAACGCGGGCCCCGCGAACCAGCCGCCCAGCTCGCGGTCGAGCCCGTCGTCGTGCGCGCCGAGCTCCTCGCGGGCCCGGCCGGCCACCGCTTCGAGGGCGGGGGAGGGGATCAACTGCTGGACCAGCGCGACCAGTTCGAGCCACTCCAGGGCGAGCGGGCCGCGCAGATACGGGCCGTCGTGCAGCGCGGGCAGGATGCCGCCCGGCGTGGCGATCGCTGCCAGGACATCCGTCATGCCGGCCAGCACGTCCACCACATCGGACGGAACGGCCGCGGGGTCGCTGCCCCGCAGCGCGAGCAGCGCGGCCCGCAGCACGAACCCGTGGTAGTAGGTGCTGCCCTCCCACTCCCAGCCGTCGTCGGCGACCGCGACCCGCAGATGCGCGTACAGCCCGTGGTCGCCCTCCAGCCACCGCCTGCCACCGTCCCACTCCCGGCCACGCGCCGCGGCGGCGGCCCGGCTCGTCGCCACGCCGGCGGCGTTGAGCCACGCGGTGTAGTTGGAGGCGAGACGGCCCTGACCGGTGAGCACGTCCCGGGCGTCGAGCGCCGCCTGCTCCAGGTCGTCGAGGAGCGGCAGCACCGCCGCCAGGTGTTCCGTGGAGTCCTCGGCGAGCGTGATCACGGTGTGCCCGATGGTGACCGCCCAGATGGCGTCGGTCAGCGCCTGGTGGAAGAGGCGGCCGCGGAGCATCCAGGTCTGGGCCTCGCCGTGCCGCTCGGTGGCGAGCTCCGCGTACAGACCGGCGTACTCGACGAGCCGGGCCACGGCCTCCGCGCGCTCGCCCCGGTGGGCGAGCACCCGCAGATGCCGCGCCCACGCCTGGTGCGACAGCACCAGCCAGGCACCGCGCACCGCCTCGTCGTCCACCCGGCAGCCGTACGCGCAGCGCGCACCGCCCGCCGGGAAGACCCCGGCGAGCAGATCACCGTGGTCGAGCTCCACGCCGTGCGCCGGGCAGACGTACGCGTGCCACCAGCCGCCGCGCTCCCGGGCGATCCTCCTCAACGCGGCCACACGCCACCGTCGATGTCCACCGTGGTGGCGGTGAGGAAGCCGGACGACGGCGACGCCAGATGGACGACCGCGGCGGCGACGTCCTGCGGGGTGCCGGCCCGGCCGACCGGGATGCCCGCCTCCATCGCCTGCTGTGCCTCGGGCGCCGTGAACGTGTCGTGGAAGGCGGTGCCCTTGATGAAGCCGGGTGCGACGGTGTTGACCGTGATGCCGGTGCCGCCGAGCTCCTTGGCCAGGCCCTTGGTGAAGCCGCGGATCCCGGCCTTGGCCGCCGCGTAGGCGACCGAACCGGGGCCCCCGCCGTTGTGCGCGGCCAGCGAGGACATGGTGATGATGCGCCCGGCCGACGACTTCGTCAGGTGCGGCAGCGCGGCCCGCACGGTGCGGAACGTCGACGTCAGATTGGTGGAGAGCACCTGCTCGAAGTGGTCGTCGGACATCTCGGCGATCGTGGCCCGGCCGATCAGATGGCCCGCGTTGCAGACCAGGACGTCCAGACCACCGAGGAAGCCGGTCGCCTCCTCGACGAGCCGGTTCACCTCGGCGGTCACGGTGGCGTCCGCCTTGAACGCCTTCGCCCTGCGGCCGAGCGCCTCGATGGCGGAGACCGTCTTCGCGGCCTCGTCGGCGGAGGAGTGGTAGTGGACGGCGACATCGGCGCCGGCCTCGGCAAGAGCGACGGCGATGGCGCGGCCGATTCCGTGGCCCGCCCCTGTCACCAGCGCGCAGGAGCCATTGAGATCAGCAGACATGGAGTGGAAACCTTTCGATAGCCGGCCGCTCGGACCGGAACCGGTCACTTGAGACCGGCGGTTGCGAAGCCCTGCACGAAATAGCGCTGGCCGATGAGGAAGAGAACGACCATGGGAAGGGTGGCCAGGGTGGTGCCGGCCATCAGGAAGTGCCACTGGGGGCCGTTCTCCGTCTTGAAGACGGAGAGTCCGACCTGGATCACCCGCAGGCTGTCCGTACGGGTCACCAGCAGCGGCCAGAGGAAGTTGTTCCACGACGCCTCGAAGGTCAGCAGCGCCACCGTGGTGAGCGCGGGCTTGACCTGCGGCGTCATGATCCGGGCGTAGATCCTGAACTCGCCCAGACCGTCGAGCCTGGCCGCCTCCTCCAGCTCCACCGGGAGATCGAGATAGAACTGGCGGAAGAGGAAGACGGCGAACGGGGTGACGGCACCGGGAACGATGAGCGCCCACCAGGAGTCGAGCCAGCCGCTGCCGCCCTGGCCGAAGATGTCGTTCCCGCCGGCCAGCGGCATGAAGCGGACGATCAGGAACTCGGGCAGCACCTTGGTGTACGTCGGGATCATCAGTGCGGCGATGAAGAGGTAGAAGATGACCTCGCTGCCGCGGAACCTGATCCGTGCCAGCGCATACCCGGCCATCGACGCCACCACCACGTTGATCGCGGTGTGACTGAACGCGATGATGAAGCTGTTGCGCGCGTATGTCGCGAACGGCGCAGCCTTCAGCGCGTCGAGGTAGTTCCCGAATTCCCAGTGCTCCGGGAGGATTCCGGCATCCTGCGAGGCGATCTCGACCGGAGTCTTGAGCGAGGTGAGCACCATCCAGACGAACGGCGCCACCATCAGCAGCGAGACGACGGTGAGTGTCAGATAGAGCGCGATCCGGCCGGCGGACAGCGGTCTGCCGTTGGCCCGGGGCCGGGCCTTCTTCGCAACCCCCGGCCTCTGCAGCTCAGTTGTGGCCACGGGTGCCTCCCATGATCCGCCGGTTGACCAGGGTGAAGCCCATCAGCAGCACGAACAGCACCAGTGACTGCGCGCAGGCGTAGCCGACGCGGAACTCCCGGAAGGCGGACTTGTAGATCTCGAACGTCATCATCGTGGTGCTGTTGGCCGGGCCGCCGTCGGTCAGGATGTAGATCTGGTCGAACGCCTGGAATGCGCTGATCATCGACGTGATGAGCACGAAGAACGTCGCGGGCTTCAGCAGCGGCAGGGTGATCGAGAAGAACTGCCGCACCTTGGACGCGCCGTCCACCGAAGCGGCTTCGTACAGCTCCTTCGGCAGGGACTGCAGCGCGGCCAGATAGATGAGCATCTTCATGCCGATGCCCTGCCAGATGCCGACCAGGATCACTGACGGCATCGCCCACGAGGTCGAGGCGAGCCAGGCCGGGCCGTCGATCCCGAGGAACGACAGCAGTGTGTTCAGCAGACCGTTGCCCGGGTTGTAGATCCACAGCCAGACCAGTGCGATCGCGACGGTCGCCGTGACCTGCGGCAGGAAGACCGCGGTACGGAAGATGCCCCGCGCCTTGAGACCCGTGTGCAACGCCAGGGCCACGAGCAGCCCCAGCATCATGCCGAACGGGACGGTGAAGAAGGTGTAGACGACGGTGTTGACGATGGACTTGCGGAAGACCGCGTCGCCCATCATCTCCCGGAAGTTGTCCAGGCCCACGAACTGCGGCGCCGTCAGCACGTCGTACTTCGTGAAGGCCAGAACCACCGACGCGACGACCGGCAGGCCGATCCAGAGCGAGGCGTGCAGCAGCGCGGGCGCCACCATGAGCATGCCGGCGCGTTGCCTGCGGCGCCCCGGTCCCGTCGGTGCGCGGCCGGTGGGCTTCTTCGCGACCGGATGCCCGGCCGGGGAAGGAGGCGGCGCGGGCCGTGCTTTCAATGCGGATGTCGCTCCCACAGTGACGGGTCCTTACATCCGGCCGATGGCGGCCTCGGCGAGCCGGCCGAGTTCCGCGATGGCGTCCTTCGCGGACTGGTTGCCCACGATCGCGGGTTCCAGCGTGGGCTTGATCTTTTCGCGGATCTCCATCCAGGCTGCGGTGCCGCCTTCGGAGCACGCGTCGCCCATGCTCTGCAGGGAGAGGTCGACGAACTTGTTCTCCTTCACATAGCCGGTGTCGCTGAGGTCCTTCAGTCCGGGCACCGAACCGCGCTGCTTGGCCGCCCCGAGGATCGACTCCGGCGAGGCGAGGTATTCGACGAGTGCGCGGGCCGCCGCGGGATGCTTCGAACTCGCGGACTGGGTGACGAGGGTGCCGCCCTGGAGCATCGCGGGCCTGCGGTTGGCGAGGACGAACGCCCCGAGCCTGTCGTCCTTGATCAGTTCCGGTGCCTGGTCGCCGACCTGCTTCCACAACGCGCTGGTCGTCATCATCATCGACGCCTTGCCGGTCTGCACGTTGGTCGGGGCGCCGAGGTCCGTCTTCTTGGCGTAGGAGGCGGAGCCGTCCTTGACGAGGTCCTTGAAGAACTGCAGCGCCTCGACCCCGCGGGCATCGGTGAACAGCACCTTCTTGCCGTCCGCGCTGAACAACTGGCCTCCGTTGGCGAAGAGGAAGGCCTCCCAGCACTGGCGCAGTTCGATGGAGAACGGGTCGAACCCGATCCGGCCGTCCCTGGTCAGCTGCTTGGCCACGGCTCGCAGTTCGGCCCAGTTCGCCGGGGTCTTCTTGATCCCGGCCTCGGCGAAGTGGTCCTTGCGGTAGACGACGATGCGGGTGTCCAGGACGACCGGCAGGGCGTACAGCTTGCCGTCGTACCGGGACGGCTCCAGCACCCGCTTCTCGTAGTCGTGCGCGGTGGCGAACCTCTCGGGCAGCTCGGCGATCGCCTTCTTCGCGGCGAACGGCGGGATCCAGCCCACCCCCATCATCAGCACATCGGGCAGCAGCCCGCCCGCGAGGCCTGTGGTGATCTTCTCGTTGAGCTGCGTGTACGTGGTGTAGTCCACGTTCACCTTGACGTCCGGGTACTTCTTCCGGAACCCGCCGAGGATCTCCTTCTCCAGCAGCTTCTTGCCGTCGGCACCCTCATAGATCGGGGTGAGCAGCGTGATCTCACCTTCGGCGGGGCCGTTGGCGGAGCCGGCCGCCGAAGTGCCGGTACCGCACCCGCTGAGGGCTGCGGCAGCGGTGCCGGCGCCGATGGCGGCAAGCAGCGACCGTCTTTTGAGTTCCATGGGACACCCCTTTTGAGGTGGAGGCTGTGGATCGATCCAGCGATGACATCCCGGCCATGGCTGGGAAGCGCTGGTAAATCGATGCACTGATGCTAGGAACGCCTTCAGAGAGACGTCAACAGCTGATGCACATGAATTTTCGGGGATGTTAACGGGTGTACCGGTCAACAGGGTTCAGTAAATCGATACACTGATAGGGTCAGACTGGTTCCGAACCGGAGGTGGCATGAGCGGGGTAACGATCCATCAGGTCGCGGAGGCCGCGGGGGTCTCCGCGAGCACGGTCTCCAACGTCCTCAACGGGCGTACGGACCGCATGCAGGCGGCCACGCTGGCCCGCGTGGAGCAGGTGATCGAGCAGCTCAGCTACCGGCCCAACCGCGCGGCCCGGATGCTGCGCACCGGCCGCATCAAGGTCATCGGTCTCATCGTGCCGTCCGTCGCCAACCCCTTCTGGGGGGCGCTCGCCCGCGAGCTGGAGGCCATCGCGCTCGCCGAGGGCTATCACGTACTGCTCTGCAACAGCGAGCGTGATCCGGCTCGTGAGCTCAAGTACGGCGAGGAGCTGCTCGCGGACGGGGTCAGCGGCGTGGTGCTCTGCTCCTCGCTGCCCTCGCTCGACCATGTGACGCCGCTGCTCAGCCGCGGACTGAAGATGGTCGCCTTCGACCGCACCGCGCAGGCGGGCGACCCGCCGTCGCTGGCCTCCATCAGTGTCGACAACGCGATGGGCGCGGAGCTCGCCACCCGCCATCTGGTCGAACTCGGCCACCGGCGGCTGGCGTTCGTCTCCGGCTCGGTCAACAGCGTCAACCGCCGCGAGCGGTTGCGCGGCTTCCGGGCCGCCCTGGAGGCGGCGGGCCTCGACCCGGCCGACGCGATCGTGTGGCCCGGCGCCGACACCGCGGAGTTCGGCGACAAGGACGCCGCCGAACTGGGGCGGAACGCGGCCAGGGAGCTCCTCGGGGGTCCGCGCCCGCCCACCGCGTTCGTCGCCATCAACGACATGTGCGCGATCGGGATCTGCCGGGGTGCCAAGGACGCCGGACGCAGCGCGGGGCAGGACGTCTCCGTGGTCGGCTTCGACGACATCCTCCTCGCCGACCTCTTCGAACCGCCGCTCACCACGGTCCGCCAGCCGCTGCCGGAGATGGCCGCGGAGACGTTCCAGCAGCTGCGGGCCCGGATCGACTCGGCCCCCGCGGCGGGACGGTCTCTGCTCATCCGGCCGAGGCTGGTCGTACGGGAGTCGACGGCCCCGGCGCCGACGTCGGCCGACGGGCCGGGCGTAGCCGGGCAGCGGGTGGCGGGCCGGTCGGCCTAGGGGCGCCGATGTTCCGGGTCCCGGGCCCCCGCCCCCGCCGCGCCGGTGAGGCATGCCGCGGCCGTGCCGCGTACGGGGAGTCGCCCTTCCGTGGCGGCGGCACGCGGGGTGTCCTGGGAGCGGTTCGCAGGAGGCGTCGCGCTCAGGGGTGGGCGAGTTCGAGAACGGTGATGCCGGCGAGGACGACCGCGCCGGCGGTGAGGCGCAGACGGCCGAAGCGCTCATGGAAGAGGAGCGTGGCGATCAGCGCCGCGATCAGGATGCTGGTTTCACGCAGGGCGGCGACGGTCGCCAGGTCGCCGTGGGCCTGGGCCCAGATGACGAGGCCGTAGGCGAGCAACGAAATGGCGCCGCCCGTCAGGCCGATCCCGCAGACCGGCTTGAGCTGAGCGAGCAGGGGGCGGCCGCGTCGGGCGAGTGCCAGCAGCGGCAGGACGGGGCCCTGGCACAGGAAGAGCCACGCGATGTAGCCGATCACGGTCTGGGACCGGTGGACCCCCGTGCCGTCGACGACTGTGTAACCGGCGATGACGACTCCGGTGGCCACCGCCGCGGCGAGCGCGGGCAGTTGGGCGCGCCGGGGCCACCCGTCCGCGAAGGCCAGGCCGGCCAGGCCCGCGGAGATCACCAGGACCCCCGCCATCTCGGCGGCGGTGAGCGGTTGGCCCAGCACGGTCACGGAGGCGACGGCCACGAGCAGCGGGGCGGTGCCGCGGGCCAGGGGGTACATCTGGCCGAAGTCCCCGAGCTGGTAGGCGCGCAGGAGGAAGAGCTGGGAGAGCACCTCCAACGCGGCGGAAACCAGAATGAACGGCCACGCCCCGGCCTCGGGTATCGGTGTGAAACAGACCATGACCGCCGCGCAGCCGGTGTACGCGAGGTTGATGAGGGTGAACCCGACGAGCTTGTCGGTGATGCGGTGGGCCATCGCGTTCCACAGGGCATGCAGAACGGCGGCACTGAGCACGGCTGCGGGCACAGCTGTGCCCGCAGGAAGGAACGAGGGCATGACGAAAGGGCTCCAGGCGGCAGCAGACTATCTGGAATGAGATTCCGCGCTACTCTAATCATATGGAACAGAATTCCGCCGATGCGTACCGGCTCGGCGCTCACGTACGGGCCAAGCTGCCGGAGCTCCGCGAGACCGAGGCCCGTGTCGCGCAGGTGATCCTCGACCAGGGGGCCGACCTCGTCGGGCTCAGCGTCAGCGACGTCGCCGCCCTGGCCGGAACCGCGCCGTCATCGGTCGTCCGCGCCTGCCAGCGCCTCGGCTTCCGCGGCTACCAGGAACTGAAGATCGCGGCAGCCCGCCAGGGCCCCACCCGCGCACCGGCACCGGACCCCCGCGACGACCCGGCCGCCCGCGCCCTGGCCGACACGATCCATGCCTCCCGCGAAGCCCTCGACGACCTCGCCACCACGCTGACCGCCGACCGGCTGCTCGCCGCGGCCACCGCGCTGAACGCCGCGCCTCGCGTCGTGGTCGCGGCGGGGGGCCTCTCCGCCGCCGTGGCCATCGACGCCGCCTACCGCCTGCGTGCCCTCGGGTGCATTGTCGACGCCCCTGCCGACGCCCTCACCGCTCAGCTCGCCGCCGCCCAACTGCCCCCGGGTGCGGTGTGCCTGGCCATCAGTCATACCGGCGCCACCCGCAGCACCGTCGACACCGCTCGCCGTGCCCGACATGCGGGGGCCGAGGTCGTCGGCCTCACCAGCTACGCACACTCGCCCTTGAGTGAGACCTGTACGCACACTCTCGTCGCCGGCGGGCAGGACCTCGTCTTCGGGCTGGAGACCACGGCCAGCCGGATCGCCCACCTCGTCGCCGTCGACGCGCTCATGCAGACCCTTCTCGCCCTTCGCGCAACCACGGCGCAGCAGACCCTCCGCCTCTCTGCCGACGTCACCGCCGACCACTCCTACTGACCCGGTCGGGGCTGTGAGTGCCGCCCGGCGGCGGGCAACGGCAACGCCGCACTTGGGCGCGTTACATATCTCCGTTGCAATCGGCGTTCTGAAACGACGTTGCGGTGAGGGTCGTGGCGTGAGGGCCGCCTCGGGGAGTGGAGTTTCCGTAGCCAGCGGCCTGCATCGTTACCGGCTCGACCGTTATTGATCCGTTACAGGCATTACAGTATGGCCGAAATGGATCTGACGTGTAACGTGCGGGCATCCGGTCGGCGGTGAACCAGCCGCACGGCAGTTCCGCGAGAGGGGTTTGTGTTGCACACCCGCCCAGTCCGCCGCGCAGCAGCGGCCACCGCACTGTTGATCGCATCGTCCACGGCGCTGTCCGCATGTGGAAAGGACGGCGCCACCGACGGTGCCGGCGCTCCCGCGGGCGATGTCGCCGTCGCGGGTGTGCACGTCACCCGCGACGCGGAACTCCACGCCTCCCTGCCCGCTGCCGTCAGGTCCAGCGGCACGGTCCGGGTGGCCACCGACGTACCGTATGCGCCGTTCGTCATGTTCAAGACCGAGGGGCAGTCCGGGCTCACCGGGCTCGACTACGACCTCGGCCAGGCGCTCGGCGCCAAGCTGGGGGTGCGATTCGCCTTCACCGCCCAGAAGTTCGACGGCATCGTGCCCGCCGTCCAGGCCGGCAAGTTCGACGCGGTCATGTCGGCCATGACCGACACCAAGGAACGCCAGCGGGTCCTGGACTTCGTGGACTACTCCGTATCGGGCTCGGGAATCCTCGTGGTCAAGGGGAACCCGGACCGGATCGCACGGCTCGACGATCTCTGCGGCAAGAAGGTCGCCACCCAGGCGGCCAGCCACCAGCTGGAGGTGCTGAAGAGGCACCAGTCCACGTGTGCCGAAGCAGGCAGGGACGCCGTCTCCATCCAGACGTTCCCCAAGGATTCCGACGCCCAACTCGCCCTGCGCTCGGGGAAGGTGGTCGCCGATCTGGTGACGAAGCCCGGCGCCGGCTGGACGGCGAAGACCGCCGACGGCGGCCGCGCCTTCGAGGTCGCCGAGGACCCCGCCGCGGGCGGCGGCTACGAGGCGACCCCCAACGGCATCGGTGTCAGTAAACAGCTTCCCGGGCTGACCGACGCGATCCAGAAGGCCCTGCAGGCACTCGTCGACGACGGCACGCTCGGCAAGATCTGCGACAAGTACGGCGCCGCCTCCATCGCCGTGAAGCAGGCCACCAAGAACGCGGCGGTGTCCTGACATGGCCGCCCTCACACCCGCCGGGGCCGTACGCGGCGCCCAGGCCCCCGCACCGCCTGCCGAGGCGGGCCTCACCGTCGTACCGATCCGCCACTGGGGCCGATGGCTGGCCGCCGCGGCTGCCCTCACCGCCCTCGTCGGCCTGATCGGCTCCCTCGCCGGCAACGAGAACCTGCACTGGGACATCGTCGGGCACTACGTCTTCGCCCATCTCGTCTTCGACGGCCTGGCCACCACCCTGTGGCTCACCGCGGCAGCCATGGCCGTCGGCCTCGGGCTGGGCGTTCTCGTAGCCGTGATGCGCCTGTCGTCCAACCCCGTACTCCGCGCCCTGGCCAACGCGTTCGTCTCGGTCTTCCGCGGCACCCCGCTCCTGGTTCAGATCATCTTCTGGGGGTACGCGGGCGCCCTCTACAAACACATCCTCATCGGCATTCCGTTCACCCACATCACCTTCCTGGACATGGACACGAACGCGGTGCTCACCCCCGCGGTCGCCGCACTCCTGGCACTGGGACTGAACGAGGCGGCCTACGCCAGCGAGATCGTCCGCGCGGGCATCCAGTCCGTCGACGCGGGACAGGCGGAGGCCGCCCAGTCGCTCGGCATGCGACCGGCGCTCACCACCCGGCGCATCGTGCTGCCCCAGGCCATGCGGGTCATCATCCCTCCGCTGGGCAACGAGACGATCAACATGCTCAAGATGACCGCTCTGGTCTCGGTGATCTCCGCCCACGACCTGATGTCCAACATCCAGGACGTGTACGCCCAGAACTACCAGGTCATCCCCATGCTCGTGGTCGCCAGCATCTGGTACCTGATCCTCGTCACGGCACTGGGCCTGCCGCAGTCCTGGCTGGAGCGCCGCTACGGCCGCGGCACGGCACCCGCCGCCCCCGCCCCCGGGCCGCTGCGACGCCTCGTCGCGGGCGCCGCGCTCCGGATCTCCCGGACCGGCCCCGCCCCATCGACCGACACGAAGGGCTGAGAGTGGAAACGCCGATGGTGCACGCCGAGGGCGTGCGCAAACACTTCGGGAAGGTCTCCGTGCTCCGGGGCATCGACCTGACCGTCGAACGCGGCCGCGTCTGCTGCCTGCTGGGCCCCTCCGGCTCCGGGAAGTCCACGTTCCTGCGCTGCATCAACCATCTGGAGAAGATCGACGGAGGCAGCCTCTCCGTCGACGGCGCCCCGGTCGGCTACCGGCAGCAGGGCAACCGGCTGTACGAGCTGAAGGAACGCGAGATCGCCCGCGCCCGTCGCGACATCGGGATGGTGTTCCAGCGGTTCAATCTGTTCCCGCACATGACAGCGCTGGAGAACGTCATGGAGGCGCCCGTGAAGGTCGCGGGCGCCACCAGGGCCGAGGCACGTGCCGACGCGCTGCGGCTGCTGGAACGGGTCGGCCTCGCCGACCGTGCCGAACGCTATCCGGCCCAGCTCTCCGGCGGCCAGCAGCAACGCGTCGCGATCGCCAGAGCGCTCGCCATGAAGCCCAAACTGATGCTCTTCGACGAACCGACGTCGGCCCTGGACCCGGAACTGGTCGGGGAAGTGCTCGACGTGATGCGGCAGTTGGCCGCGGAAGGGATGACGATGGTCGTCGTCACACACGAGATCGGATTCGCCCGGGAGGTCGCGGACACGGCCGTCTTCATGGACGGCGGTGTCGTGGTCGAGGCCGGCGACCCCCGCCAGGTGCTCGGCGAGCCCCGGCAGGAACGCACCCGCACCTTCCTGTCGAAGGTCCTGTGATGCCCGAAGCACGGCAGCGGAGCACGGCGGCCCTGCTGCTCCCCGACGCCCTCGCCCTCCAGCCCCGCTACCTGGCGGACCTGGAACACCTGGTGTCCATCGACTCCGGCTCGTACAGCCCGGAAGGAGTCAATCGCATCGCGGACTGGACCGTGCGGCGCCTGACCGGCCTGGGCTTCGAGGTGGACCGGTCGCCCGTCACGTCCCCGGGCCACGACAGGCGCTTCGGTGACCTGGTCGTGGGGCGGCTGCGCGGCCGGCTCCCCGTCGAACAGGGCGGACGGCGCATCCTGCTCGCCGGACACATGGACACCGTCTTCGACGACGGGACGGCGGCGCGGCGCCCCTTCACCCGCAACGGCCGGCTCGCCCACGGCCCCGGAGTCAGCGACGACAAGGGCGGCCTGCTGGCCGGCCTCACCGCCGTGGAAATCCTGCTGCGCCGCGGGATGACGGACTTCGCGGAGATCGCCTTCCTCGCCACCCCCGACGAGGAGATCGGCTCCCCGGCCAGCCGCCCGGTGACCGCGGATCTCGCCGGGGCCGTCGACTACGGGCTGGGCCTGGAGTGCGCCCGGGAGAACGGCGACCTCGTCATCGCCCGCAAGGGGGTGGCGGACTTCCTGATCACCGTCACGGGACGGGCCGCCCACGCCGGCATCGAACCGGAACGCGGGGCGAACGCCGCACTGGCCGCTGCTCATCTGCTCATCGCCTGCCAGGAGATGAACGGGCGCTGGGGCGACGTCACGGTCAATGTGGGGATGGTCCGGGCGGGCAGCCGTATCAACATCGTCTGTCCCGAGGCCGAGTTGCACGTGGAAGTGCGGTCCTCGACCCAGTCGGGCATCCAGCAGGCCAGGCAGGCCATCGTCGTGGCCGCCGCCCAGCTGTCCGTACCGGGGACCACGGCCACCGTGCGGCAGACGGAAGCGTGCCCGGCCATGGAGGACACCCCGGCGGCACGCGCCGTGTTCGCCCGCGCCCGGGAGGCCGGGGCGGAGCTCGCGCTCGACCTGGGCGCCGCTGCCACCGGGGGCGTCGGCGACGCCAACACCATTGCCGGAGCCGGGGTGCCGACGCTCGACGGCCTCGGCCCGGTCGGCGGCGGTGACCACAGCCCGCAGGAGTGGCTGGACGTGACGACGGTCCCGCACAGGGTTGCCCTGCTCGCGGCGCTGGTCACGGCCCTCGGCCGGGACGACGGCTGACCCGGACATCCGGAGCACGCCGCCGGTCCGCGTAATCTGAACCCCTTCAGAAAGGTGGCGTCCGGCCCATGTCCTCACTCGCCGAAGAGATCCGGCAACGGTTCGGTGACCTCAGCCCCGCCGAACGCAAGGTGGCCCGGGTGCTGCTCGCCGGCTACCCGTCGGCCGGTTTCGAGACGGTGGCCACGCTCGCCGAACGCGCCGCGGTGAGCGCGCCCACGGTGATCCGTTTCGTCAACCGGCTCGGCTACAAGGGGTTCCCCGATTTCCAGGCGGCGCTGCGGGGGGAGCTGGAGGAACGCAGCGCCTCACCTCTGCAGCTCTACAGCTCACGGGGATACGGCGCCGCGTCCCCCGGCGCACCGGACGAGGAGGGCCGGGACACCGCGCACCCCGGAGGCGGACACGATGTGTTCAGCTCCGAGGTCGCGCGTACGCTGCGGGAACTGCCGCCCCACGACGTGCAGGCGGCGATCTCGCTGCTCAGCCACCCCAAGCGTCGCATCATCCTGGCCGGTGGCCGGTTCACGCATCTGCTGGCGCAGTACCTGGGGCTGCACCTCATGCAGATTCGCGGCGACGTGGTCATCCTGCCGGACCGTGACGTGGAGCGGACCGCCGTCCTGGCGGGTCTCGGGCGGCAGGACGTCCTCGTGGTCTTCGACTACCGGCGCTACGAACCGGACAAGATCGTCATCGCCGAGATGGCCGCGCAGTGCGGGAGCAAAGTCGTCCTGTTCACCGACGCCTGGCTCTCGCCGGTGACCAGCCTCGCCGATGTCGTCCTGCCCAGCCATGTCGCCGCGCCTTCGCCGTACGACAGCATGGTCCCGACGCTCGCCACCGTCGAGACGGTGCTCGCCGGGGTGCTCAGACAGCTCGGCGAGGAGGGGCGCGACCACTTGGCGCACAGCGAGGACGTGTCCCGCCGGGCCGGCATCCAGCCGGACGACTCCGGGCCGGTCTGAGACGGTGGCGTACCCGGTGCGCCGCCGGGCGCGCGCCCGCACGCTCAGACGCGCTTGACGCGGTACACGTCCCGTACACAGAGGTTGAGGGCCGTGGTGGCCACGATGGCACCGGCACAGACCAGGAGCACGGTCCGGTCGGCCCAGGCATGCGCGGCGAGCGCGGTGACGAGATAGCCGAGCGGGATGGCGACCCGTTCCCCGACACCGTTGAACGAGCTCATCCGGCCCAGTTCCTCCTGGGGCACGTGCTGTTGGAGTGCGGTGTTCCACGCCACGACGGCGACATCCAGCCCGATGCCCGCGAGCACGGCGGCGAGCAGTACCCACGGCAGGGCCAGGCCGAAGCCCAGTGCCGCCGGTGGCAGGCAGAGTCCGGCGCCGGTGAGGACGGCGACGGCCAGCAGGCGGTCCGGCCTCCAGCGCAGGCACACCACCGTTCCCGCCAGCAGCCCGAACGCGAACGCGCCCTGGACGAACCCCCAGGAACGCGCCCCCGAGTAGTGCTCGGCCGCGATCACCGGACCGAGGAGCTGAAATCCGGCCAGCCACGCGGCGACCACCACCGTGCCCGCGGCGGTGTACGTCCACAGCCAGGTGCGGGACCGGAACCCGGACCAGCCGGCCCGCAGATCGGCCAGGGCGCTGCTCGTCGTGACCGGTGCGCTCAGCCGCAGGCCGAGCAGCAGGAGCGCCGCGACCAGGAAGCTGAGGGCGTCCCACGACAGCGCCCACGCCGGTCCGCCGATCGCGACGATCACTCCTCCGACGACGGGACCGAGCACTTTGACGGCGTTGCTCGGAAGCCGGAGCAGCGCGTTGGCCTGTTGCAGGTGCTCCGCCGCGACGACCTGCGCCACGACGCCCGTCGCGGCCGGAGCCGTGAAGGCGGTGGCGATCCCGGACACGAAGCCGCACACGGCGATCGAAGCGGTTGCCGCATGGCCGGTGGCCACGAGCACTGCGAGCGCCCCCTGCGCGGCCGCGGCCAGGAGATTGCCCAGGAACAGAATCCGGCTGCGCGACAGACGATCCGCGAGAACACCACCCGCGACGGTGAAGACGATCGTCGGGACCGAATTCGTCGCCAGCACGACACCGAGCGAACCCGCGCCGCCGCCCTGTCCGATCACCGCGTAGGCCAGTGCGATCGGAGCCATCGCGGACCCGGTCGCCGAGACGAGATTGGCGAGCATGAACCGCCGGAAGGCGGCAACCCGCAAGGGCGCCAGCCGGTTCGCGGGTGCTTCGGTGGCGGTCTTCACGTTTCTCCTGCGATCGGTGCGGTGGGTAGTCCGGGCTCCGGTGTCCGGGCTTTCTTGCTCTGCCTCGCGCCACCCGGGACGGCTCCCTGCCGATCGCCGCCCGCAGCGCGTCGTGTCGCGGGCCGAGCGCGAAACGTCCCCGATCGCGGCGGATCCCGCCCCCGGGCGCCGCAGGACGGTCGGGTTCCCGCCCGCAGAGCCCTGCCTGTTCGCTCGTTCTTCCGGGCGGACATCACCACCGGAACCTACAGCGTCCGACGGGCACGGATCCGCCGTCAGAGGCGCTGTTCGGCCAGATCCAGCCAGTGCGCGACGTCGCCCGGCGCGAAGTGCCGGACGGCCCAGTCGGTCATGCGCAGACTCATATGGGCCCAGCAGGGACGCAGGATGTCCTCGGGCAGGGCGTCCAGGATGTCGTCGAGGCGACGGACGACCCCCGGCGCCTGCTCCTTCGCGTGCAGTCCGAAGCGCAGGGTGACCAGGTCGAAACGGCGGTCTCCCCGTCCGGCGCCGTCCCAGTCGACGACCCCGGTGACGGTACCGTCCACGGCGAGCAGGTTGCCGTGGTGGAAGTCCTGGTGCACGACGTCGTGTCCGGCCAGTCGGCGAGGATGTCCGGCCCCCACCGCCCTGATCCGTTGTTCCAGGGCGCTGCTGCGCCGGTTGTGCCGACGCAGCGGCTCGTGGAGACAGTAGCCGGGGCCGTCGTCGAGCAGATACAGGTTCATCGACGGGACACGCGGGTGCTCGGTCAGCAGTCCTGCCTGCGACGCGTTGAGGGCGAGTGCCCGATCCAGCCCGTCATGGTCCAGACACTCCAACGGTGTCCCCGGCAGAAGCTGCTGGACCAGCACCACCGCACGGTCCACCTGGAGCGCCAACTCCGTCGACGGGCAGGGATATCCGCGGGCGCGCAGTACCTCGCACACCGTCAGCGGACCCGCCCGCAGCTCCTCGATCCGGGTGTCCGGCCGCGACTTGAGGACCGACCGGTGGCCGTCGGGCCACCGCACATGAGCGGCACCGGTCTCACCGCCCGGACATCGCCCCTCGACCACCAGCCGCACGCCTGTCTCGGCGTACACGGCGGCTGCCATCCGGTCGGCGTCCAGGCGCTCGGCACGCCTCCAGTTCTGCGGTGATGCGGTCATCGGGACATTCTCCGGTGCGGCGCCGCCTGTTCCCTCCGTGGGGGCCGCGTCGTGCCGCTGCCCGTGCCGGGGAAGGGGGACGGCCCTTCCCCGGCACGGTGTACCGTCGGCCCGGCCCGGCGCGACTCAGTCCGCCGACGCCGTCCACCCGAGTGCCTCGATGCGCGCGGCGTCGCCGGACCGGCTCTCGTCGAAGGCCGTCCGGTTGCCGTCCTCGACCCGGACGGCGTTCACGTACACCCCGCGTCCGACGTAGAGCTGATCCGTGGCGTACCGCCACCGCAGCCGCACCTCCTTGCCGCGCCATGCGGCGAGGTCCGCGTCGAGACGGTGCCAGACCCGGCCGGACCAGCCGGAGACCGCGCCGGTGGGGTGCGGCTCCGGCTGGGGGCGGGGTGTCCCCGCCGTCGGTACGGTGGTGAAGGGTACGGGCTGCCAGGTCGCCCCGGCGTCCGCCGACGCCTCCAGGAAGAGGAAGTCGGACCCGGGCTCGGTGTCCCACCACAGGGCCGAGCTCAGCCGGGCGTGCGAGGAGGCGAGACGCAGTGCCGGCAGCGTGAGCGTGGCGGAGGCGGAGCTCGCCATCCCCGAGAACCACGCCGTGCGGCCACGCGCGGGACGGACCGCGACGGCACGCGCCATCTGGTTGGCGGTGGCGACGCGCGGCGCGCTGCCGGAGCGCCAATTACGCACCGGGTGCACCGAGTTGCCGAGGACGATCAGGAACGAGTCGGTACTCGGGTCGAGCACCAGACTGGTGCCGGTGAACCCGGTGTGGCCCGCCGTACGAGGTGTTGCCATCGCCCCCATGTACCAGTGCTGGTACAGCTCGAAGCCCAGACCGTGCGCATCGCCGGGGAACGCCGTGTTGAAGTCCGTGAACAGCAGGTCCACCGACTTTGCGGAGAGGATCCTCGCGCGGCCGTAGACCCCGCCGTTGAGCAGCGTACGGGCGAGGATCGCGAGGTCCCAGGCGCAGGAGAAG
This sequence comes from Streptomyces sp. NPDC087845, assembly GCF_044742755.1. Classification (NCBI taxonomy): domain Bacteria; kingdom Bacillati; phylum Actinomycetota; class Actinomycetes; order Kitasatosporales; family Streptomycetaceae; genus Streptomyces; species Streptomyces sp. NPDC087845. Next base: position 422,937 of record NZ_JBIUVC010000006.1, read on the forward strand.
ACCCCTGCGTGGCCCGCCACACCGTCCAGGCTGTACGCGTTCTCGTCGTGCACCTCGCCCCAGACCAGTCCGCGGTCGAGGCCCGACCAGGGGAGCCGGGCGTCCTCGGTCGCGGCGATCTTCGGTTTCCAGGAGGCCGGCGGGTTGTACCGGGTGCGGTGCATGCCGAGCGGAGCGGTGATCTGCTCGCGGAGCAGTACATCCTGCGTGCGGCCGGTGATCTTCTCCAGGATCAGTTGCAGCGAGATCAGATTGAGGTCGGAGTAGAGGTACACCGTGCCGGGCGGGTTGGCCGGCACCTCGTTCCACAGCAGCTCCAGCTTCCCCTCCCGCGTCGGCGCGTTGTACAGCGGAATCCAGGCGCGGAAACCCGAGGTGTGCGTGAGGAGTTGACGGACCGTGATGCCCTGCTTGCCGCCACCGGCGAATTCGGGCAGATACGAGGCGACCTCGGCCTCCAGCTCCAGCCTGCCGCGTTCGATCTGCTGCACGGCGAGGATCGAGGTGAACAGCTTGGACACCGAGGCCAGGTCGAAGACCGTGTCCTCGGCCATGGCGATCTGCTGATCGGGCGGGAACTCCACCCCCGTGTCGGTCTTCTCGTCGTACGCCGCGTAGCGCACGGCCTTGCCGATCGGGTGGTGCAGGGCCACCGTGCCGCCTCGCCCGGCGAGCAGCACCGCACCGGCGTACCAAGGGTGCTTGGGGGAGTCGGAGAGGAACTTCTCCGCATCGGCGACCAATTGATCCAGGGGGCCCTGCAGCAACCCGGCGCGGGCGGCGGATCCGCGCCGCAGTGTGGGCCGGCCCTGCGCGGACGCCGCGTTCGTCCCGGTCCCTGTGTGCATACCCGACGACTCCGCCTCCGACTCCATGGCCGACGCCCGCTCCGCGAACGGAATCGGCGCCAGGGCGAGTGCTCCGCCCAGGGCCAGCATCCCACCGCCCAGCCTGCGTCGGCTGATCCCTCTCCCGGCCGCGTCCTCGGTCATGCGGAGCCCCTTTCTGCCGTTCCCTGTCGAGTGAAAGAAACTTTCGAATTCGTGCCCGAAGATGAAATTTCTTTCCGGGGCAGAGATTACTGTCACCTCTGCCGTCGCGGAGGTCCCTGGCGTCACAAAGAATCTGACACTGCATCAGAAAATCTCTTCCCTCGCAGATCCGACTACGGCATCCTGCGGCCCATGGAGACGGAGCTGAGCAAGAAACTTGGGGTCGAGCACGCCATCTTCGGCTTCACGCCGTTCCCCGCGGTGGCCGCCGCCATCTCCCGGGCGGGCGGATTCGGCGTACTCGGCGCGGTCCGTTACACCGCCCCGGACGACCTGGCACGCGACCTCGACTGGATGCAGGAGCACGCCGGCGGCAGGCCGTACGGCCTCGACGTCGTCATGCCCGCGAAGAAGGTGGAAGGGGTGACCGAGGCCGACGTCGAGGCGATGATCCCGGCCGGACACCGCCGGTTCGTCCAGGACACCCTGGCCGAGCACGGCGTACCGGAACTCGCCGAGGGCGAGGCGTCCGGCTGGCGCATCACCGGATGGATGGAGGAAGTCGCGCGCAACCAGCTCGACGTCGCCTTCGACCACCCCATCGGACTCCTCGCCAACGCCCTCGGCTCACCGCCCGCAGACGTCGTCCGGCGCGCCCACGACCAGGACGTCCTCGTCGCCGCTCTCGCCGGAAGCGCCAAGCACGCCCGCCACCACGCGGACGCGGGCATCGACATCGTCGTCGCCCAGGGGTACGAGGCCGGCGGCCACACCGGTGAGATCGCCTCCATGGTCCTGGTCCCGGACGTGGTCGACGCGGTGGGACCGCTCCCCGTCCTCGCCGCCGGCGGCATCGGCAGCGGCGAGCAGATCGCCGCCGGGCTCGCCCTCGGCGCCCAGGGCGTGTGGCTCGGCTCCCTCTGGCTGACGACGGAGGAGGCCGACCTGCACTCCCGCGCGCTGACCCGCAAGCTCCTTGCCGCGGGCTCCGGCGACACCGTCCGCTCCCGCGCGCTGACCGGCAAACCCGCACGCCAGCTCCGTACCGCATGGACCGACGCGTGGGACGACCCGTCGGGGCCCGGCACCCTGCCCATGCCGCTCCAGGGGCTGCTGGTGGCCGAAGCCGTCTCCCGCATACAGAAGTACGAGACCGGCGCGCTGCTCGGCACCCCCGTCGGACAGATCGTCGGCCGGATGAACACCGAGCGCAGCGTGCAGGCCGTATTCGACGACCTGACCCGCGGCTTCGAGCGTGCCGTGGACCGGATCAACCGCATCGCCGGACGGAGCGCCTCATGAACCGGCCGCCCAACGGCTTCTGGGCCCAGGCCGCCGCCGACCCCGGCCGTACGGTCCTGACCGCACCCGACGGCGAGAGCTGGACGGCGGGCCGGCTGCACGCCGCGGCCAACCGCCTGGTCCACGGGCTGCGCGCGGCCGGGCTCCGGCGGGGCGACGCCTTCGCGGTCGTCCTGCCCAACGGCCCCGAGTTCTTCACCGCCTACCTCGCGGCCACCCAGGCGGGGTTCTATCTCGTACCGGTCAACCACCACTTCGTCGGCCCCGAGATCGCCTGGATCGTCTCGGACTCCGGCGCCAAGGTGCTCATCGCCCACGAGCGGTTCGCGCAGGCGGCGACCGCGGCCGCCGACGAGGCGAAGCTCCCGGCCGGCCACCGCTACGCCGTGGGCGCGGTCGACGGCTTCCGCCCGTACGCCGAACTGCTCGAAGGGCAGTCCGGCGAACCCCCCGAGGACCGCACCCTCGGCTGGGTCATGAACTACACCTCCGGCACCACGGGCCGGCCGCGCGGCATCCGGCGGCCGCTCTCCGGCAAACCTCCCGAGGAGAGCCATCTCGGCGGATTCCTCGCCATCTTCGGCATCAGGCCCTTCGACGGCAACGTCCATCTGGTCTGCTCGCCGCTCTACCACACGGCCGTCCTCCAGTTCGCGGGCGCGTCCCTGCACATCGGGCACCCCCTGGTCCTCATGGACAAGTGGACGCCCGAGGAAATGCTGCGGCTCATCGACACCCACCGCTGCACCCACACGCACATGGTCCCGACCCAGTTCCACCGCCTCCTCGCCCTCCCCGGCGAAGTGAAGGAGGCATACGACGTCACAGCCATGCGCCACGCCATCCACGGCGCGGCCCCCTGCCCCGACCACGTCAAACGGGCCATGATCGACTGGTGGGGGAGGTGCGTCGAGGAGTACTACGCGGCCAGCGAGGGCGGCGGCGCCTTCGCCACCGCCGAGGACTGGCTGGCGAAGCCGGGCACCGTGGGCAGGGCCTGGCCGATCAGTGAACTCGCCGTCTTCGACGACGACGGCAACCGCCTGCCGCCCGGCGAACTCGGCACCGTCTACATGAAGATGAACACCGGCGGCTTCAGTTACCACAAGGACGAGACCAAGACGAGGAAGAACCGCATCGGTGACTTCTTCACCGTCGGCGACCTCGGCATCCTCGACGAGGAGGGCTACCTCTTCCTCCGCGACCGCAAGATCGACATGATCATCTCCGGTGGCGTCAACATCTACCCCGCCGAGATCGAGGGCGCTCTCCTCGGCCACCCCGCGGTCGCCGACGCGGCGGTCTTCGGCATTCCGCATCCCGACTGGGGCGAGGAGGTCAAGGCGGTCGTCGAACCGGCCCCGGGGCACGAGGCGGGGGACGCGCTCGCCACCGCGATCCTGCACCACTGCGAAGACCGTCTCGCCGGGTACAAGCGTCCCAGGAGCATCGACTTCATCGCGGAGATGCCCCGCGATCCCAACGGCAAGCTGTACAAACGCCGGCTGCGCGACCCGTACTGGGAAGGGCACCGACGGGCCCTGTGACACCCGCCCGCGGCCCCGGCCGACGGGGACGCCATCCACGGCCGCCGTTCCTTCCATGCCCCGCCAGGGCCCTGACCGCCGCCGTCGGCAGCGCGTTCGCAGTGGTTCCGGCGGACCGTCCCAGCCCTGGTCCTGTGAGCTTCGTCCCGGCCGCGGGCCTCTGTTGAGTGGTTCCGGCCGGGGCCCTGCGAGCGCCGTCCGAACGGTGCGTTCAACGGCTCAGAAGCACTGTTTCCCAGCAGGGGCCCCTGGGTTAACGTCGATGACCGAACACAGCTTCGCCTTGCACGGCGTCGGCAGCGGGCGCTGCCGCGACACCGATAGGGAGGTACCTGTGCGCGCACTCGTCTACCTGGGCCCCGGTTCCGTCGAGCTTCAAGAGCGTCCGGCGCCACGCGTCGGTGCCGACGACGACGTGGTGGTGAAGGTCGTCGGCACCGGGATCTGCGGGACCGACCGCAAGATTCTGCTCGGCCGCTTCCCGGCCCGGCCGGGCGTGGTGCTCGGCCACGAGTCGGTCGGTCTCGTCCAGGAGGTGGGCGCCGGAGTGCGGTCGCTCGCGGTGGGGGACCGGGTGGTGGTCAACCCGACTCTGTACTGCGGCTGGTGTGTGCCCTGCATGCGCGGGGCGACGAACTTCTGCCGGAACAAGGCCGGGACGGAGGTCGGCGTGGACCGTGACGGGACGTACGCCGACGGTGTGGTGCTGCCGGAGCGGTTCGTACGGCGCGTTCCCGGCGGGATGCCCTTCCGCGGCGCGGTGCTCATCGAACCGCTCGCCTGCGTCCTCAACAACGTGCGGGCGGCCGGGCTGACGGTCGACGACACCGTGACCGTGCTGGGCGCGGGACCGATCGGCATGCTCGTCGCCCTGGTGGCCGCTCGGACCGCGCGGCGCGTCACGGTGGCCGAGACGGACGACTACCGGCTGTCCCGCGCACGCGACCTGTTCGCGCATGTGGTGGACGTGTCCCGAACGGACGCGGCCGAGGCCCTCGTGAAGGCGTCGGGCGGGGAGCGGCCCGGCGTCGTGTTCGACACCACGGGGAGCGGCCTGGACGATGCCCTGCGCCTGGTCGACGACGGCGGTCGGGTCGTGCTCATGGGCTTCGACGACAGCTACAGCGTCCCGCTGCGGCCGCTCCAGCTGACCAATCGCGGGATCCGGCTGATCGGAGCCGGTGACTTCCGGGGAGACACCTTCCCCGTGGCCGTCGACCTCGCGGGCGGTCTGGGACTGGAGCGCCTGGTGACGCACGAATTCCCGCTGGAGGCGTACGAGGACGCGCTCGGCGCGCTGGGCGGGGTCGGCCGTGAGGGGGCGGGCGGCCGGTACGACGCCATGAAGGTCGTCATCCGCTCCGACACCGGCCCGGCCGGCGCCGACGGCTGGCCGGTGGGCGCGTGAACGGGCCGCGGCTGGGGTCGATCGAGTCCGGCGGGACGAAGTTCGTCTGCCTGGTGGGATCGACGCCCGACCGGATCGAGGACGAGATCCGCTTCCCCACGGGGGATCCGGAACCGACCCTGGCCAGGGCAGTCGCCTTCTTCGAGGAGGCCGCGGTGAAGGGGCCGTTGGACGCCGTGGGCATCGCGTCGTTCGGCCCGCTCGAACTGCGCCGCTCGCATCCCGCGTACGGCCGCCTCGCAGCGACGCCGAAGCCGGGATGGACCGGGGTGGACGTCGCGGGGACGGTCGCGGCGGCGCTCGGCGTGCCGGTCGGCATCGACACCGATGTCAACGGCGCGGCGCTCGGCGAGGGCCGCTGGGGCGCCGCGCGGGACCGGGACACCTATGTGTACCTGACGGTCGGTACCGGCATCGGCGGTGGCGCGGTGATCGGCGGACGCGTCATCAACGGCCTGGTCCACACGGAGATGGGGCATCTGAGCGTCCCCCGCGTACCGGGGGACGACTTCCCGGGATCCTGCCCCTTCCACGGGGACTGCTGGGAAGGCATGGCGGGCGGCGAGGCCGTCGCCGCCCGCTGGGGGCGACCGGCCCAGGAGCTGAGCGGCGAAACGCTCCGCCGCGCCCTGCACCTGGAGGCGGCCTATCTCGCCTCGGGGCTGCGCGACATCATCTACACCACCGCGCCCGAACGCATCGTGATCGGGGGAGGGATGGCCGTACTGCCCGGACTGTTCCCCCTGCTGCGGGCCGGACTCACCCGGTCACTGGCCGGCTACCCGGGTCTGCCGGAGCACGCCGCCGACGACTTCGTGGTCCCCGCCGCCCTCGGCCGGCTCGCCGGACCGGCGGGCGGCCTGGTGCTGGCCGAGCGGGCCGCCGAGGAGGCGCGGCGCGCGGCCGGCGGCGCGGCGGCGCGACCGGCCGCGGACGGCACGAGCGCGGACGCACCGCCAATGGCGGCGCAGCCCGAATGAGCGGAGCCGCGAACGGGAAGGCTCGCCGTCATGACGATCGGTGACCAGGTCCGTCTCGACGCCCCGACCCGTGCGTGGCTGACGGAACGGGCGTTGCCCGGCCTGAGCCTGTCGGAGGTGAGCCCGCTGCCCGGCGGGTTCACCAACGACATGCGTCTGGTGACGACACGGCAGGGGGAGCGGTACGTCCTGCGCCGCTACCTCTCCAGCGAAACCAGGATGCGCCGCAACACCTGCGCCGTGGAGACGGCGGTCCTGGAGCGGGCGGCGCCGACCGTTCCGGTGGTCGACGTCGTCGCGTCCGATCCGCACGGGACGGCCACGGGCTGGCCCACGCTGGTCTACCGCTTCACCGACGGCATTCCGCTCGGCCGGGCGCTCGCCGAGCGGCCGGCCGCGGCCGACGCGGCCGGACTCGGCGCCGCGGTGGGCGGGGTCCTGGCCCGGATCGCCGCAGTACGGCTGCCCCGGCCGGGTTCCTTCCACGACACCACCCTCGTACCGGCCCCGGGTGGTGACGAGACCGCCGACCTGCCCGGGTTCGTCGAGCGATGCCTGGCCACCAGCGGCGACGGCAACGCCCTGACGCCCGACGAGGCCGACGCGTTGCGCGGACTCGCCGCGCGGACCGGGCCCCGGGTCGCCGAAGTGAGCGGACACAGCCGACTGGTCCACTGCGATTTCAACCCCAAGAACGTGCTGGTCTCGCGGGAGAGCGGCCGGTGGGACGTGGTGGCCGTGCTCGACTGGGAGCAGGCGTTCAGCGGCTCGCCCCTCTACGACATCGGCAACATGCTGCGCTTCGCCCATCTGTATCCGCCCGCATTCGTGGACGGGTTCGTCTCCGGCTACAGGGACACGGGCGGTCCGCTGCCGCGCGACTGGCGCGAACTCAGCCGGACCTTGGACCTGTTCACCCTGGCGGACATTCTCACCGCGCCGCCGGACGCCGACTGCTTCGCCCAGGCACGGACGGTGCTGCTCCGCCACCTGTCGGACGAACCAGGACCGGCGACGCACCGTTCCGCCTGAGCTCCACGGACCTTCACGAACGTGCACGGATTTGCACGAGCCTGCGCCGGATTTCACGGGGACAGGCCGGCTTCAGATGCCGGAAACCACGCGATGAAGCGGTGCGGACGCTGCCGCCTATGCCAGGGGTAATTCCGCATCCAGGAATGCGGAGATCGTCATCCGAATCGTTGATGTTCTTGGCCGATAAAGACTCATCAACAGGCCGATACATTCTGTTCAGTGCAAAGTCGGGCCGTTATGCTTCCGTGAGCCGAAAGATCCTTGGACAAGGGAGAATTCGCCGTGGAGAACACGAGGCCGGAAAGCGTCTCACGCCCCGCTTCCGGGGAAGCATTTCCGGAATCCGGTGACGGGAGGCTGACGCCGACGCCGACGGTCAGGTGCAATGGAACGCCGCCCACTCCCGAGCAGACGGAAGGACCCTTCTACAAGCCCGACACCCCCCACAAGCCCGACTTCAGGGGCGATGTGGAGGACGGTACGCCGATGCTGCTCCACGGCAGCATCGTCACCCCCGAGGGCAAGCCCGTCGGCGGCGCGCTCCTCGACTTCTGGCAGGTCGGGGACGAGGGCGTCTACGACGAGGAGGGGTTCCGGCTCCGGGGCCACCTGTTCGCCGACAGCGACGGGAACTGGCAGCTGCAGACCGTGCTGCCCGCCATGTACCCGGGCCGCACGCGCCACGTGCACGTCAAGGTGCAGCCCCCGGGCGGCGAGGTGCTGACCACGATGCTGTACTTCCCGGGCGAACGGCGCAATCACCTGGACAAATATTTCCGGCCGGAGTGCCTGATGGATGTCCGCCGGACCGGGGACGGCTGGGATGCCGCGTTCACCTTCGTGCTGGACATCTGAAATTCCGGCACAGGGATTCCCTCGCGCGGGAACCCTGATGTGCGGGGGCCGTTCTGTACGGATGGAGCTGCCCCCGCCGAAGGTCCCGTGCAGGGCACGTCGAAATGCCACGTCGTGAGCAGCGGGAGAGACATGGTCGACTTGACGCACGCCCAGAATTTGATCTATTACCCGGTCAGTGACTACCTGATGGATCACGGCGAAGGGATCTATCTGTACGACGCGGACGGGAATCAGTACATCGACTGCGCGTCCGGCACCTTCAACCTCAGCCTCGGCTACAGCCACCCCGAAGTGGTCAAGGCGATGCGCGACCAGATCGAACGGCTGGTGCACGCGACGTCGACGTTCCAGACCAAGCCGGTCAACGACCTGGTGCGACGCCTGGTCGAGGTCACTCCCGAGAACCTCACCAAGGTGCACCTCAAGGTCTCGGGCGGGTCCACCGCCAATGAGGGCGCGGTCAAGATGGCCCAGATCAGCACCGGACGGCGCGATGTCATCACCCTCTTCCGCAGTCATCACGGCCAGACCATGATGACGACCACCATGTCGGGCGAATCCTTCCGCAAGGCTCCGTTCCCGCATCTGATGCCCGGCGTGCTCCAGGTCCCCGACCCCTACTGCCTGCGCTGCTTCTACCGGCAGACCCCCGACAGCTGCGGACTGCTCTGCGTCGAGCGGATCAACGACTTCCTCGACCACGCCAGTTCGGGCAGCGTCGCCTGTGTCGTCGTCGAACCGGTCTCGGGCAGCGGCGGGAACATCGTGCCGCCCGACGGGTACCTCGCCGCGCTTCGCACCCTCTGCGACGAGCGGGGCATCGCGCTGATCTTCGACGAGATACAGACCGGCATCGGCCGGGTCGGCCGGATGTTCGCCGCCGAACACTACGGCGTCCGACCCGACATCCTGACCACCGGGAAGGGGCTCGGCGGCTCCGGCGCCCAGGTCGCCGCCATCATCGCCGACGAACGGATGTCCGGGCTCAGCAGTGACCACCACTCCTTCACGTACGGCGGCAACACCCTGGCGGCGGCAGCCGCGGCGACGACCCTCGACGTCATCGGCCGCCCCGGCTTCCTGGCGAACGTACGCGAGGTGGGTGCGCACATCATGGACCGCCTGCGGGTCCTCGCCGCGGCTCATCCGTGCATCGTGGACGTGCGCGGACTCGGCCTGATGATCGGCATCGAAATCGGTGACGAGGACGGCCGCCCGCACAGCGACCGGGCCCAGGCCCTGGCACGGCGGGGGATGGAGCACGGCCTGATCCTGCGGACCTCGCGCTACGGTCGCGGCAACGTCATCAAGATCCGGCCGCCGCTCGTCATCACCCGGGCCGAAGCCGATCTGCTCTGCGACCGGCTCGACGCACTCTTCACCACGGAGACAGCATGAAGGACTACGTCGTACAGCTCGCCTCAGCGGTGCGCGGTGCGGTGCTGGCCGCACAGAACCGGCTCGACAGCCGGCTCGTGCGGGGCCATTCGCCCGGTGGCGACGCGCAGTTCGGCCTCGATGACGTGGCGGAGGCCGCCGTCTGGAAGCACGTCGTCGACGGTGGCGTACCGGTCGCCGTCTACTCCGAGGACCGGGGGCTGCAATTCCACGGCGCCGCACCCGAATACCTGCTCGTCGTCGACCCCATCGACGGCACCAGGCCCGCCGTCGCCGGACTCGAATCGGCCACCGTTTCCGTGGCCGTGGCCCGGCTGTCCGACCGCCCCCGCATCGCGGACGTGGAACACGCGCTGCTCATGGAGATGAGGACAGGGGCCTACCTCTACGGGGAGCGCGGCTCGGACGCGATGACCGCCCACGGCTACACGCACCCCGTACCGTCCCTGACCACGACCACCGACCTCTCCCGGATGTTCTGGTCCCTCGAATTCAACGGTCATCCCGCACGGCTGATGACCGACGCCTACGGCCACCTCATCGACCGCTCCGCCAACACCGGCGGCGTGTTCGTCTTCAACAGCGCCACGTACTCCATCTCCCGTCTCCTCACCGGTCAGCTCGACGCCTATGTCGACATCGGCAACCGGCTGCTCCGCGACGACCCCGCGCTCCTCCCCGAGTTCGAGCGGGTCGGCAACGGAAGCGTGCTCCACCTGTTCCCCTACGACATCGCCGCGGCGGTCTTCCTCGCCGAGAAGGCCGGCGCCGTCATCACCGACGGCTACGGCGAGCCGCTCGGGGAGACCGCGCTGACCGACCTGGGCGTCGACAACCAGCGCTCCTGCGTGGCCGCCTCCACCCCCGAACTCCACAAGGCGCTGCTGGAGGAGATCCGGTGGAGGGCCTGACCCGGCAGGGACACGACACACACGCACCCGCTTCCGGCGACACAGCCGAGTTCCGCGCACTCCTGGAGCGGCTCTCCGACAAGGCGACGGCCGACTACTACAACCCGTACACCACCTTCGACTGGCCCCGGACGATTCCCACCGACGACTTCTGGATGTCGCCGGAACTGCTGACGGTCCACGGCACCGAAGCGATGGAGACCCTGAGCCCGGAGCAACTGCGCGCCCTGAGCCGGTGGGAGAGCGTCCACTTCTACAGCCTGAACGTGCACGGCATCAGGGAACTGCTCATCGAGGTCATGCGGCGGATCCACACGCCCGGCTTCGAGACTCCTTCGGAGTTCTTCCACCACTTCGTCGGCGAGGAGAACGACCACATGTGGTTCTTCGCCACGTTCTGCCTCAAGTACGCCGGCAGGATCTACCCCGACAAGAAGCTGAAACTGCCCGAGACCCCACGGGACGCGGCGATCGAGAACTTCCTGGTGTTCGTCCGGATTCTGGTCTTCGAGCAGATCGTCGACCACTACAACGTCCGGCTCGCGGCCGACGAACGGCTGCACACGACGATCCGCCACATCAACCGCCTCCACCACCAGGACGAATCCCGCCACATCGCCTTCGGACGCCGACTGGTGCAACTGCTGTGGAACCGGCTCGCGCAGGCCGGCATCGACGAACGGACCCGCCGCGAGACGGGCAGCTACGTCGGCCGCTACATCACCACGAGCATGGAGTCGTTCTACAACCCCGCCGTCTACCGCGACGCGGGGATCGCGGACGGCTACGCGCTCCGGCAGCGGCTGCTCGCCCACCCCGCGCGGCAGGCCGCCCACGCCCGGGTGCTGCACAAGACGACGGACTTCCTCACCCGGATCGGAGTACTCGATGCCGGGTACTGAATCCGCGGCCGGCACCGGCCCCTGGACCGTGCGCGACGGACTCGCCTCCTTCGGGGAGCCCGCGACCGTGCTGCTGCACGCCCTGGACGAGGTGTTCACCGGCTGGGGGACCCGGGCGGGCGCCGTACGGATGACGTTTCCGCCCCTGCTCGCCGCCGACGACCTCCGCACTCTCGACTACTTCCGCAACTTCCCTCACCTGGGCAGCCCCGTCTCCCGCATCCGGCCCGACCGCCTCGACGCCCACAGCCGCGGGAGGGCCGGTGGCCCCGTGCCCGCGGGGGATCTCGCGGACGCCGGACACCTGCTGCCCTCCGCCGCCTGCTACGGCTGCTTTCTGCACTTCTCCGGAACCACGACGGAAACCCCTGTGCGGGTGACCACGGCCGCCCGGTGTTTCCGTCACGAGGACCACTACGACGGACTGCGCAGACTCTGGGGCTTCACCATGCGGGAGATCATCTGCATCGGCTCCGCCGAGCAGGTCCGTGACCACCTCGGGCACCACCATGCGCGGCTCGCCGCCTTCGCCGCCGGTCTCGGCCTGTCCCTCTCCCGGCAGCCGGCGACCGATCCCTTCTTCGAGAAGGAGGGATCGCGCACCGTCATGCAGCTGCTCGCCCCGGTCAAGGACGAGTACGTCCACACCGACGGCACCGCCGTGGCCTCGATGAACAACCACCGGAACTTCTTCGGGGAACGCCGCTCCATCGCCTACGCGGGGAAGCCCGCGTTCACCGGCTGTGTCGCGTTCGGGCTGGAACGCTGGGTACATGTGCTGAACGAACGATTCGAGGGCGACCTCGGGGTCGCGGCAGCGGCCGTACGGAAGGCCGGCGAGGAGGAATGAACCGCCTCCAGTCCGTGCTCGGCCTCGAACTCCCGCTGCTTCAGGCGGGCATGGGAGGCATCGCGGGGCCCGAACTGTGTGCCGCGGTCTCCCGGGCCGGGGCCGGAGGAGCCCTCGCGCTGTACAAGGAGCCTCCGGAACGGGCACGGGAGCTGGTACGTGCCGTGGTGGCGTCGACCTCCCGCCCCTTCGCGGTGAACGTCATCCCCGAGGTGAGCGGCCCGGCCCTCTGCCGGGCGCAGCTCCGAGCCGCCCTGGAGGAGCTGCCCGCGCACGCCTTCGTCACCAGCTTCGGACTGCCGGACGCCGGGGCGGCACACGACGTCGTACGGTCGGGCCGCGTACTGGTGATCCAGGTCGGCACGCTCCACGACGCCGGCGCGGCCCTCCGGCTGGGGGCGGGTGTCCTCGTCCTCCAGGGCACCGGGGCGGGCGGGCACCTTCTCGGTGAACTGCCCTCCGCGCGCTTGCTGCACGAGACCCGCGCCCGGTACTCCGACGCCGTGCTGGCGGTGGCGGGCGGCGTCGCGACCGGTGCTGATCTGGCACGGATGCTGGCCCGGGGCGCGGACGGAGCCATGGCGGGAACCCTGTTCGTCCCCACGGTGGAGTCCGCCGCCCATCCGTACTACAAACAGCGCGTGGCCGACGCGTCGGCGGACGACACCGTCGTCACCACGCGATTCGACATCGGCTGGCCCGGCCGGCCGCATCGCGTACTGCGGAACTCCCTGACCGGGAAGGTGCCCCGCCGCCCCGCGACCTTCATCGCGACGACCCGGGCGGGCGGCAGCCGGCTGCCCGTCCCCCGCTACAGCGCGGCCGTTCCGGTGGCCGCGACGGTCGGCCGTGTCGAGGAGATGGCCATGTACTGCGGCCGGTCCTGTTCCCGGGTCGCCGGGCAGCACCCGGTCGCCGCCGTCGTCGAGCAATTCCGCCGCGCGTACGAGGCGGCCGGCCGGTCCCACGAGACATCCACGGAAGGTGGGCCATGGAAGAAGCGCTCAAGCCGGTGACCGACTGGTTGCGGGCCAGGAATCCGGAGGCCGGGGAGATCCCGGCCGATCTCGACCTGATCGAGAACCGGCTCGTCGATTCCCTCGGCTTCATGGAGTTCATCCTGATGCTGGAGGACCTCGTCGGCCGCGAGCTCCCCCTGGAGGAACTGGACGTGGACCGCTTCCGCTCGCTCCGGGCGATCCACGACAACTTCCTGGTTCCGCCGGCTCCGGCCGTCGCGGAGCACACCCCGTAGTACGCCAGGGCTGCCGGCCGGAGGTCACATCGTGGAACACGGACAGGTCGTCTCCCTGCACCTGGCTCCCGTCGCCGGTGCCGCCACGTTTCCCGTCACGCAGGCCCGCGCCGTAGCGGGGCGCGGACTGGAGGGCGACCGCAACTACTGGGCAGGGGCCGGGCCGCGTCCCGGACAGCGGGGTACCGGCCGCGCGTCCGGGGTCTGCGACATCACCCTGATCGAGCTCGAAGCACTCCAGGCCCTCGCCCGGGACACCGGCATCGAGCTGACCCCCGCGCAGTGCAGGCGCAACGTCGTATGCCGGGGCGTACGGCTCAATCCGCTGGTGGGAACCGAGTTCCAGGTCGGCGGGGTCACGCTCCGCGGGCTTCGGCTGAGCGAACCCTGTGCCCGGCTCGAACAGCTGACCCGCCCCGGCCTGGTGCGCGGTCTCCTCCACCGGGGCGGACTGCGCGCCGAAATCGTCCACGGCGGACCGATCCGCGTCGGGGACCCGGTGGGCCATGACAGCGACATCGCGGTCCGGCACCGATGACACGACCACCCGGCACCGATGACACGACCACCCCGCACCGAGGAGCACCGCCCATGACCGACACCGGCACACCTCCCGGAAACCCCCACTCCTCGCAGGCCCGGGTGCACATACCCGCCGCACGCCCCGCCGACCTGCGCGACGCCGTGCGCGAAGCCGTGCGAGCCGCCCACGCCCCGTCCGCGCCCCCGGCAGCGGCCGAGTGGCACCGCACCACCTGCGGCGACTGGGGGCTGGCGGCGGCCGGGCTGCGGGCCGAGCTCAGCGTGCCCTGGGACGGCCCGGAGCTGCGCATCGCGGGCAGCGTCGACACGGCCGGACCGGCGGCGGTCACCCGCCTGCTGGCGGACATCGCCCGAAGGCTGCCCGGCGGACCACGGCACAGACCCCGCCCTGCCCCGTCCACGCCACCTGCCGGGACGGCCGGCGGCAACGCCCTGATTCCCCGGATACCGCCCCCCGTGCCCGTGGTGTCGGCCACGTACCGTCTGCCGTCCGGGCTCTGCGAGCACGGCGCCGTCCGCTCACCCGCCGAGGCCGCCCACGCCGCCCTGCACGTGATGCTCCGCGCCCCGGACCTCCGCCCCGGCGGCGGCCTCGCGATTCTGACCGGCAACGGCGCCACCGGAGCGGACACCACCGCGTCCCGGTCACAACCGCGCCTCGTCGCCGACCCACTCGACCTCGGCCCGTCCGTCACGGGAGCGCAGGCACTGGCCCACCCGCACCGGGAGCACCGCCACCCCCAGGACCGCCCCGCGCCGCCCCACCCGGCGTTCGTGTTCGACTACTCGGGCCCGCCCGCGGTGCCGGACGGCTGGCTCCTCCAGTCATGGACCTGCCTGGTGGCGGACGCGGTCCACTGCTCGCTGACCGGAACCGAGGGGCGTTTTCGGCTGCGTGCCACCGCACCGGGACGCCTGGTGCGCCAGACCCACCTGGACCTCCTGCTCGCCCGCTGGGCCGACACCCTGACGGAGCTGATCACCCACCGGGACCGGCCCCTGGGCAACCCCGACATCCCCACCCCCGCAGGACTCTGACGCACCGTCGGCCCGGCCGGGGTCTCGCGAGTCGGCCCGAGAAAACAAGTGGCGGGCAGACGCGGACTCCACCTACCTTGTGCGCTCGTGACCGATACCCCCAAGCGCCCGTCCAGCGGCTCGCCCGCGACATCCACGCGGCCGCCCGAGTCCGCCTCCGGCGAGCCGGCGGCGACGGCCGACCGTCCGCCGGTGCGTTCCGATTCCGCCGGCGGACTGTTCTCCGGAACGTATGCGGCCGCGACCGCCAGTTTTGCCGCGGTGATGTTCCTGACCGGGCTCGCCGCACTGGCCGTGGTGCCCACTCTGCCGACGGCCGCACGGGACCTGGACGGGGTGTCGCTCTTCCCGCTGGTGGCGGGATGCTTCGTGGCCGCCGGCCTGCTGGGAGGAGTACTGGGCGGCCATTGGGCGGACCGTTCCGGGGCACACCGCCCACTGGCGGCGGGCATGGTGCTGGCGGTGGTCACCCTGCTGGTCTCGGCCGCCAGCACCTCCATCTGGCAACTGGCGGCCGGCCGCTTCCTGGACGGACTCGCGAGCGGGATGGTGGCGGTGTCGATCAACACCGCCATCGGGCAGGCCTACCCCGACCGGCTGCGACCGCGCGTCCTGGCGCTGATGAGTGCCTGCTGGGTCGTTCCGTCGCTGGTCGGTCCGCCACTGGCGGGCGTGGTGGCCGAATGGTGGTCCTGGCGGGCGGTGTTCTTCGGTCTGGCCGCGCTGACCGTGCTGCCGGCGCTGGCCGTGGTGGCCGTGCTGCGCGGCCGTTTCAGGCCGGTGGCCCCCGCACCGTCGGGAGACGCGCCGCCCCGCCCGGCGCTGCTGGTCGCGACGGCGGTGAGCGTGGGCGCGGCGTCGGGGCAGTACGGCGTCTCGGGCTGGGACCTGCGCCACCTGCTGTTCGCGGGGGGAGGGCTCGCCCTGCTGGTGTTGTTCGCGCCACGGCTGCTGCCGCCGGGCACCTGGCGTGCCGCGCGCGGCCTGCCGGCCACGGTGCTGCTGTGCGGCATGGGCTCGGGGGTGTTCTTCACGCTGGAGGCACTCGTGCCGCTGCTGCTCGTGACGGAGCGGGGCGTGCCTCCCGTCTCGATCGGTCTGGCCTTCACGGGGGCCGCCGTGGCCTGGGCCGCCTCCTCCTGGGTCCAGGGCCGTCTGCTGGAGAGCCGCCCCCGGCACCACCTGGTCGTGGCCGGTGCGCTGGTGCTGTCCGCGGCGGTCGCCGTCGCCGCCGTCGGGACGCTTCCCGCGCTGCCCGCGTTCACCGCCGCGTCGGCCATGGTCGTCGCCGCCGTCGGCATGGGCCTGCTCTCGCCGTCCCTCACCGTGCTGTCGCTCTCCCACGCCCCGTCCGGTCGGCAGGGTTACGCCAGCAGCGCGATGCAGACCAACCAGAACCTGGGCCAGATAACGGTTCTGGGCGTCGCCTCCGCCGTGTTCAACGCCTGCCTGGGGGCCGGCGTGGCGGACCACGCCGGCTACGGCTCTGCCTTCGGGCTGCTGCTCGTGCCCTGCGCCCTGGCCGCCCTGCTCGCCACCCGCACCCGCAGCGCGTGAACGAACCCCCGGCACCCCGCACCCTGCCGGCCTCCCCGCACCCCCGCCGGCATCATGACCGGGACCCGACCTCTTGACCACCGGGTTCCGGCCGCACAGGATCACGCCATGACAGGTGTACGGAGCAGCACAGTCGACGGTGTCGTGGCCCGAAGCGCCCGGCGCACCCCCGAGCGCACCGCCCTGCGGTACGCGGAGAGGTCCTGGACGTACGCGGAACTCGACGCGGCCGTCAGTACCGCGGCGGCGTTCCTCACGGGTGAGCACGGGCTGCGCCCCGGCGACCGGGTCGCCTGCTACGCGCACAACTCCGACGCGTATCTGATCGGCTTTCTCGCCTGCGCCCGCGCGGGCCTGGTCCACGTGCCGGTCAACCAGAACCTCACCGGCGACGACCTCGCCTACATCCTCGAACAGTCCGGCAGCAGCCTCGTCCTCACCGACCCGGACCTCACCGGCCGTATTCCGGCCGCGTTCTCCGTACGCCCGCTGCGCGACGCACCGGACTCCCTCCTCGACGCCACCGCCACGCCCCGCCCCTTCGCCCCGGAGCGCGAACCGGAGGCCGGAGACCTCGTCCAGCTGCTCTACACCTCGGGCACCACCGCACTCCCCAAGGGCGCGATGATGACCCACGGCGCGCTCGTCCACGAGTACGTCAGCGCGATCACGGCGCTCGATCTGCGCGCCACCGACCGGCCGGTCCACTCACTGCCGCTCTACCACTCCGCGCAGATGCACGTGTTCCTGTTGCCCTGTCTCGCGGTCGGCGCACAGAACATCGTCCTCGACGCACCCGATGCGAACCGGATCTTCGAACTCGTCGAGACGGGGCAGGCCGACAGCCTCTTCGCGCCGCCGACCGTCTGGGTCGGCATCTCCCGGCACCCCGCTCTCGCCACCCGCGAACTCGGCGGGCTGCGCAAGGCGTACTACGGCGCGTCGATCATGCCCGTGCCCGTACTGGAACGGCTCCGGGAGCGGCTGCCCGCGCTCGCCTTCTACAACTGCTTCGGGCAGAGCGAGATCGGCCCGCTCGCCACCGTGCTCGGACCGGACGAGCACGAGGGCCGCATGGACTCCTGCGGCAGGCCCGTCCTCTTCGTCGAGGCCCGGGTCGTCGACGAGGACGGCGCGGAGCTCCCCGACGGCACGGCCGGTGAAGTGGTCTATCGCTCGCCCCAGTTGTGCGAGGGCTACTGGAACAAGCCCGAGGAGACCGCGGAGGCCTTCCGCGACGGCTGGTTCCACTCCGGGGATCTCGCCGTGCGCGACACGGAGGGATTCTTCACCGTCGTCGACCGGGTGAAGGACGTCATCAACTCCGGCGGCGTCCTCGTCGCCTCCCGGCAGGTCGAGGACGCCCTCTACACTCATCCCGCCGTCGCCGAGGCCGCAGTCGTCGGCCTGCCCGACGGCCGCTGGATCGAGGCGGTCACCGCCGTGGTCGTCCTGCGCGGCGAGGCGACGCAGGCCGAACTCATCCGCCACGCCCGCGAGCGGCTCGCACACTTCAAGGCCCCGAAGCGGGTCCTCTTCGTGGACGAACTGCCCCGCAACGCGAGCGGAAAGATCCTCAAGCGGGAGCTGCGCGAACGGTTCGCGTAAGGGCTGTCCGGGCCCCGCGGCGGCGCCCGACCGGGGTGAACGGGCCCCGCCCGGCACGAGCCGGGCGGGGGAGGCGCTACCGGCCGCCGCGCTCGTCCACGATCCGCTTGAACTTGCCCAGGGACCTCTCCAGCGTCTCGGGGTCGACGATCTCGACCCCGACCGACACCCCGATCCCGTCCTTGACGGCCGCCGTGATCGACTCCGCGGCGGCCATCCGCTGCTCCGGCGTGGCCCCCGCGCGGGCCTCCGCCCGCACCGTCAGCGCGTCGAGGCGGCCCTCACGGGTCAGCCGCAGCTGGAAGTGCGGTGCCACCCCCGGTGTGCGCAGCACGATCTCCTCGATCTGGGTCGGGAAGAGATTCACCCCGCGCAGGATCACCAGATCGTCGCTGCGCCCGGTCACCTTCTGCATCCGCCGGAACACCCGGGCCGTGCCCGGCAGCAGCCGGGTCAGGTCCCTCGTCCGGTAGCGGATCACCGGCATGGCCTCCTTGGTGAGCGAGGTGAAGACCAGTTCGCCCTCCTCGCCGTCCGGCACCACCTCACCGGTGAACGGGTCGACGACCTCGGGATAGAAGTGGTCCTCCCAGATGTGCAGCCCGTCCTTGGTCTCCACGCACTCCTGTGCGACACCGGGCCCCATCACCTCCGACAGGCCGTAGATGTCGACCGCGTCGATCGCGAACCGCTCCTCGATCTCGCGCCGCATCTCCTCCGTCCAGGGCTCGGCACCGAATATCCCGACCTTCAGGGAGGTCGTCCGCGGATCGACGCCCTGCCGCTCGAACTCGTCGAGGAGCGTCAGCATGTACGACGGAGTCACCATGATGATCTCGGGCCGGAAGTCCTGGATCAGCTGGACCTGACGGGACGTCATGCCACCGGAGGCGGGAATGACCGTACAGCCGAGCCGTTCCGCTCCGTAGTGCGCGCCGAGTCCGCCGGTGAACAGCCCGTATCCGTACGCCACATGGACCTTCTGGCCGGGTCGGCCGCCGGCCGCCCGGATCGAGCGGGCGACGACGTCCGCCCAGGTGTCGAGGTCCCGCTCGGTGTAGCCGACGACGGTCGGACGGCCCGTCGTCCCGCTGGACGCGTGGATCCTGCGCACACGCTCCTCGGGGACGGCGAACATGCCGAAGGGGTAGTTGTCCCGCAGGTCCGCCTTGGTCGTGAAGGGGAAGCGGGCGAGATCGGCGAGCGTACGGCAGTCGTCCGGGTGCACCCCGGCCTTGTCGAATGCGGCCCGGTAGTGGCCGACGTTCTCGTACGCGTGGCGCAACGTGGTCCGCAACCGCTTCAGCTGGAGTGCCTCCAGCTCGTCCCGGCCCAGTTGTTCCGCCGCGTCCAGCAGAGCCGTCATCCGGATCTCCCTCTTACGAGCAGGCGACCGATCATTCGGTCGATCTTTCGGTAGCAGTAATTCAGGATGTTCCGCCTCCTGGCAAGAGGGGTGACGCACACCACCCCCTCGCGAGCATCCCGCATCGCGCGGATACGCCCACACCGAACAGCGCTGCGCCGCCGGGCCCACCCTGTTCGGATGACCTGCATGCCGATCCTCCACGCATACGACGGGACCGAACTCGCCTACCGCCTCCTGGGAGAGGGGGTACCGCTGATCTGTCTGCCCGGCGGGCCGATGGGGGCCGGCGGGTACCTCGGTGATCTCGGCGGCCTCTCGGCCCGCCGGCAGCTCGTGGTCCTCGATCTGCGCGGGACAGGGGAGTCCGCAGTGCCGGACGACCCGTCGACGTACCGCCGCGACCGGCTGGTGGACGACGTCGAGGCGCTGCGCGAGCACCTCGGCCAGGAGCGTGTCGACCTGCTCGCCCACTCCGCGTCCGCCGGCCTGGCCGCGCTGTACGCCGCCCGCCATCCGCAGCGGCTGCGTTCGCTCGTGCTCATCGCACCCGGCACCCGGGCCGTCGGCACCGAGGTCACCGGCAAGGACCGGCGCGGCGCCGGTGAACTGCGCCGCGACGAACCGCGGTACGCGGCCGGACGGGACGCCCCGGAGGCCACCCGGCCGGGGCGCGACGCAGGTGAAGTCACCTCCGCCGCCGAGCCGTTCACCCAAGGGCGCCGGGACGCCCGCGTCCACGCCGCCACCACATCCGGGCAGACGGACTCCGGAGCGGCGCGGGTCCACTGCCGGGACGGCGCGTTCGACCCCACCGCCACCGCCGCCGCGCTGAGGGACGTGACCGCGCCGGTGCTCGTCCTCGCGGGGGAGTGCGACGGAGGACCGACCCTCGACCGGGCCGCCGAACTGGCCGCGCTCTTCCCGAACGCCGAGTTCGCCGTGCAGCGAGGCGCCGCGCACTACCCGTGGCTCGACGACCCGGGCGCCTTCGTCCGGACGGTCGAGGCCTTCCTCGACCCGGACGTGCTCAGCGTGCAGGCCGGCGGCATCCGGCTCGCACACCGGGCGTGGGGCGATCCGTCCGCGCCGCCCGTCGTGCTCGTCCACGGCCGCTGCGGCGACAGCAGGACCTGGACACGGATCGCCGGACACCTCGCCGACGCGCACCGGGTGTACGCGTTCGACTTCCGCGGGCACGGCCTCAGCGACTGGCCCGGCCGTTACTCCTTCGAGCTGTTCCGGGACGATCTGCACGCCTTCCTGGAGGCCCGCAATCTGGCCGGCGCCACTGTGGTCGGGCACTCCATGGGTGCCGCTGCCGCCTGTCTGCTCGCCGAGCGCGAACCCGGACTGATCGGCCGGCTCGTCCTGGAGGAGCCCCCGCCGCCGTTCCCGCTCGATCCGCCGCGCGGCCCCGCGGAACGCCCCGACGAGGAGCTGGACTTCGACTGGCCGGTGGTGCCGTCCACCGACGCCCAGCTGAACGAACCGGACCCGGAGTGGTGGGGGCGGATCGGTTCGATCACGGCCCCGACCCTCGTCATCGGCGGCGGTCCCGCCGGCCGGATCGCCCAGCGGGGGCTCGCCCGGATGGCGGAACGGATACCCCGTGGCCGCTTCGTCACCATCGACGCCGGACACCTCGTGCACACCGGGCGACCGGACGAATTCCTCGCGGAGCTGCGGGCTTTCGGCTTGGCCTGAACAACCCCCGGACGCCGGCGGCGGGTCAGGACCGATGCAGCAGCGAGGTCAGGACCTCCTGGAGAGTGGCCTCCGCATCGGCCACGGACCCCGTCGACCGCCAGGCCACGAATCCGTCGGGTCGCACCAGGACGGCGCCTTCGGGTGTCGTGCCGTGGAGCTCGGCCCAGTCGGCCCCGTCCTCCGGCTCCAGATCGGCCCCCGGGCCGATGCCGTACGCCGGGAGCCGTACCGACAGCCGGCCGGCAACCTGTGCCGCCGCCTGCCGCCACACCACGTCCTCACCGTCGGTGAGCAGTACGAAGGTACGCTCGTAGAGATCCAGAGTGGACTTGCGATCACCGGCCTGACGCACCCACAGATGCGGTGCCCTGCTGCCTGGTTGACCGCTCAGCTGCATTCCCTCCGGCACCACCGGCTGCTCCGGGTCGGTGCCCAGCACGGCGCCGCGGACATAGCGGTAGCCCAGGGCCACGGTGAGCATGCCGCCCTGCTTCCCGCGGCCCGCACCCGGCGCCGCGGCGTATCCCGGGTGGCTGTGCTCGCTGGAACGCGCCGAAGCCCGCGCACTCGTCGCCTGCGCCACCGGCAGCCGCTCCGCCCCATAGGTGTCCAGCAGTCCCGGGCCCGCCTCGCCCCGCAGCACGGCGGCGAGCTTCCAGGCCAGGTTGTGCGCGTCCTGAATGCCGGTGTTGGAACCGAACGCCCCGGTGGGGGACATCTCGTGGGCCGAGTCCCCGGCGAGGAAGACCCGGCCGGACGAGTACCGTTGCGCGACCCGCTCCGCGGCATGCCACGGGGCCTTGCCGGTGATCTCGACATCGATGTGCGGAGCGCCGACCGCCGCACGGATGTGCTCCGTGCACCGCTCGTCGGTGAAGTCCTCCAGGGTTTCGCCGAGTTGGGGCTGCCACGGTGCGTGGAACACCCACTCCTTCTTGTTGTCCACCGGCAACAGGGCACCGTCCGCTGCGGGGTTGGTCAGATAGCAGACGATGAAGCGCCGGTCGCCCAGCACATCGGCGAGCTGATGGGAACGGAAGGTGATGCTCACGTTGTGGAAGAGATCACCGGGCCCCGTCCGGTCGATGCGCAGCTGCTCACGGATGGGGCTGCGCGGCCCGTCGGCCGCGACGAGGTAGTCCGCGCGCACACCGATGTGCTCTCCGGTCTCCCGGTTCTTGAGCGTCGCCTCCACCCCTGACCTGTCCTGGTCGAAGCTCTGCATCTCGGTGGAGAACCTCAGGTCACCGCCCTGCTCGCGGGCCAGCTTCACCAGTACGGGTTCCAGATCGTTCTGGCTGCACAGGCACCAGCCGGTCGGGCTGAAACGGGCGAGCCCGCCACCCGGGTCGATCTCTTTGAACAGCCACTCCTGGTCCTCCCCCGTGAGGGAGCCGGCTTGCAGGATGCCGTGATTGTCGGCGAGTACCGAAGCCGCCTCCCGGATGCCCGGCTCGGCACCCGCCGTGCGGAAGACCTCCATCGTGCGCACGTTGTTGCCGCGCCCGCGCGGATGCGTCGAGGTGGAACGGTGCTTCTCGACCAGCAGGTGCTCGATGCCGAGCCGGCCGAGGAAAAGTGAGGTGGACAGGCCCACCAAGGAGCCGCCCACGATGAGGACCGGTACGCGAATGTCGACGTTCTCGTTCATCAGTTGCTCCAGCTCGGACGCTGTTCTGTTGCCTTGTTCCATGCCCTTGTCGGAGAGGTTCGGACGGCCGCTCACCTGAACGGTTCATAAATCTCGCGCCGCCCGGACCAGCGTTTCACGATCGGTCACGGAGACGATGCCCGCGGTAACGGGGGCGGACCGCTCGCATCCGCCGGAAGAGTCCCCGCTCCGAACCACTCGCCAACCGACGGTTGACGGCATGCCATCCGGCCTGTCCACGACACCGTCTCGAAGGAGACCGAAAGATGACCACCACCCTCTCGGAACGGATCTCCCAGTCCGCCTTCGACGGCTCCAGGCTGCGGGTCGTCCTGCTGCTGGACCTGTACGACGGTGCCCAGAAACAGTTCCTGGAGGCGTATGAGCACCTGCGCAATCAGGTGGCATCCGTTCCCGGGCACATCAGCGACCAGCTGTGCCAGTCCATCGAGAACCCCTCGCAGTGGCTGATCACGAGCGAATGGGAGAGCGCACCTCCGTTCCTCGCCTGGGTGAACAGCGAGGAGCACGTCGCGACGGTGCAGCCGCTGCACAACTGCGTGCGCGACACCCGTTCGCTCCGGTTCAGCGTCCTGCGGGAGACCGGCAAGGCATTCGAGTCGGCGGTCGAGGCGGCCAAGGGCAGGCTCCAGACGTCACCCCGTCTCGGCGACGGAGTGGTGCGCCACGCGCTGACCTTCACTGTCAAGCCCGGGACCGAGGACATCGTGGCGAAGATCCTGGCCGACTACGAGTCACCGAACGCCCGTGTCGACGAAGACACCCGTTTGCGCCGCACCTCGCTCTTCATGCACGGCAACCGCGTCGTGCGGGCGGTCGAGGTCGAGGGCGACCTCCTCGCGGCCCTGCGCCACGTCGCCCGTCAGCCCGAGGTCAGAGCCGTCGAAGAGGCCATCAACCCCTACCTGGAGCAGGACCGGGACCTCAGCGACCCGGACTCCGCCCGGATGTTCTTCACCCGAGCGGCGCTCCCCACCGTCCACCACGTGACCGCGGGCCGGCACAAGGCCGAGGACATCCGCCGCCACGCGCTCTTCTACCAGGCCAAGGAGGGGTGCGGCATGGCACTCGCCCGGCTGCTCGCCGGCCACGACGAGGAGGCGGCCGACGACCCCGCGAGCATCATCGACAGCAGCACCATCTTCCAGCGCGACGACGTCGTCGTCCGCCTCCTCGAAGCGGTCGAACCCATCGACGCCCAGGCGGCTCAGGCGGTCGGCATCGACGGCCCCGGCAAGGTGGCCAGGCTCGGACGCCTCCTCGACAGCGGCGCGAACGCCGTGCCCACGGACGACCGGGGGATCGCGCAGTTCCTCGCGCAGTCCGAGATGACCCTGATCACCGATCGGCGGTCCACGGAGTCCTGAACCGCGCATCCGCACCCTGGGGGGTTCTCGCTCAACCCGTCAATACAACGCGCAACGCGCCAGGAGGAAACCAGTCATGACCATGCACCGGCCACGCATTGTGGACCTCAGCGAGACGCAGCCCAACCGCAGGCGCGGAGGCGACCTTCGCGCCATGCTCACGCCCACAGCGGTGGGAGCCACCAGCGGTTTCATGGGGCTGGCCATCGTTCAGCCCGGCGACCGCATCGGCGAGCACTACCACCCCTACTCCGAGGAGTTCGTGTACGTGGTGAACGGCCTCCTGGAGGTGGATCTGGATGGTGAAACGCACCGGATGCAGCCCGACCAGGGCCTGCTGATCCCTCCCCATGTACGCCACCGGTTCCGGAACGTCGGCGACGTCGAGGCACGCATGGTCTTCCACCTCGGCCCGCTCGCCCCGCGCCCGGAACTCGGCCACGTCGACACCGAGCACACGGAGTCCGCCGAGCACACGCAGTCCGCCGGACGCGTCGCGCCGCCGGAACGAACGGAGGCCGTCTCATGACCCGCCGCGTGGGGGTCACCGGCGTCGGTGTCGTCGCCCCCGGCGGCATCGGTGCACCGGCCTTCTGGGACCTCCTCGCGAACGGCCGCACCGCGACCCGGGGCATCACCCTCTTCGACCCTGCCGGCTTCCGCTCCCGTATCGCCGCCGAGTGCGACTTCGACCCGGCGGCACACGGACTGGACGCGGACCAGGTGGCCAGGTCGGACCGGTACGTCCAGTTCGCGCTGGTGGCCGCCAGGGAGGCCCTCGCGGATGCGGGCCTCGACCCGGAGAAGGTGGACCCCTGGCGCATGGGGGTGTCGCTGGGCACCGCGGTCGGCGGCACCACCCGACTGGAGCACGACTACGTCGCCGTCAGCGGCAGCGGCGCCCGCTGGGACGTCGACCACCGGCCGGCCGGCCCGCATCTGGAGCGGGCCTTCTCACCCAGCTCCCTCGCCTCGGCGGTGGCCGAACAGGTAGGCGCGCACGGCCCGGTGCAGACCGTCTCCACGGGCTGCACCTCCGGCCTGGACGCGATCGGGTACGCCTTCCAGTCCATCGAGGAGGGCCGCGTCGACGTCTGCGTCGCCGGGGCCTCCGACTCGCCGATCACCCCGATCACGGTGGCGTGCTTCGACGCGATCAAGGCCACCTCGGCGAACAACGACGACCCGGAGCACGCCTCCCGGCCGTTCGACTCCCGCCGCGACGGCTTCGTCATGGGCGAGGGCGGAGCGGTGCTCGTCCTGGAGGAGCTGGAGCACGCCCGCGCCCGCGGCGCGACCGTCTACTGCGAGATCGCGGGCTACGCGACCTTCGGCAACGCGTACCACATGACCGGGCTGACCTCCGAAGGACTGGAGATGGCCGAGGCGATCAACCGGGCCCTCGACCACGCCCGGATAGACGGCGCGCAGATCGACTACGTCAACGCGCACGGCTCGGGCACCAAGCAGAACGACCGGCACGAGACGGCCGCAGTGAAACGGGCGCTGGGCGCGCACGCCTACAACGTACCGATGAGTTCCATCAAGTCCATGGTCGGCCACTCGCTGGGGGCGATCGGGGCCATAGAGATCGCGGCCTGCGTACTCGCCCTGGTCCATCAGACGGTGCCGCCGACGGCGAACTACGAGAGCCCGGACCCGGAGTGCGACCTCGACTACGTGCCGCGGACCGCTCGCCCCCTGAAGCTGCGCAGCGTCCTCTCGGTCGGCAGCGGATTCGGCGGCTTCCAGTCCGCGGTGGCCCTGACACGAACAGGTGGGAGGACACCATGAGAACCCGTAGAGCCCGGCGCGCCGTCGTCACCGGCATCGGTGTCGTCGCTCCCAACGGAACCAACACGGAGGCCTTCTGGAAGAGGACGCACGAAGGCGTCAGTGTCCTCGACCGGATCACCCGCGAGGGGTGTGAGCACCTTCCGCTGCGGGTCGCGGGCGAGGTGCGGGGCTTCGAGGCGGCCGAGCTGATCGAAGAGCGCTTCATCGTCCAGACCGACCGGTTCACACATTTCGCGATGGCCGCCGCGGACATCGCACTGGACGACGCCCGGCTGGGCCGGGCCGACTACGAGAACTCACCGTTCGACGTCGGCGTGGTGACCGCGGCCGGATCCGGCGGCGGCGAATTCGGTCAGCGTGAACTCCAACGGCTGTGGGGACAGGGATCCACCTATGTGGGTCCGTACCAGTCCATCGCCTGGTTCTACGCCGCCAGCACCGGCCAGATCTCGATCCGCGGCGGTTTCAAGGGGCCGTGCGCGGTCGTGGCCAGCGACGAGGCCGGTGGTCTGGACGCGCTGGCGCATGCCGCCCGGTCGATCCGCAGCGGAACCGAAGCGGTGGTGGTCGGTGCGGCCGAGGCCCCGCTGGCACCCTACTCGGTGGTCTGCCAGCTCGGGTACGAGGATCTGAGCACCGGCGACGACCCCGCCCGTGCCTACCGGCCGTTCACCTCGGACGCCTGCGGCTTCGTGCCGGCCGAGGGCGGCGCCATGCTGGTGGTCGAGGAGGAGCAGTCGGCCCGTCGGCGCGGGGCCCATGTCCGGGCCGAAGTCGCCGGGCACGCCGCCACGTTCACCGGAGCGTCGCGGTGGGAGGAGTCCCGGGAGGGCCTCGCCCAGGCGATCATCGGCGCCCTGCGCGAGGCCGATTGCGCTCCGGACGAGATCGACGTCGTCTTCGCGGACGCCCTCGGCGTACCGGCGGCCGACCGTGCCGAGGCGCTCGCGATCGCGGACGCACTCGGTGCGCACGGCCGGCAGGTACCGGTGACGGCGCCCAAGACAGGCATCGGGCGCGCCTACTGCGGGGCACCGGTGCTGGACGCGGCAGCTGCCGTGCTCTCCATGGAGAACGCGCTGATACCGCCGACGCCGAACGTCTTCGAGGTGTGCCACGACCTCGACGTCGTCACCGGCAGTGCGCGCCCCGCCGACCTGCGGACGGCGCTGGTGCTCAGCCGCGGGCTCATGGGCTCGAACGCGGCGATGGTGCTGCGGCGCTCCACCGACACCCACATGTGAGAAGGAGAAGTCCTCATGACCGATCGACTGACCTACGCGGAACTCGCCGTCCTGATGAAGAAGGGCGCCGGGCTCACCGTGGACCCGCACGAAATGGAGAAGCGCCCCGGGTCCGCCTTCGACGAGTTCGGCCTCGACTCGCTGGGCCTGCTCGGCATCGTGGGCGTGCTGGAGAACCGGCACGGCAGGGCGCTGCCGACCGACGCCGACCGCTGCAAGACGCCCCAGGAATTCCTGGACCTCGTCAACAACACCCTCATGCAAGGAGCCTGACGTGCCTGGACGCACCGAGAACGAGATCACCATCGCCGCCCCCCTGGATCTCGTCTGGGACGTGACGAACGATCTGGAGAACTGGCCGCGGCTGTTCAGCGAGTACGCCGCGGTCGAGGTCATCGAACGGGACGGCGACAGGACGAAGTTCCGCCTGACCATGCACCCCGACGAGAACGACAAGGTATGGAGCTGGGTCTCCGAGCGGACCGTCGACCGCGCCGGCCGCACGGTCCGCGCCCGCCGGGTCGAGCCGGGCCCGTTCCAGCACATGAACATCCACTGGGAGTACTCGGAGGCGCCCGGCGGTACGAAGATGCGCTGGACCCAGGAGTTCGCGATGCGTCCCGACGCGCCCGTCGACGACGCGTGGATGACCGACAACATCAACCGCAACTCCAAGGTCCAGATGGAGCTCATCCGGGACAAGATCGAACAGCGCGACCGGGAGCGCCGTACCGCCTCGGCTTCGGCCCGCTGACCCGCCGTCCGCCCCGCGGCCCGGCACCCCGCCGTCCGGCCGGGTGCCGGGCCGGGAACCAGAAAGGCATCCCACGATGCACCACGCTCTGATCGTCGCCCGGATGGCGCCCGGTTCGGCGCCGGACATCGCCGACCTGTTCGCGGCCTCCGACAGCACCGAACTGCCGCACCTCGTCGGCGTCACCAGGCGCAAGCTGTTCCAGTTCGGCGACGTCTACCTGCACCTGATCGAATCGGAGCGCCCGCCGGGCCCCGAGATCGCCAAGGTGACGGAGCACCCGGAGTTCAAGGACATCAGCGACAAGCTCACCGCGTATGTGAGCGCGTACGACCCGAAGACCTGGCGCAGCCCCAAGGACGCCATGGCCCACGAGTTCTACCGGTGGGAACGCGGCGCCACCGCTTGAGACAGGAGACCGCCCCGGGTCCGGCCAGTCGGCCGGACCCGGGGCGGTCTCCGTTGCTCCCGGGGAAGTGGAGTCAGTCCGGGACCACGCATTCGAAGGCGTGGAGGTAGGCGTTGACCGGTACGACCTTGCCGATCAGCAGTCCGGCGTCCGAGATCCGGCCGACCAGGCTCTCCCGCGTGTGCTTCGCGCCGCCGACATTGAGGAGCAGCAGCAGGTCCATCGCGGTGGTGAACCGCATCGAGGGGCTGTCGTCGACGAGGTTCTCGATGACGACGACCCTGGCTCCCGGGCGGGCCGCGGCGACGACATTGCGCAAGGTCCTGCGCGTGCTGTCGTCGTCCCACTCCAGGATGTTCTTGATGATGTAGAGATCGGCCTCGACAGGGATGGCCTCGCGGCAGTCCCCGGCCACGATACGGGTCCGGTCGACGAGCGGCCCCTCGTCCCGCAGCCGGGCGTCGGCGCGCGCCACCACGCCGGGCAGGTCCATCAGGGTGCCGCGGACCGACGGGTGCTTCTCCAGCAGACTGGCCAGTACGTGCCCCTGGCCGCCGCCGATGTCCGCGACCGCGGACACCCCGGTGAGGTCGAGGAGTTCGGCGACCTCCAGCGCGGACTGCATGCTGGAGGTGGTCATGGCCCGGTTGAAGATCTGGGCCGACTCGTGGGCGTCCTGGTGGAGGTAGTCGAAGAACCCCTTGCCGTGCACGTCCGCGAAGACGCTCTTGCCGGTGCGCACCGCCTCGTCGAGGCGCGGCCAGACGTCCCAGGTCCAGGGTTCGGTGCACCACAGGGAGATGTTGCGCAGGCTGTTCGGGTCGTCCTCGCGCAGCAGGCGGGACATCTCGGTGTGGGCGAAGTCCCCGTCCGGGGTCTCGGTGAAGATCCCGTAGCAGGACAGCGCGCGCAGCAGCCGGCGCAGGGGCACCGGCTCGGTCTTCACCAGTGCCGCGAGTTCCTGTGCGGTCGCGGGCGTCTCGCCCAGTGCGTCGGCGACGCCCAGCCGGGCCGCCGCGCGCACGGCGGCCGCGCGGGCCGCCCCGAAGACGATCTCGCGCAGTTGCATGGCCGGCTGGGGGGGCGTGACGGGGTGGGGGACGGCGGCGTGGACGGAGGTCGGTGGGGTGGGGGTGGTGGCGGGGGTGGGACTCACAGTGGTCATGCTGTTTCGCTTCTCCTCGTGCGGGGGTGCGCCGATCAGCACATCCCGGCCGGTGTGGACTTCGTGCAGACGTTGGCGACGAAGGTGTTGCCCTTGCCGGCGGTGTCCCCATTGGCCAGGTCGGCCGGCTTGTTGCCGAGCACGACATTGCCGCTGATGGTGTGGCCGGTGTTCTTCGTGCCCACAAAGCTCTTGAACAGCACGACGCCGCCGGAGAGCGGCGTGGCGCCCACGTTGTTGCTGATCGTGTTCGAGCGCACCTGGGTGTCCGCGGCGCCGGTGAGCACGATGCCGGAGCCCTGGATGGCGGGCAGGCGTTCGGTCTTGGCACAGAACTTGTTGTTGTCGGTGATCTGGTTGGACCGGATCGTCATGGCTCCGGCCTGCGGCCTGCCCTCGTCGCCCACGATGAACACACCGCTGCAGTTGGCGGTGAAGGTGTTGTCGTGGACGGAGAGGTTCCTGACGCGCCTGGCCGTGAAGCCGATCCGGTTGTCCGACAGCGTGTTGTCCTGGAGCTCGGTGCCCCGGGTGTCGGTGGCGCCGCCCTCCTCGTCGACGCTGTTCGCGACGAAGATGCCCGCGTCGCCGTTGGCGCGGGCGGTGTTGCCCATGAACGTGCCGCGGGTCGAGCGCTCCTGGGCGATGCCCCAGACGCCGTTGTGTTCGGCGGTCACCCGCCGCACGGACAGCCGGTCGGTCCAGGAGGCCCAGACGCCGTTCTTCTTGAATCCGGAGACGGTCAGCGAGTCGACGCTCACGCCGTCGACGGTCCGGCCCTTCCGGCCCAGGACGCAGACTCCGCTGCCGGTCTTCGCGCAGGCGTCGGGGGACCGCGGGGCCTTCGCCGCCGGCCGGACGACGGTCCGGCCTCCGAAGCCGCGCAGGGTGAGGTTCGGTTTGGTGATCAGGACGGTCTCCCGGTACGTGCCGGGCATGACGACGACGGTGTCACCGGGCCGAGCGGCGTCCACCGCCTTCTGGATCGACTGGCCGGGCCGCACCACATGGGCGCTCGTGGCTGAGGCGGCGGGGATCGCCGCGCCGAGTCCAGCGGCGGAGACGACCGCGACCGGGACAAGGCTCTTGATGTGTCGTTTCCTCATGAACCGAAGCTATGGGCAATTTCCCCCCTTTGCCACATAGGGTGAGTGGACGCGTACCCGGCGTGCCCGAATGGCTTAGCGCCGGGGCGCGCCGCCAGGCGCCGGGGGCGGACGCGCAACGTCGCACCCGGGTGATCCGGAAGGGCACTGCCGCGGGTGTACCGCTCCGGCCGCTGTTCGGGTGTTCCTCGGGGAAGCCGGCCCCGCCGCCGTTCGGGTGTCACCGGCCCCCGACGCTCGGCACCGGCTCCCGGCTCCCGGCCTTCGGCACCGGCCCCCGGCTCCCGGCTCCCGGCCTTCGGCACCGGCCCCCGGCTCCCGGCTCCCGGCCTTCGGCACCGGCCCCCGGCGCCGGCTCCCAGCCTCAGGCCCCGGCCCTCGGTGCCGGGGGCCCGGTCTCAGTCCTCGGGCCCGCGTCGGGGTGCGACGACCGAGCGGGCCCATCGGTAGTCGGCCTTGCCGCTCGGCGAACGCCGGATCTGCCCGGCGATCACCAGCCGGCGGGGGATCTTGTAGCCGGCCAGGCGCGTCCGGCAGTGCGCCTGGACGTCGTCCAGCGAGGGTGCGACCGCACCTTCGCGCAGCTGCACCACCGCCGCGACATGGTTTCCCCACCGTTCGTCGGGCACCCCGGCGACCAGCGCGTCGTACACATCCGGATGGGCCTTCAGCGCCTGCTCGACCTCCTCGGGATAGACCTTCTCGCCCCCGGTGTTGATGCACTGCGAGCCCCGGCCGAGGACCGTGACGATGCCGTCCGCGTCGACGGTCGCCATGTCGCCGAGCAGGACCCAGCGCTCACCGTTCCTGTGGAAGAACGTCTCCGCCGTCTTGTGCGGGTCGTTGTAGTACCCGAGGGGCACATGGCCGCGCTGCGCGATCCGCCCCGGCTCGCCCGGAGCCACCGGGTCGTGGGTCACCGGATCGACCACCGCCGTACGGGAATTGACCCGCAGCCGGAAGCCCTTCTCCGGTCCGGAGTCGGCCGTCGCCGTGCCGTTGAATCCGGACTCCGACGAGCCGAAGTTGTTCAGCAGCATCACCGTCGGCACCAGTTCCTGGAACTCCGCACGCACCGAGTCCGACATGATAGCGCCCGAGCTGGAGATGGAGAACATCGACGAGCAGTCGGTGCCCTTCAGTGGTCCCCTCAGTGCGTCGACCAACGGCCGCAGCATCGCGTCGCCCACCAGGGACACGCTGGTGACCTTCTCCTTCTCGATCGTACGGAGCACCTCCTGGGGCACGAACTTGCGGTGGACCACCACTCGTTGCCCGAAGTTGAACCCGATGAACGCGGTGAGCGTCGACGTGCCGTGCATCAGCGGGGGAGCGGGGAAGAAGGTGATCCCGTCACCGCCGGCGGCCACCCGCTCGGCCAGCTCCTGCGGTGACTTCACCGGCTCACCGGTCGGCGCACCGCCGCCGAGACCGGAGAAGAAGAGGTCTTCCTGACGCCACATCACGCCCTTGGGCATTCCCGTGGTGCCGCCGGTGTAGATGATGAACTGGTCGTCGGCCGAACGCGGGGGAAAGCCGCGCTCCGGGCTCCCGGCCGCTTCGGCGTCCGTGAACGCCACGGCGTCCGGACCGGAGGCACCCGCCGCCGGCACCCCCACCCGTACCAGGTGGCGGAGCGTCGGCGCCTTCGGCGCGGCGGCCGAGACCCGCTCGTCGAACTCGGCGTCGAAGACCAGCGCCGCCAGATCCGCGTCCCGGTAGAGGTAGGCCAACTCCTCCTCCACGTAGCGGTAGTTGACATTGACGGGGACGATGCGGGCCTTGAGGCAGGCCAGCACCGTCTGGAGGTACTCGACCCCGTTGTAGAGGTGCAGCCCCAGGTGCTCGCCGGGGGCGATGCCCGCCTCGATCAGATGGTGGGCGATACGGTTGGCGGCCGCGTCCAGCTCCGCGTACGTCAGCCGGCGCTCCGCACCCGTACCGGGGTGGTCGAGGTAGACGAGCGCCTCGCGTTCCGGGACCGCGTCGACGACCGACTCGAACAGGTCGGCAAGGTTGTACTCCACCGTTCCTCCTGACCCCGGATGCTGACTGGCTCGGCGGTCATTAGAGCGCCGGGAGGCACAAGTGGGAAGAGGGGCCGCCGAAGAAATCTGACTACCTGTCAGAAAACTATTGAACTGGACCCCCGCCTACTGCAACCTGTTCTAGGTCTTGAGACGGGAGGCAGGCAATGGGTGGTACGGAACACCTCACCGTGCGGCGCGAGGGCGCCACGCTGGTGCTCACCTTGAACAGGCCGGAGGCGAAGAACGCTCTCTCGCTGCCGATGCTGGTCGGGCTGTACGACGGCTGGCTGGCCGCGGACGAGGACGATGCGGTCCGCTCCGTCGTCCTCACCGGCGCGGGCGGCTGCTTCTGCGCCGGCATGGACCTCAAAGCCCTGGCCGGCAAGGGGATGGAGGGCGAGCAGTACCGCGACCGGATGACCGCCGATCCCGATCTGCACTGGAAGGCGATGCTGCGCCACCACCGCCCCCGCAAACCGGTCATCGCCGCCGTCGAGGGCCACTGCGTGGCGGGCGGCACCGAGATCCTGCAGGGCACCGACATCCGCATCGCCGGGGCGAGCGCCACCTTCGGGCTCTTCGAGGTCGCCCGCGGCCTCTTCCCCATCGGAGGGTCGACGGTGCGGCTGCCGCGCCAGATCGCCCGCACCCACGCGCTCGAAATGCTTCTCACCGGGCGTCCCTACAGCGCCGAGGAGGCGGCCGGCATCGGGCTCATCGGCCGGGTCGTCCCCGACGGCACCGCACTGGCACAGGCCCTCGAAGTCGCCGAGCGGATCAACGCCTGCGGACCGCTCGCCGTCGAGGCCGTCAAGGCATCCGTGTACGAGAGTGCCGAGCTGACCGAGACCGAGGGCCTCGCCGCCGAACTGAAGCGCGGCTGGCCGGTCTTCGCCACCGACGACGCCAAGGAAGGCGCCCGCGCCTTCGCCGAGAAGCGCCCGCCCGTCTACCGGCGCGCCTGAGCCAAGGAGGCAACCGTGCCCGACATCCTCAGCGCACCGCTGGTGCTCGAATTCCCCTTCACCCGCTCCCTCGGCCCGGTCCAGAGCGCCTTCCTCACCGGACTGCGCGCTCGCACCGTGCTGGGCGTCCGGACCGCCGGGGGAAGCATCCTCGTCCCACCCGCCGAGTACGACCCCGTCACCGCCGAAGAGATCCGCGAACTGACCGAGGTCGCCGCCACCGGCACGGTCACCACCTGGGCATGGAACCCCGCCCCGCGCCGCGGCCAGCCTCTCGACACCCCCTTCGCGTGGGTCCTCGTCCGGCTCGACGGGGCCGACACCGCACTGCTGCACGCTCTGGACGCGCCCGGCCCGGAAGCCGTCCGCACCGGCCTGCGGGTACGGATCCGCTGGGCCCCCGAGCGGACCGGCGCCATCACGGACATCGCCTGTTTCGAACCGTACGACGGCGGCGAGACCGGCCGGTCCGCCCCGCACGGCGGCGAGTGCGGCGACCCCGTCACCGGCATCGTCACCCCCGCCCGCCTCGACTACCGGTACACCCCCGGCCGCGCCCAGAGCGCGTACCTCGGCGCACTCTCCGAGCAGCGCGTCGTCGGGGAGCGCTGCCCGTCCTGCGCCAAGGTGTACGTGCCGCCCCGCGGCGCCTGCCCCACCTGCGGGGTCGCCACCGCGGAACAGGTGGAGGTCGGCCCCCGCGGCACCGTGACCACGTACTGCATCGTCAACATCAAGGCCAAGAACCTCGACATCGAAGTGCCCTACGTCTACGCGCACATCGCCCTCGACGGCGCCGACCTCGCCCTGCACGCGCGGATCGGCGGCATCCCGTACGACCAGGTGCGCATGGGCCTGCGGGTCGAACCCGTCTGGACCGAGGGCGGGCGCCACCCCGATCACTACCGGCCGACCGGCGAGCCGGACGCCGACTACGACGTGTACAAGGAGTTGCTGTAGATGCGAGACGTGGCGATCGTCGCCTTCGCGCAGACCGACCACCTGAGGCGCACCGACGAACTCTCCGAAGTCGAGATGCTGATGCCCGTCCTCCACCGGGTGCTCGACGCGACCGGTCTCAGGGCGAGCGACATCGGCTTCACCTGCTCCGGCTCCAGCGACTACCTCGCGGGACGCGCCTTCTCCTTCACCATGGCGCTCGACGGCGTCGGCGCGTACCCGCCGATATCCGAGTCCCATGTGGAGATGGACGGCGCCTGGGCACTGTACGAGGCCTGGGTGAAGATCCAGACGGGCCAGGCCGACACCGCGCTCGTCTACGCCTATGGAAAGTCCTCGCCCGGTGAGGTGCGCGACGTCCTCACCCGGCAGCTCGACCCGTACTACGTCGGCCCGCTCTGGCCGGACTCCGTCGCCCTCGCCGCGCTCCAGGCGCAGGCGCTGATCGACGCGGGCGACACCGACGAGGCCGCCCTCGCCGCGATCGCCACCCGCAGCCGCACCGCCGCCGCGGACAACCCGCATGCCCAGCTCACCGGCCCGGTCCCGGCCGGCGAGTACGTCGTGCAGCCGCTGCGCACCGGCGACTGCCCGCCGGTCGGCGACGGCGCCGCAGCCGTGGTCCTCGCCGCCGGTGAAACCGCACGGGCCCTGTGCACCCGCCCCGCATGGATCCGCGGGATCGACCACCGCATCGAGGCTCACGCCCTCGGCGTCCGCGAGCTGACCGAGTCACCGTCCACCCGGCTGGCCGCGACCCGTGCCGGCGCCTTCGAACGGCCCGTGGACACCGCGGAGTTGCATGCCCCGTTCACCTCCCAGGAGGTGGTGCTGCGCAAGGCGCTCCGGCTCGGCGCCGACGTCACCGTCAACCCGTCCGGCGGTGCGCTCGCCGCCAACCCGGTCATGGCCGCCGGGCTGATCCGCCTCGGCGAGGCCGCGGCCCGCATCCACCGAGGCGAGTCCGACCGGGCGCTCGCCCACGCCACCTCCGGTCCCTGCCTGCAACAGAACCTGGTCGCCGTACTCGAAGGGGAGAGCGCTCATGCCTGAGGAGCCCGTGGCCGTCGTCGGCATCGGCCAGACGAAGCACGTCTCCGCCCGCCGGGACGTCTCCATCGCCGGACTCGTCCGCGAGGCCGCCGTCCGCGCGCTGGAGGACGCCGGGCTGACCTGGGCGGACATCGACGCCGTCGTCATCGGCAAGGCACCGGACTTCTTCGAGGGCCTGATGATGCCGGAGCTCTATCTCGCCGACGCTCTCGGCGCGGTCGGCAAGCCGATGCTCCGGGTGCACACCGCGGGCTCGGTCGGCGGCTCCACCGCACTCGTCGCCGCCAATCTGGTCTCCGCGCGGGTACACCGCACCGTCCTCACGCTCGCCTTCGAGAAGCAGTCCGAGTCCAACGCCATGTGGGGCCTCTCGCTGCCCATCCCGTTCCAGCAACCGC
Organism: Streptomyces sp. NPDC087845; assembly: GCF_044742755.1. Lineage (NCBI taxonomy): Bacteria > Bacillati > Actinomycetota > Actinomycetes > Kitasatosporales > Streptomycetaceae > Streptomyces > Streptomyces sp. NPDC087845. The sequence goes on from NZ_JBIUVC010000006.1 coordinate 459,117, forward strand.
TGCTGGCCGGAGCGGGCGGCTTCTTCGCCCCGCACGTCCGGGCCTACATGCGCCGCACCGGAGCGCCCGGCACGATCGGCTCACTCGTCGCCTACAAGGACCGGCGCAACGCGCTCAAGAACCCGTACGCGCACCTCCACGACCCCGACATCACCCTGGAGAAGGTCCAGTCCGCACCGATGCTCTGGGACCCGATCCGCTACTCGGAGACCTGCCCGTCCTCCGACGGGGCCTGCGCGATGATCCTCACCGACCGTGCCGGAGCGGACCGCGCGCCGCACCCGCCCGCCTGGGTGCACGGCGGCGCGATGCGCAGCGAACCGACCCTCTTCGCCGGAAAGGACTTCGTCTCGCCGAGGGCGGGCAAGGACTGCGCCGCCGACGTGTACCGGCAGGCGGGGATCAGTGACCCGCGTCGGGAGATCGACGCCGTCGAGATGTATGTGCCGTTCTCCTGGTACGAGCCCATGTGGCTGGAGAACCTCGGCTTCGCGGAGGAGGGCGAGGGCTGGAAACTCACCGAATCCGGCGTCACCGAACTCGACGGCGACCTGCCCGTGAATCCCTCGGGCGGGGTGCTCTCCACCAACCCCATCGGCGCCTCCGGCATGATCCGCTTCGCCGAAGCCGCGCTGCAGGTACGGGGACAGGCGGGCGAGCACCAGGTGGCGGGGGCGCGAAAGGCGCTCGGCCACGCCTACGGCGGCGGGGCGCAGTTCTTCGCCATGTGGCTGGTCGGAGCCGAACCCCCCACCGGCTGACCGCGGGCGGTCCCGGACCGGAGGAAGCCCGCCACGCGGCCTGTCCCGGGCCGCTCGCGGTGGCTAGGCTTTGGCCGGGACGACAAGTGGGAGGAGAGCCGACGTGGCGGAGAGCACCACCACCCGGCAGCCCTATGCGGGCTGGGACAAGCCGGACCTCGACCTCAGCGGCGCGGACTGGCGGTCGGGCAGTCAGGGGGCGGGTGATGTCCAGATCGCCTTCGTCGAGGGATTCATCGCGATGCGCAACGCCGGCAAACCCGGCAGCCCGTCACTGATCTTCACCCCGGCCGAATGGCGCGCCTTCGTCGTGAACGCCCGCGACGGCGAATTCGACCTCACCTGAGCCGGCCCGCGGCTCGGCGCCTCCTCAGGGCCACAGTAGCTCGCGCACCCAACCATCCCCGGTGGCACGGTAGTTGAGCCGCGTGTGCCTGCGCTGCTGGTCGCCCTGCCAGAACTCCACGCTCTGCGGGCGCACCGTGTACAGCGTCCAGCCCGGAGATACGAGATCCGGCTCCCGCTCCAGGCGCGCCAGCGATTCCCGTACCGCCGCGTCGCGCTCCGCGAGATCGGTGAGCGGGCTGCTCTGCCGTCCGAGCAGCGACTCGGCCCTGGCCTGCGCACCCCGGGCCAGGAAGTCGGCCGTGCCCTGCTCGGCGCTCTCCGCCACCACGGGCCCGCGCACCCGGACCTGCCGGGCCAGTGGGGACCAGTAGAAGGTGAGCGCGGCAAAGGGGCGCTCCGCGAGATCGCGGCCCTTCACGCCACCCGTGTCCGAGGCGAACTGCCAGCCCCGCCCGGTGACGTTCTTGAGGATCAGGGTGCGGGCGGTCGGATTCCCGTCCGCCCCTGCCGTCGAGAGGACCATCGCGTGCGGTTCCCGCACCCCGGACTCCACGGCGTGCAGCAGCCATTCGGTGAAGAGCGCGGCGGGAGTCTCCGGCGCGGTCCGCGGATCGAACGCGGGGAGCTCGCCCCGGAACACGTCGATGCCACGCAGCAACTGGCGCAGTCCGGCCATGCCGACCCTCCCGGTGTTCACCTCTAATGGTTCAGGCCGAAGCTACCATTAGCCCCGTGTCCGACACCCGGCTCGTGCTCGACCTCGCCCTCACCGTCCGCCACGACGGGCGGGGCGGTGTCGCCGACGACCTCGCCACCCCGGACGGGCTGACCCGCTGGGTGCGCGAGCGGCGTGCGCTGCTCGGCGACGGGGCCGGCGGCGAAGCCTGGGCGGCCGACGGACACTCCCTCGAAGCCGTGCGATCGCTGCGCGCCGCCGTCCGGGCGCTCTTCGCCCACGCCGTCCGCCCCGGCGGCCCGAGCCCCGCCGACGCCGGACGCCTGCTGCCCTTCGAGGAGGCGCTCCGCCGCCTCAATGCCGCCGCTGCCGCGGTCCCGACCGTGCCGCGTCTGGACTGGGCGCCGGACCGCGCTCCCGCCGTCCGCGACCACCCGGTCGGCGCAACGGCGGAACGGGACGCGCTGCCCGCCGCCCTCGCCCGCGCGGCCGTCGGATTCCTCGCCGGGCCGGACCGCGCGGCGCTGCGCGCCTGCCACGCCCCGCGCTGTGTGCGGTACTTCGTCAAGGAGCACCCCCGCCAGGAGTGGTGCAAGCCGTCCTGTGGCAATCGTGCCCGGGTGGCCCGCCACCACGAGCGCCGTCGCGCCACGTAGCGTGGTGACCGTGAAAGGCGAGAGCGATCTTCGAACCCTGCTGAGCGGCATGCGGCCCGAGCTGAACCCGGGCCGCTACGTCTTCACCACCACGCCCCGCGGCGCGGCACCCGAGGGCGTCGACCCGGTCGTGACCGTCACCGAGCCCGAAGGGCTCACCCTGGTGCTGCCGGAGGCGCAAGCCGTCTCGGCGGGCCTGCGATACGACTACGTGGCGGGCTGGATCACGCTCCGTGTCCACTCCGCACTGGACGCGGTGGGGCTCACCGCGGCCGTGTCCCTGGCGCTCACCGACGCCGGGCTGAGCTGCAACGTGGTGGCGGGCTTCCATCACGATCACCTGTTCGTTCCGTACGACCGTGCCGCCGAGGCGGTCGGCGTGCTGGAGACGCTGGCCGCGGAGTCCGGCCCGCGGCCCCGATCGAGCCCCGGCCTGCGCGGACCCGGCTCCGCAACGTGAGCCGGGACACGTAACATGTCTGCATGTCCTTCCTCCGCCGCCGTAGCGCCGCCACACCCGCGGGCCCCGACTTCGACGTCCTGGCCATGGACCCGGGGGACTGGCCCGGAAACCTCGGCGCCGGTCTGCTGCCCGCGCCCGACGGGAGCTGTCAGGGCGTCTTTCTCCGCTACGACCTGTTCGGCGGACGTGGCCCCGCGATGATCATCGGCAATCTTCCGGAGGGTTCGCCGGCCCGCGAGACCGAGGAGGGCCAGGTCCCGTTCGAGGTCGCCCAGCTGCTGCTCGCGCTCGAGAACGACGAACCGGTCGAGGTCACGGGCACCGAGGACATGCCCGTGATGCAGGGCGACAACCTGCTGATCGTCCGCCGCGTCAAGCTCTCCGAGAGCCGGATCTCCTGTGTCCAGTTCGACCGCAGCGACGGCGTGCTCGTCACCATCGCCAGCTGGGACCGGCCGATCACCGATGATCTGTACACCCTGCTGAAGCCGCTGCCCGCCGAGCTGTTCCAGCAGGGCTAGAAACGTTCCTTCGCCGGCCGCCCGTATGTGTCGGGCGGCTGCGGGGTGCGCACAACCAACTGTCCAAGTGCTCGCGGCCTCTGTCCAAGAGGCCGCTTTGTCATGTGCCTTGTCGGGGCAGTCGTCGGACCTTTACCGTCGGCCGCATGACATCCGGGATGACGCGACGCACCACGGTGAAGACAGCGATTGGCGCAACCGGCGCTCTGGCGTGGGGAGTTCCTGCCCTCTCCGGAACGGCGGCAGCCACCGGTACCTCCGATGAATCGAAGGAGGTGGCAGAATCCGCGCGCGCGAAGGAAGCGGCGGAGCCGACCCTCCGGTACGACACACCGGCCGCGAGCTGGGAGCGTGAGTCGCTGCCCATCGGCGGCGGTGCGCTCGGTGCGAGCGTGTACGGGACCCTTGCCTCCGAGCGGCTCACCTTCAACGAGAAGACGCTGTGGACCGGCGGCCCCGGTTCCGCCGAGGGCTACGACTTCGGGAACTGGACCACCCCCAGACCCGGTGCCCTTGCCGGTGTACAGCAACGCCTCGACAGCCAGGGCGCTCTCGACCCGGACGCGGTCGCCGCCGAGCTCGGCCAGGCGCGTCGCGGCTACGGCGCCTACCAGGTTTTCGGCGACCTGTGGCTGGATCTGCCGAACGCCCCGGCCGCCCCCGACGCCTCCTACCGGCGGACCCTCGATCTGCGAAACGCCCTCGCCGCCGTCACGTACTCCCACCAGGGCGCCGTCCATACAAGGGAGTTCTTCGTCTCCCACCCGGACGGGGTCATCGCGGGGCGCCTCGCCGCCGACCGTCCGGGACAGGTGTCGTTCACCCTGCGCCACACCTCACCCCGCGGCGACTGCACCGCCACCGCCGGCAAGGACCGGCTCACCGTGCGCGGCGCGCTGAAGGACAACGGCCTGCGCTTCGAAGCCCAGATCCGCGTCCGGACCAGCGGCGGGACCGTCACCGACGGTGCGGACGGCACTCTCACCGTCACCGGAGCCGACAGCGCCTGGTTCGTCCTCGCCGCGGCCACCGACTACGCCGACCGCTACCCCTCCTACCGCGGCGACGACCCGCACGGAGCGGTCACCACCGCCGTGGACGCGGCCGTCCGCACCTCGTACGAGAGGGTCCGCGACACCCACGTACGCGACCACCGGTCCCTCTTCGACCGGGTCGCCCTCGACATCGGCCAGCAACTGCCGGACCTGCCCACCGATCAGCTGCTCGCCGGGTACACGGGCGGTACGAGCCCCGCCGACCGGGCCCTGGAGGCGCTGTTCTTCCAGTACGGCCGCTACCTGCTGATCGCCTCCTCGCGGGCCGGCTCGCTGCCCGCCAACCTCCAGGGCGTCTGGAACAACTCCACCACCCCGCCGTGGTCCGCCGACTACCACAGCAACATCAACCTGCAGATGAACTACTGGCTCGCCGAGGTCACCAACCTCGCCGAGACCACCGCACCCTACGGCCGTTGCGTCGAAGCGATGCGCGCCCCGGGCCGCAGAACGGCGAAGGAGATGTTCGGGACCGCCGGCTGGGTCGTGCACAACGAGACCAACCCGTACGGCTTCACCGGCGTCCACGACTGGTCCACCGCCTTCTGGTTCCCCGAGGCCGCCGCCTGGCTGACCCAGCAGATGTACGAGCACTACCGGTTCGGCGGTTCCACCGGCTATCTGCGCTCCACCGCCTACCCCGCGATGAAGGAGGCCGCCGAATTCTGGCTGGCCAACCTGCGCACCGACCCGCGCGACGGACTGCTCGTCGTCACCCCCAGCTACTCTCCCGAGCACGGCGACTTCACCGCCGGTGCCGCGATGTCCCAGCAGATCGTCCACGACCTCCTCGCCAACACCCTGGAGGCCGCCCGCACCCTCGGTGACGCACCCGCCTTCCGCAGCCGCCTGGAGACCGCCCTCGACCGGCTCGACCCCGGGCTGCGGATCGGCTCCTGGGGCCAGCTCCAGGAGTGGAAGACCGACCGCGACGACCCGGCCGACGACCATCGCCATGTCTCGCACCTCTTCGCCCTGCACCCCGGGCGGCAGATCGAACCCGGCAGCAAATGGGCCGAAGCGGCCAAGGTCTCCCTCGGCGCGCGCGGCGACGGCGGCACCGGCTGGTCCAAGGCATGGAAGATCAACTTCTGGGCGCGGCTGCGCGACGGCGACCACGCCCACCGGATGCTCGCCGAACAACTGAAGAATTCCACCCTGCCCAACCTCTGGGACACCCACCCGCCGTTCCAGATCGACGGGAACTTCGGCGCCACCTCGGGCATCGCCGAGATGCTGCTGCAGAGCCAGCACGGTGCCGTCGAGATCCTCCCGGCCCTCCCGGCGAACTGGCCGGACGGATCGGTACGCGGGCTGCGTGCCCGGGGCGGCTTCACCGTCGACATCGCATGGGCCTCGGGGCAGGCCCGCCGTGTGGTGATCACGGCGAGCCGCAGCCGCGAAGTGACCGTCCGCAGCTCGCTGTTCGCGAACGGCGAGAAGGTCTTCAAGGCGCGTGCGGGCGGGCGCTACACGCTGACGGCCGAGGGCTGAGCGAACAGCGCGGTCACCCGCGCCGCCGAGACACCGAGCCCCGTGGGACCGCTGAGGTGCCACGGGGTGCCGGTGCCCCGCCGCAGGTCCTCCTCGCGGTAGCGCCGGCAGTCCCGGTGCCAGATCAGGATGCCCGCGAGCCAGTGCTTGAGCTCCTGCACGTACCCGGCCAGGATCTCCCTCGCCTCCGCGTCCAGCCCGAAGTCGTCGTACACCACCGGCAGTTCCTGCTCGGCAACGTGCAGGAACTGCCGCAGCCGCGACTTCATCAGGCCGTGCACGATCGCCACCCCGGTGGGATAGTCCACCCCGAAGAAGTTCTGCACGACCAGGACGCCGTTGTGCACCTCGCCCTCGTACTCGATCTCCTTCTGGTACGAGAACAGGTCGTTGAGCAGACACGCGTAGTCCGACGCCGCGTTCTCCAGCGAGCGCAGCGGCCCGCTGTGGTAGATCTCCGGCGGCACCTTCCTGCCGTGGCCAAGACGGCACAGACTCATCGTGAGATCGGAACCGAAGGTCTTGCGCCGCATCTCGACGTAGTCCACCGGGTCGGGGATGCGGTTCTGCACCTGGTTCGCCAGCTCCCACACCCAGCTCGCGGTCATGTCCTCGACCGCCGTCCGGAAGGCGCGGCGCCCGCTCGCGTCCATCGGGGCCGATGTCTTCGCCCAGAGGTCGGCCAGAGCGCGCTCCAGGGCGTTGACCGGCTCGGGCGTCCCGGACCCGTCGAGGGGCATGAACAGCGACAGCCGCTCATTGGCGAGCTTGGCCCCCGCCAGATCACGGGGCCGCCCGTGCACCACCGGGAACCAGTCGTCGCCGTACGTCCCCCAGGCCAGCCACTGGGAGGACAGATCCAGTTCCTCCGGTGTCGCATCCGGGTGCAGCCCCGCCGCGCACAGCGGCAGGTCGATCGCGACGAGCCGCGCCTCGTCCCAGATGTGCGATCCCGGCACGCCCGGCTGCGCCTGGAGGATCCCCATCCGGTTCGCCCAGTCGACGATCCGTACCCGCGCCCCGTCCAGATGCGGGCTGAGCGTCGTACCGAACGGCAGCTCGAAGTCGGGCAGCAGGGACGGGCCGACATGCTGGTACGGCACATGGGTGTGGCTGCGCAGCCGGGCCGACTCCGAGCGAGAGGTCAGCCGGATCGACGCCGCGGACATGCCGAAACCGGGCTCGGTCCCACCGGCCGCGCCGTCGTTCATGTAGCGGCTGGAGCGCATGTGCCACTCGTGGCCGCCCGACTGCCAGTCCTGCAACCCCTTGACATACGCCAGTACCGCCGCGGTGTCCGCCGGGTCGAGTCCCTTCTCCGCGCAGAGCGGACCGAGTTCGGTGAGCGCCGTGTTCTCGAACTGCTGCAACCGCGACGTCAGCAGATCGTTCACCGCGTCGGCGGCCTCCTGCGTGGAGCAGCCGAGGAAATGCTCGAGAACCAGCACACCATTGCTGTTCTCACCCTCGTCCTCGACCTCCCGCTGGTACGAGAAGAGGTCATTGCGCAGATGTACGCCGTCGGAGAAGGCGTCCCGCAGCACGCGCAGCGCACGCTCGTCGGCCACCGACTCGGGGACCTCCGCGTCCGCCGCGTACTCGACGAGCCCGGCGGACCAGGGGGCCCCGCCCACCTTGCGGCGCATCTCGATGTACTCGACGGGGTTCGCGATGCGCCCCTCGTTGATGTTGGCGAGCTCCCACAGCGACTCGTTGAGCAGGTTCTCCGTCGCCACGGCGAACCTGGCCCGCCAGGCGTCGGACATGCTCGGCACCGTACGCGTCCAGAGATCGGCCAGTCCCGCCTCGACCGGATTCGTCGGCTCCGGCATCGGAGCCCCGCGGTCCATCGGCATGAACGCCGGCAGCCGGTCCAGATACCGCTTCCCGCCCTCGCGGTCCGGGGTGCGCTTGAACAGCTCCAGGAAGTGGTCGTCGAAGAAGAAGACCCACACGTACCAGTCGGTGACCAGCGAGAGCGCCTCGGACGAGCAGTCGGGGTGGGTGTACGCGCACAGCAGCGCGTAGTCGTGGGAGTCGAGGTCCTTCTCCTCCCAGATGCCCGAACCCTCCAGCATCCCCATGCTGCGCGCCCACTTCTTGGTGTGCTGTCGTGCCTCCTCGAGGTGGGTATTGAGCCTCGCCGGATATGGAACGTAGAAGTCCGGCAGGGTGAAGGGCTGAGCCATGTGCGTCCGGCCTTTCCGAGATCTCCGTGCGTACGCCGCACGGACCGGTGGTGTCCGCGCGAGCACTACCCTTCGGCCGTTCGGGGCACGCATATCCCGGATTAGTCACATAAATGATGTGCTTATTCATGGCCCGCGCGCGCATGCCACCGGTCGGCCGACCGGTGGCAGGACGTGGGTGACCAGGCGCCGCCAGCGACCGGTTGCCACTTTCCGGCCGCAGGTCAGACACCCTGCCAGTGGTCTGGTCCACTGGCTCGGCCCGTGCCCCCCACTGAACCCTTGACGCGCCATCACCTCAGGTCAGAGAGTGTGCGCGCACAGCGGAACAGTGAGATCGGATCACGCACGGCTCCAAGAAGGGTTGTCATGACGTCCAAGCAGAAGACCGGACTCGCACTCGCGTTGACCACGGTCGGTGCACTGAGCATGGCACTGCTCAGTCCCGCGGCGCAGGCCGGTGCGGACGGGGTGCGGCCGGAATGCCCGCGCGGCCTCGCCTGCGACTGGGTACCGGCGGCCTACCAGCAGACGGGCGACCCGGCCGACAAGGAGACGTACGGGAACTACGACACCTCGGACCGGCCGCACACCAACAAGATCAGATTCATCGTTCTGCACGACACCGAGGAGGACTTCGACACCACCCTGAAGATCTTCCAGAACCCGCTGAAGCAGACCTCCGCCCACTATGTGGTGCGCTCGGGCGACGGCCACGTCACCCAGATGGTCAAGGGCAAGGACGTCGCCTGGCAGGCGGGCAACTGGTACGTCAACAGCCACTCCATAGGCATCGAGCAGGAGGGTGTCGCCGTCGAGGGCGCCAAGTGGTACACCCCCGAGATGTACCGCTCCACCGCCAAGCTGGTGCGCTATCTCGCCGCCAAGTACGACATACCGCTCGACCGCCAGCACATCATCGGCCACGACGGTGTGCCGCCCACCAGCGCCGCCGGCACCAAGAACATGCACTGGGACCCGGGCACCTACTGGGACTGGAACCGCTTCATGGCGCTGCTCGGCAGGCCCACCGTGCCCAGCGCCCCGAAGAACAGCGAACTCATCACCGTCAGCCCGGACTTCAAGAAGAACAAGCAGGGATTCCGCGACTGCGAGAAGGGCGTCGACCTACCGGTCCAGGGGTCCAGCGCCGTCCCGCTCCACACCGCACCGTCCGCCGACGCACCGCTCTTCTCAGACCCCGGCCTCCACACCGACGGCTCGCCCGGCACGAACTGCGCCGCCGACTGGGGAAGCAAGATCAGCGCCACCCAGCAGGCCGTCGTCGCGGACCACGCCCCCGGCTGGACGGCGATCTGGTGGTACGGCCAGAAGGCATGGTTCAGGACCCCGGCCCACACCCGGACCACCACGCCCACCTCCGGCTACGTGGTCAGGCCGAAGGCCGGCCGTACGGACGTGCCGGTGTACGGGGTGGCATACCCGGAGAAGTCCGAGTACCCCGCGGACTTCGCGGACCAGCGGGTGGGCTCGCCGCTGCAGTACACGATCAAGGCCGGCCAGTCCTACCCCGGTGGCGGTGAAGCGCCCACGGGCTACTTCTACGCCCCGACGATCGACTCCTCGTACCCGCTCGACCATGCCTACTTCCGCGGCAAGGAGAAGTACGTGACGGTGCAGATCGGCCACCGGGTCGCCTTCGTGAAGGCATCCGACGTGGACATCGTGCGCACGCGCTGAGACCGCACCGGCGCCGTCGTGGCACACGGTGGGACCTGACGACCCCGGCGTGAACGCGTGACGGTGTGCACGCCTGACCCGTGCCCCTCCGCCAACGGTATCCGTGCGCGGAGGGGCACGTGGGATCAGCCCGCCACCTGCCGGTTCACCTGTGCGGGAGAGAGCGCGTGCTCGATCGCGAGGATGCCCGCCCCCACCGCGGCCGCGTTCTCACCCGTACGGCTCGGCTCGATCCGCAACAGCTGGGTGGCCAGCGGGTGCGAGCGCCGATAGACCGCCTCCCGTACCCCCGCGAGCAGTTGATCGTGGACCGCGGCCAGCGCGCCCCCTGTCACCACCGTGTCCGGGTTGAAGAAGTTCACCAGCCCGGCGAGCACCTCTCCGACCGCCCGGCCCGCCTCGCGAACCATCCGTACGGCGTCCCGGTTCCCGGACCGCACCAGCCGCACCACATCACTGCCCGATGCCGCGTCCAGACCCAGACCGACCAGCTTCGCCGCCAGTGACGCACCGCCCGCGACCGCCTCCAGACAGCCCGAATTGCCGCACCGGCACGGATCGTCGAGATCCGCGACCCGGATGTGGCCGATGTCGCCCGCGCATCCCTGCGCACCCCGGTGCAGCTGTCCGTCGGCGACGATCCCGCAGCCGATCCCCGTGCCGACCTTGATGTACAAAAGGTAGCGGCAGTCCGGGAAGGCGCGGCGCTGCTCGGCCAGCGCCATCACGTTCACATCGTTGTCGACGAGTGCCCGCACCCCGAACCGCGCGGCGAAGAACTCCGGGATCGGGTACTGGTGCCAGCCCGGCATGATCGGCGGATCGACAGGACGCCCGGTGGAGAACTCCACCGGGCCGGGCACCCCCACGCCGATGGACCGCAGCGTTTCCGGCTCCCGGCGCGCCTCCTTGAGCAGGGTGCGCACCGTCCGCTCCACATGCCGCAGCACGGCGTCCGGACCGTCACCGATCGAGAGCGGCTCCTCCTGCACCGCCAGGGTGGCGCCGCCGATGTCCATCAGCGCCACCCTGCAGTGCGAGGCTCCCAGATCCACCCCGGCCACCGCGTGTTCGCGGGTGCGCAGCGCCAGCCGGCGCGGCGGGCGGCCGCCGGTGGAACCACCGTCGGCGTCCTCGTCGACGAGGCCGTGCGCGATCAGCGCGTCCACCCGCTGGGAGACCGTCGAACGGGCCATCCCGGTGATCCGGGCGATGTCGGCACGGGTCGCCACCGCCCCCGAACTGATCAACGCGAGCACCTCGCCGGGTGAGTGCGAGGCGGCAGCGGACGTGCGATCCGACGGCGAAGGCATGACAGTCACCCTAGGGACGACTTCTGCTGCTCACAAGGCATGCACTGTTCGGCCATCGGGCGTAACTCCTCGCCAAGTCGTTTGAGAACAAAGGCGTTTGAGCCCTTGACAGTCCTAAGGCGTGTCACGACTCTGCTCTGCAGACCGCTGAGCGAGGAGCCACTCGATGCTGACGATGCACGGTGTGTCCAAGAGCTTTCTCGGGGTGCGTGTGCTCCACGAGGTGGGGCTCGATCTCGAAGCCGGAGAAGTGCATGCCCTGGTGGGGGAGAACGGCGCGGGCAAATCAACACTGATGAAGATCCTCGCGGGCGAGCACGCACCCGACGCCGGGACCCTCACCATCGACGGCACTCCGTACTCCTTCAGCCATCCGGCGCAGGCCCAGGCCGCCGGAATCGGCATCATCCACCAGGAGTTCGCGCTGCTCCCGCACCGCACCGTCGCCGAGAACGTCTTCCTCGGCCGCGAACCGACCCGGTACGGACTCGTCGACCGGCGCGCCATGGAACGGCGCACCGCCGACCTGCTCGCCGAGATGGACGAGACCGGCATCACCCCACGGACCCGCGTCCGCGAACTGTCGGTCGCACGCCGGCAGACCGTGGAGATCGTCAAGGCCCTCGCCTCCGACGTCCGGATCCTCGTGATGGACGAACCCACCGCCGCACTCGCCGACCACGAGGTTCGCCAACTCGCCTCCCTGGTACGCCGTCTGACCGCCCGCGGGCTCGGCATCCTCTACATCTCGCATCGGCTCCGCGAGGTCTTCGCGCTCTCGCGACGCATCACGGTCCTCAAGGACGGCCGCCGCGTCGCCACGCTCACGACCCGGGACACCGACGCCGACACGGTCGTACGCGCCATGGTCGGACGGGAACTCGATGCCTACTACCCGCCCAGGGCCCGTCCCGGCGAGGCGGGCCCGGTGCGGCTCGCCGTGAGCGGCGGCGGCAACGCCCGGCTCTCCGGCATCGACCTGACCCTGCGGGGCGGCGAGGTCGTCGGCGTCGCCGGTCTCCAGGGCTCGGGGCGCACCTCCCTGGCCCGCGCCCTCTTCGGCGCCGACCCCTTCACCAGGGGCACCATGACCGTCGACGGAACGCCCCTGCGCCCGGCCCGCCCCCGCGATGCCGTCCGGGCCGGAATCGCCCTGGTCACCGAGGACCGCCAGGCCGAGGGCCTCGCCCTGCGCCAGTCCGTGACCGACAACGCACTGCTCGTGACCCGGGCCGTGCCCGCCCGCGGCGCACCGCCCGCGGGCCTCGACGTGACCGCGCTGCTGGACCGCGTACGTCTGCGGGCACACGGCCTGAACCAGCAGGTCCAGTACCTGTCCGGCGGCAATCAGCAGAAGGTCGTCATCGCCAAGTGGCTGGCCGCCCGCCCCCGGGTGCTCCTCTTCGACGAACCGACCCGCGGCGTCGACGTCGGCGCCAAGGCAGCCATCCACACCCTCGTACGGGAACTGGCACACGAGGGCCTCGCCGTGCTGATCGTCTCCTCCGAACTGCCCGAGCTGATCGGCATGAGCGACCGCGTCCTCGTCATGTCGGACGGCCGCCTGGCCGGCGAACTCCCCGCCGGTGCCGCCGAAGAGGCCGTCATGCGCATCGCCACCGGCGGCGACCGTGGGCGGGAGGGAGTCGCATGACCACACCGGGGACCGACCCGAAGCCCCGGCCCCGCACCGGCCCCGGACGGCCGGCCGGGCTGCGCCGCACCGGACCGGTGGCCGGAGTCTGGCCGGCCGCCCTCGCCGTCACCGTTGCCGGCTGGATCGTCGTCGCGGCCCGCGGCGGGGACTTCCTCACCGTCACCAACGCGGTGACGATCCTCCAGAACTGCGTCGCCCTCGGCCTCGTCGCCGTGGGCCAGTCCGCCGTCATCCTCACCGGCTCGCTCGACCTGTCCGTCGCCCACCTCATCAGCCTGGGCACCCTCGTCGCCGCGGAGACGATGGAGAGCGGCGGCGTCCTCGTCGCGGTCCTCGCCGTCCTCGCGCTCTGCGGTGCCGTCGGACTGGCCAACGGGCTGATCGTCACCGGCCTCGGGGTCAACGCGTTCATCGCGACCCTCGGCACGGCCTTCATCCTGCGCGGCTGGATCGAGGACACCTACACCGGCCCGGCGGGAAAGGTCCCCGCCTCCTTCCAGCACCTCGGCTACGACCGGATCGGGCCCGTCCCCGTCTCCCTCTTCCTGCTCCTCGCGGTCGCCGCCGCCCTCTGGCTGATCACCCGCCGCACCCGGCTCGGCCATCACATGTACGCGACCGGCGGCGACGAGCACGCCGCCCGGCTCTCCGGAGTCCGTACCCGGCGCACCGTCGTCACCGCCCACATCCTGTGCTCACTCTGTGCCGGCGCCGCGGCCCTCTTCCTCGCCGCCCGGCTCGGCGCCGGAGCGCCCTGGGCCGGCACCGAGGCCCGGTACGACCTGGAGTCCATCGCCGCCGTCGTACTCGGGGGCACCTCACTCGCGGGGGGCCGCGGGGGAGTGGCGGGCACCCTCGGCGGCGTCCTCGTCCTCGCCGTGCTCGACAGCGTCTTCAACCAGCTCGCCGTCGACCCGTTCTTCAAGAATGTCGTCCGAGGCGTCGTCATCATCGCGGCCGTCGCCCTCTACGCGCGAGGCCGCCGCACCTCGCAGGAGAGGACCGCATGACCACCGCACAGGCATCCGCCGGCCGCCGGGTCCTCGGCGCCCTCACCACCGGCACGCCCGTCTACGTCCTGCTCGTGGTGCTCCTCGCCGCACTCGCCCTCACCGATCCGGGCTTCTACGAACCCGACCGCTTCCTCTCCTTCGTCAAGCGTGCCGCCCCCCTCGTCATCCTCGCGGCGGGCCAGTACCTGGTCATCGTCTGCGGCGAGTTCGACCTGTCCGTCGGAGCGATCGTCACGGCCGGAGTGGTCGTCGCCGCCGAACTGTACGGCTCGTTCCCGCATGCCCCGTGGCCGCTCGTCACCGCGATCCTGCTGCTCGCCGGGGCCCTCGCCGGTCTCGTCAGCGGGCTGATCACCACCCTGCTGCGCGTGCCGTCGTTCATCACCACGCTCGGCATGATGCTGATACTCGAAGGCGCCGTCTTCTTCTGGACCGGCGGATCCCCGCACGGGGCGCTGCCCGCCGCCTTCCGCGCTCTCGGGCGCGGCGCCGCGTTCGGCCGGCTGCCATGGGCCGTCCTCGTGTGCGTCGTCGCGGGCCTTCTCGCCGTACGCCTGATGCGTTCCGACTTCGGCCGTACGCTCCTCGCCACCGGCGACAGCGAACGCGCCGCGGCCCTGGCCGGGGTCCGGGTCGCGCGTGCCCGCACCCTCGCCTTCGTCCTCTCCGGGGTCGCGGCCGCGCTGGCCGCCGTGCTCGTCGCCGGTTTCTCCGGAGTCTCGGCGCAGGCCGGCCGCGGCGACGAGTTCGAGGCGATCACCGCCGTCGTCCTGGGCGGCGTGGTGCTCGGCGGCGGGCGCGGCTCCGTCGTCGCGGCGATGGCCGGAGCCTTCTCGCTCCAGGCGCTGTTCACCCTGCTCAACCTCCGGGGTGTCTCCGGTGCCCTGGAGCCGACCGTACAAGGCGTCATCGTCATCGCCGCCGTCGCGCTCGGCGCAGCCGACTGGTCCCGGCTGCGCCGCCGCGGCACCGAGCCCCCGGGAGCGAAAACCTCATGAGCACGCGAAAGATCCGACACACCCTCGTGTCCGTCACCGCCCTGCTCGGCGCGACCCTGCTCGCAGGCTGCACGAGCGATGCGCCGCCCGATGCGCCCGCGGCCGGAGGCGGCGGCCCCGGTACCGGCAAGCAGTCGGAGTTCTTCGACCGGGCGGAGTACGACCGGCAGCTCGCCCTCGCCGAGGAGACGCCGCAGGGCCCGGCCGGCAAACCGTGGGAGCAGATGCTGCGGCCACGGCTCACCGACACCACGCAGTACAGAAAGAAGAACGGCTCCGGCGGAATCCACCTCTGCTTCTCCAACGCGGGAGTCTTCAACCCCTGGCGCCAGGTCGGCCTGAAGAACATGCGGGCCGAGGCCGGACTCCACGAGGAGATTACCGACTTCACCGTGCTCGACGCCCAGGGCAAGGACGACAAGCAGATCTCCGACATCCAGGAGCTCTCCGGCCAGGGCTGCGACGCACTGATCGTCTCGCCGAACACCACGGCCACGCTCACCCCAGCGGTCGAGCAGGCCTGCGGAAAGGTGCCCGTGATCGTTTTCGACCGCGGCGTCGAGACGGACTGCGCCGTCACCTTCATCAACCCGATCGGCGGCTACGGATACGGGGCGGTCGCCGCCGACTTCCTCGTCGAGAAGGTGAAACCCGGAGGGAAGGTCCTCGCCCTGCGGATCTCCCCCGGCGTCGATGTGCTGGAGACCCGCTGGGCGGCGGCGAAGATCGCGTTCGACAAGAGCGGACTCGATGTCGTGGACGTGAAGTTCACCGACGGCGACCCGGCCAGGACGAAGGCGGTCGTCACCGACGCGATCACCCGCAACGGCGGCATCGACGGCGTCTGGATGGACTCCGGAGCGACCTCCGTCGCCGCCGTCGAAGCCTTCGAGGACGCCGCCAAGGACGTACCGCCCATCACCGGCGAGGACCAGCAGGACTTCCTCCAGGCATGGAAGGAGAAGAAGCTCACCGCGATCGCCCCGTCGTACCCCACCTTCCAGTGGCGAACGCCCGTCGTCGCCGCGCTGAAGATCCTGAAGGGCGAGCAGGTCCCGAAGGAGTGGAAGCTTCCGCAGCCCACCGTCACCCAGGACAACCTCGACCAGTACCTCGAACCCGGCATGCCGCCCCTGCACTACGCGATGTGCGGGTGCGAGGATCTCCCCGGCTTCCCGGAGAAGTGGGGAGGCGAGAAGTGACCGCCCCCGCACTCCCGCTCGGCGCGAATCCCTGGATCTGGCACTCGCCGGTGACGTACGAAGCGCTCCGTGACGTCCTGCCGCGCCTGTCCGCGTGGGGCTTCGACTGCGTCGAGATCCCGCTGGAGAACGAACGGGACTGGGCCCCCGCGTCCGTCGCCAGGCTCCTCAACGCGTCCGGGCTGGCCCCCGCCGCGGTGATCGCCGTCATGCCCCCCGACCGCAACCTGATCCGGACCGACCCGCGGACCGTCCGGGTCACCCAGGACTACCTGCACCGCTGCATCGACGCGGCCAGGGTCCTGAACGCCCCCACCGTCGCCGGACCCGTGTACACCGCGGTCGGCCGCACCTGGCGGATGACCCGCGCCGAACGCGCCGCGGCCTACGAGGAGTTGCGGGAGAACCTCGCCCCGGTCCTCGACCACGCACACGCCGACGGAGTGCGCATCGCCGTGGAACCCCTCAACCGGTACGAGACGAGTCTGCTCAACACCGTCGACCAGACCCTCGAAGCACTGACCGGACTTCCCGAGGACACCATCGGCCTCGCGCTCGACGTGTACCACCAGAACATCGAGGAACGCTCCCTGCCCGACGCCGTACGCCGCGCCACGGGCCGCATCGTCCACGTCCAGGTGTGCGCCAATGACCGGGGCACCCCCGGTGCCGACGCCCTCGACTGGCCCGGCTTCCTCACCGCACTCACCACGAGCGGCTACCGCGGACCGCTGTGCATCGAATCGTTCACCGCGCACAACGACGCCATCGCGGTCGCGGCCTCGGTCTGGCGGCCGCTCGCCGGCACCCAGGACACCCTTGCGACCGACGGCCTGGCCTTTCTGCGCCGCGCTCTCGGCACCACCCCCTGACCCCGTTCGTCCACGACCCGCAGAGAGGACCCGCACGTGAGACGTCAACGATTACGCTGTCATGCTCGCGACATACGGCACATGTTCACCGCGCTGGTCGGCGCACTTCTGCTCGCGCTGACCGCGCTGCCCGCGACCGCGGCCCCCACCGGCAAGGCTCCCGCCTTCCGCGCCCTCCTCTTCACCCGCGCCGTCGGCTATGTGCACGGATCCATCCCCGCCGGCATCCAGATGTTCAAGGAGGAGGCGGCCGCCGGTAACTTCGCAGTCGTCGAGACCGCCGACCCCGCGGTCTTCGACACGGCGAAGCTCAAGGACTTCGACGTCATCGTCATGCTGCAGAACTCCGGCATGGTCTGGGACACCGACGCCCAGCGCGAAGCGATGCAGGACTACGTACGAGGCGGCGGTGGCGTCGTCGCCATCCACAACACCCTCGACATGGGCATCGAGGACACCTTCCCCTGGTGGGACGAGGCCATCAACGGCGGCGTCCACATGCCCGCCCACTCACCCGGAGTCCTTCAGGGCACCGCCAAGGTCGCCGACCGCGTCCACCCCTCCACCGCGGGTCTCCCGGAACGCTGGGAGCGCCCCGAGGAGTGGTACAACTTCGACCGGAACCCCCGGGGCGACGTCCACGTCCTGGTCACCGCGGACGAGACCACGTACAACCCCGGCGGCTCCGCCATGGGCGCCGACCACCCCATCTCCTGGTGCCGCAACACCGGGGGCGGCAGGGTCTGGGCCACCGCCATGGGCCACGACACCGCCTCGTACAGCGAAGCCGCCTTCCGCAGCCATGTCATCGGCGGCGTCGAATGGGCCGCCGGCAACAAACCCGGGGACTGCGGCGGCACCGTCTGGAGCGGCTACGAGAAGGTCACCCTCGACGACAACACCGCCGACCCGATGGAACTCGACGTCGCCGCGGACGGCCGCGTCTTCTACATCCAGCGCAGCGGCGAAGTGAACGTCTACGACCCGGCTGCCCACGCCACCACCACCGCAGGAAAGCTCGACGTCTACACCGGCGGCGAGGACGGCCTGGTCGGCATGGAGCTCGACCCGGACTTCAGGAAGAACCACTGGATCTACCTCTACTACGCCCCCGCGGGCGCCACCGAGGACGTCAACCGGCTCTCCCGCTTCACCGTCAAGGGCAACGTCCTCGACCGCAGCAGCGAGAAGAAGCTCCTCGACGTCCCCGCCTACCGCGACCGCACCTTCCCCGAGCCCGGACACACCGGCGGCGCCGTCGAGTTCGGCCCCGGTCGCACGCTCTACCTCGGCGTCGGCGACGACACCCCGCCCAACCTCGACCCGAACTGGCAGGGATACGCCCCGCTCGACTGGCGCGAGGGCAAGCAGATGCTGGACGCCGCCCGCACCGCGGGCAACACCAACGACCTGCGCGGCAAGATCCTGCGCATCAAACCGAAGGACTCCGGCGGCTACACCATTCCCAAGGGCAACCTCTTCGCCCCGGGAACCGCCAGGACCCGCCCTGAGATCTACGCGATGGGCTTCCGCAACCCGTTCCGCTTCACCGTCGACCCGAAGACCGGGTACGTCCACGCCTCCGACTACGGCCCCGACCGCGGACTGCCCACCACCGACCGCGGGCCGGAAGGCCTTGTCGAGTACAACGTCATCAAGAAGCCCGGCAACTTCGGCTGGCCGTTCTGCCACGGCAACAACCAGGCCTACGCACCGTACAACCCCGACACCAAGGAAGTCGGCCCCAAGTTCGACTGCGCCGGCCCCGTCAACCCCTCGCCCAACAACACCGGACTGACCGAACTCCCGCCGGTCCAGCAGCCGGAGATCTGGTACGGCTACGGGGATTCGAAGGAGTTTCCCGAGGTCGGCAGTGGAGGCTCGGCCCCGATGAGCGGCCCCGTCTACCACTACGACGCGAAGAACCCGTCCACCACGAAGTTCCCCGCCTACTTCGAGGGCGCGAGCTTCTTCTACGAGTGGTCGCGCAACTTCGTCAAGGAGGTCCGCTTCGACAGGGACCAGAAGGTCCTGAAGATCAATGACTTCCTCTCCTCCCAGAAGTTCAACAAGCCGATGGACATGACGTTCGGCCCCGACGGCTCGCTCTACGTCCTCGAATGGGGCAGTTCCTTCGGCGGCGGCAACAACGACTCGGGGCTCTACCGCATCGACTACGCACAGGGGCAGCGCGCACCGGTCGCCAGGGCCGCAGCCTCCGCCACCGACGGACCCGTACCACTGAAGGTCGACTTCTCCAGCGAGGGCAGCAACGACCCCGACGGCGACACACTCAGCTACGCCTGGGACTTCGACGGCGACGGCACATACGACTCCACCGACGCGAACCCCACCCACTCCTACACGGTCAAGGGCGACTTCGCCGCCCAGCTCAAGGTCACCGACTCCACCGGCAAGTCCGGCTACGCCAACATCCCCGTCACCGCCGGGAACACCGCACCCGAGGTGACCATCGACTTCCCGGTCAGCGGCAAGCTCATCGAGTTCGGCGACAAGATCCCGTACAAGGTCACGGTCACCGACCCCGAGGACGGTCCGGTCGACTGCTCCAAGGTCACCGTCAACCCGGCGCTGGGGCACGACGACCACGAACATCCCACCACCGACATCCCCGGCTGCGAAGGCATCGTGGACACCGGTGACCTCGGCGGCCACCCCGAAGGAGCGGACCTGACGTACGTACTCAACGCCAAATACACCGACCGGGGCGGCGACGGCGTCTCGGCCCTCACCGGATACGGCCGTGCCGTGCTCCAGCCGAAGCACAAGCAGGCGGAGTACTACGACGCCCAGTCCGGCACCCGGATCGTCGCCCAGGAAGGAGCCGAGAACGGCAAGCGGATCGGAGACGTCTCCCACGGCGACTGGGTCGCCTTCGACCCGATGTGCGTCGAGGGCATCGGCACGGTCGGCTACCGGCTGTCCTCACCGTACGGGGTCGGCGCGATCGAACTGCGCGCGGACGCCCCCGACGGCCCCCTGCTCGCCACCACCCCGGTCCCCGACACGGGGGGCTGGGACAACTACCGGGCAACCCCGGCCGTGCCCGTCCGGGAGCTGAAGGGCACCCACAAGCTGTATCTCGTCTTCACGTCCCCGCAGGACAACTCGTTCGACGTGGACGCGGT
The DNA here is from genome assembly GCF_044742755.1 of Streptomyces sp. NPDC087845. Classification (NCBI taxonomy): domain Bacteria; kingdom Bacillati; phylum Actinomycetota; class Actinomycetes; order Kitasatosporales; family Streptomycetaceae; genus Streptomyces; species Streptomyces sp. NPDC087845. The sequence goes on from NZ_JBIUVC010000006.1 coordinate 479,185, forward strand.
CGACTTCGCAAGCCCCTGACAGCACATCGGCGCGCTGCGGGACCGGTGTGTCGGCACCGGCCCCGCAGCGCGCATCCCCCCGGCAGGGTCAGCGAGTGCCGACCGCGGCACGTACGGCCCGACGGGCCATCGCGCAGTCGTCGTGCAGCCGGCGCAGCAACAACCGCTGCTCCTCGCTCGACGACAGCGCACCGGGGCGGTCCTTGCTTGCGCCCGCGGGCACCGGCTCACGCATGGCCCGCTGGACAGCCGTCTCGTACGTACGGATCTCCCGGGTCAGCACCAGCATCAGGTTCACCAGGAAGGCGTCCCGCCGCGCGGGCCCCTCGGCCTGGGCCAGCTGGCTGATCTGGCGCCGCGCCGCCGGTGCGTCACCCAGGACCGTCCACAGCGTCGCCAGGTCGTAGCCCGGCAGATACCAGCCCGCGTGCTCCCAGTCCACCAGCACCGGACCCGTGGGCGACAGCAGGATGTTCGAGAGCAGCGCGTCACCGTGACAGAACTGCCCCATGCCCTGACGGCCGCCGGCGTGCACCAGACCGTGCAGCAGCTTCTGCAGATCGCCCAGATCGCGGTCGGTGAAGAGCCCCAGCTCGTGATACCGGGAGATCCGGGAGGCGTAGTCCAGCGGTGCCTCGAAGAGACCCGGAGCCGGTCTCCAGGCATTGACCCGGCTGATCGCGCCGAGCGCGGCCCGCACATCGGCACGGGGCGGCGCCTCCGACGGATGCCGGGTCAGCGCCGCCACCCGGCCGGGCATCCGTTCGATCACCAACGTGCAGTTCTCCGGGTCGGCCGCGATGAGCCGAGGCACCCGCACGGGCGGGCGGTGCCGGACGAACGCACGGTATGCAGCTATTTCGTGGCGGAACCGCTCCGACCACGCGGGCGAGTGGTCCAGTAAACACTTGGCGACCGCGGTCGCGCGTCCGGTGGAGCCGACGAGGAGCACCGAACGGCCGCTGCGGCGCAGCACCTGCACCGGGTTGAACTCCGGGCAGATCCGGTGCACCGAGGCGATCGCCATCCTCAGCTGAGCGCCCTGCGGTCCGGAGAGGTCCAGCCGCCCGCTGAGCGGCGGGCCCCCCAGCCCCGCCGGCCGCCGCGGCCGGACCGTACCGGGAGCCGGGGGAGCGGCATGCGGAGCGAGGTACGGTCCGCCGCCCGCCCCCAGGGGACGGAGCGGCCGGGGCGGGGCGGTCACGGAGGACGATGCTGTGTACATGGGCGAGACAGATCCCTTCGCGCGCCGACAAGTTGCGTGCACCGCCCCGGCCGGCGGCCGTTCGGCACCCTGGGGAGTACCTAGGGCTGCCGGACGGGGTGGCGCTTTCCTACCTGACACCGGCGCGCGGGTGGCAGACCATCTGGCGGACCCTGGCGAACCCTGGCGAATAGTCGCAAGGCGTCTGACAGGGGGTTACTGTCAACACAGCCGAGAACCTGGGGGCTTGACGTGACCGGAGAACCCAACACCCGCCTGTCCGACCTGTTCGGCCTCGCCGGCTGGTCCAAGGGCGAACTCGCGAGAATGGTGAACCGGCAGGCGGCGGCCATGGGCCACCCGCAGCTGGCCACCGACACCTCGCGGGTGAGGCGTTGGATCGACATGGGGGAGTCCCCCCGCGATCCCGTGCCCAAAGTGCTGGCTGCCCTGTTCACCGAGCGGCTCGGTCGTGTCGTGACCATCGAGGACCTCGGGTTCGGCCGGCGCGGGCGTGTGGGGAAGCGGCGAGAGGTCGGGACGCAGGACAACCCCGACGGACTGCCGTGGGCGCCCGAACGGACGGCAGCGGTCCTCACCGAATTCACGGGAATGGACCTCATGCTCAACCGACGCGGCTTGGTGAGCGCGGGCGCCGCGCTCGCCGCAGGATCGACCATCACCGGCCCCATGCACGACTGGCTGCACACCGACCCTGTGCTGGCGGCCGATGCCCCAAGGACCGACGACCCGCTGCACGCCGACCCCGCCGGATTCGACCGGTACGAGGCCGCGCCCATCGGGTCGGAGGAGATCGAGGCGCTCGAACGCTCCGTCGAGGTGTTCCGTGCCTGGGACGCCTCACGGGGCGGTGGACTGCAGCGCAAGGCCGTGGTGGGCCAGCTCAACGAGGTGGGCGGCATGCTCGCCTACCGCCACCCCGAGCATCTGCAGCGCCGCCTCTGGGGCGTCGCCGCCAACCTGGCAGTCCTCGCGGGATGGATGTCCCACGACATCGGCCTCGAACCCACCGCCCAGAAGTACTTCGTCATCGCGGCCCACGCGGCGCGCGAGGGCGGCGACCGCCCACGTGCGGGCGAGGCGCTCTCCAGGGCGGCCCGCCAGATGGTCCACCTGGGCCGTCCCGACGACGCCCTGGACCTGATGAAGCTCGCCCAGTCGGGTTCCGGCGACATGGTTCTGCCGCGCACCCAGGCGATGCTGCACACCATCGAGGCGTGGGCACAGGCGTCCATGGGCCGGGGCCAGGCGATGCGTCGCACGCTCGGCAAGGCCGAGGAACTCTTCGTCTCGGACAAGAGCGATGTACCGCCCCCCAGTTGGATGCAGATGTTCGACGAGGCGGATCTGCACGGCATGCAGGCCCTGGCGTTCCGTACGCTCGCCGAGCACGAGCCGTCGGCGGCGATCGTGGCTCAGCGCCATGCCAAGCAGGCTCTGGAGCTTCGGGCCAATGGACGTCAGCGGTCCAAGATCTTCGACTACATCTCGCTCGCCTCGGCGTGCTTCATCGCCGACGATCCCGAGCAGGCCGACCGCTATGCGCGGCTCGCGCTGGTGACGATGGGGGAGACCTCTTCGCACCGCACCTGGGACCGATTGCGCGAGATGTACCGGCTGACGGGGCAGTTCGCGGGCTACGCGAAGATCAAGGACCTGCGCGAGGAGATCCAGTTCTCCCTGCCGCAGAGCTCCCTCATCAAGCAGCGCCGGCGCTCGTCGGAGATCTGACACGAGGGCGCCGCGACGACGGGGCGCCGATCAACAACTGCCCGACCGTCGAATGCTGTCGGAGTACTGGCTGTCGGATCACCGGTTGCCGGAGCACCGCAGGGGTTCGCCCTCCTGCGTACCGCGTCTCCGCACGCGTGTTCGCTGTGCTCTACGCCCCGATGCGGGCGATCAGCACGCACGCGTCGTCCAGGCGCTCGGTGCCGCCGAACTCCGTGACGACCGTCCGTAAGCACTCCTGTGCCGTACGGGCCCGCGCGAAGTGTGGTGCGAGAGCGAGCAGTGCGTCCGGGCCCGCACCCCGGTCACTGCGGCGGTTCAGCCCGTCGGTGTGCAGCACGAGCACATCACCGGGCAGCAGGTGCACCTCGTCCTGCTCGTACGCGACACCGGAGGCCGCACCGAGCAGGACCCCGTCCGGTGGCAGCAGCGGGCGTCCCTCCGCGTCGCGGAACAACAGCGGCGCGGGGTGCCCCGCCTGCGCCCAGGTGAGGGTTCTGGCGGACGGATCGAATCGACAGCACACCGCGCTGCCGAGGGCGGGCTGGACGGAGGATTCCAATAACTGATTGAGATGCCCCATCAGGGCCCCCGGCTCGATGCCGGCCACGGCCATCCCGCGCAGTGCGCCCAGCAGCATCGCCATGGCCGAAGTGGCCTGGATGCCGTGGCCGGTCAGGTCACCGACCGTGAGCACGGTCCTGCCGTCCGGCAGCTCCAGCGCGTCGTACCAGTCGCCGCCGATCAGGGAGCTCGACTCCGACGGAAGATAGTGGGCCGCGATGTCCAGTGCGCCCACTCCCCGCGAGGGGAGTCGCAGCGAGCCCCGCCACGGGGGGAGCACGGCCTCCTGGAGCTCGACGGCCATCCGGTGCTCGGTCCGTGCCATGTGCTGGCGGCGTCGGACGGAGTCATGGCTCCGGCGCACCACTTGCTGGCTGCGCCGGAGCTCGCTGACGTCGCGCAGGACCGCCCACATGGAGGCGGTGCACCCGTCCGTGTCGAGGACGGGCTCGCCCATCATGTGGAGCGTGCGCGTGCGGCCGTCGGTCCGCAGGATGCGGAATTCGCCGTCTATCGGCCTTCCGTCGACCAGGCAGTCCGTCACCAGAGCGGTGAGCAGGGGCTGGTCCTCGGGAAGGAGCACGGACGGGAGTTCGTCCAGTGAGAGGGGTCCCGCGTCGGGGGACCTGCCGAAGATCTGGAACAGATCCTCGGACCAGGTGACCTCGTCGGTCAGCAGATTCCAATCGGCGCTGCCCACCCTGCCGATGAGCGAACCGGGCTCCGGCTGGTCGGAGGTCTCGTTTGATTCGCCCTGCGCCGAAGCCCCCGGGGCCTGTTCCGGCGGTTGTGGCGGAAGGCCCTCTTTCAGCTGCCCCAGCTGTACGCCGAGATCGTCGAGGTGATGGACGGCCAGCTCGCAGAGCGCGCGCTGCCAGCGCATCTGCGCGTCTTCCTCGTCGATCAGCACCGCGTCGCGCCGAACGGCGTCCACATCGCCACGCAGCCGGAGGGTCCGGTTGATCAAGGCGTCGACGGCATCGCGTTCAGGTGGCTGAGGGGCGGGGCGGTCCGCAGACAGAGGGGACGGCATCTCGTACTCCGATACAGGCGCGGCACGACCAGGTCTGAAAGGTGGACCGTAGACGACTGTTGCACAGGCTGCGGGGGGCCGTAAGGGATTTGGCAACACTCGATGCGTTGTTGCTTCTGGCATATGCCACCGGCTCCGCGGAGCGCCGATCCGTCGAACAGCCTTGCTGTCGGCGGACGTTGACGCAAGTCATCCGGCGTGTGCGGATCGTCGCGCGCCCGCGCGCGCCGTTCCTGCGCGGTGCATCTGACCGGAAGGGCGCATACGAAAAGGAGCCGCCGCGGGTGGGTGCTCCGGCGTACGCGTCGGCACGCATCGGGCGGGCGGGAATGCGGCGGGCGGGAATGCGGTGGGGTCCCCTCGCGTTACAGCACCCAGAGTGAAAACGATACCCGTTCCCATCGGGGGTGTGGGGTCGAGAAGGAAGCCCGGAGGTGCCCATGGCCCGCAGTGAGGCCCGTCCCGTCGTGACGCTTCGGTCGACGGCCGGTACGGGGCAGAGTTATGTGACGCGCAAGAGCCGCCGGAACAACCCCGACCGGCTGGTCCTGCGCAAGTTCGACGCGGTCGCGGGGCGGCACGTCCTCTTCCGCGAGGAGCGCTGACTCCCGGCCCGGGGGTGGTGATCGCGCTCGGCGGTCTTCCGTGGCGGTGCCGCGGGGGTGGCCTTCCCTTCCCGTTCGGCTGCGAGTGCGGCCGGGCGGGTGTGGGGGCGCGGCCGGTAGTGGCGGGCGGTTCGGCCGTCGATCGGGGCGGCGGTCGGGCGTCCGCCGGGCGGATGCTTGTCCGTGCGACCGAAAGGTCCGATTCCGTGCCGTGAATCACAGTGGGGGGTGCGGGGTCCCTGGAACGAGACGCGATGGTTTATCGTTCACCTATATGTGGATGTCGCGCACGACGTCCACACCCAGGCCGCCCCGGCTGGATTCCCCCGATCCGGCCGGGGCTTCTCCTTGCCCGTGCGTGTGGCGGCTTGCCCGTGTGTGTGGCGGCCGGTTCCTCTCCGGCGCCCTCGACCCGGCGCGGCGCGGGCGCCCGTCCTGCGGTCCGTACTGGTCAGGGGCCCCCAGAACGGTGCGGTAGGCCCCGGAACAGCCTCCCGGGCACCGTCTCGGTCAACAGCGCGCCCGCCGCCGGAACCACGGTCACCACGGCAGCGGCGTCCGGCCAGAGCCGTAGCACCAGCGCCGTTGCGGCCGCGCCCGCCACGACCGCGATCAGCCGGCCGGCCACCCAGGCGTCCTCCTTGTTCCACGGCCGCAGCGTCATGCGCCCGACCAGAGATGTCAGAGTGCCGGTGAAGTAGTTGGTGGGCGTGGCGAGGATGCGGCCCTGAATCCCCATGGCCATGGCGATGAGCACCAGCAGCCCCATCCGGTCCCCGTCCGAGGTGATCACACCCAACGCCCACAGCACGGCCCCCGCCGCGAGCAGTGCCACCTCGATCAGCAGCATCACCGGCAGCGGCCACCGCAGTCGTTCGCTCATCCGCGCACCGCATACGACACCGACGGCGTACGAAACGAGCGCGGTGATCACGTGCCGAGCCATTCCGTGCTCCCCGGCACCGGCGGCGGAAGCACCCAGCAGCACCAGATTCCCGGTCATCACCCCGGCGAAGACCTGACCGACGCAGAGGAAGGCGAACGCGTCGGCCGCGCCGGAAGCCGCTGACAGAAGCAGCAGGGACCATGCGCCCCGTGGATCGCGCCCGGCGGGGAGGGGAGAAGTATACACGCCTGCATTCTCGGCCGAGCCCCGCCAAAGGGGCAGGCTCGTCGTCTGCCCGGCGCGGCGAGTGTCCCAACCGGGCACCGACAGGGCGCGGACCGGCGAGGCCGAGAACTGGTCCCGCACCGACGGGGTGCGCGGGCGCTGTCCTAGGGTTCTGCAATGTGAACAGACACATAGCGTTCGATCGACTGCACAACTTCCGTGACATGGGCGGATATGGAGGAGACGACGGCCGCCCGGTCCGCTGGGGACGGCTCTACCGGTCTGACTCGCTGGGCAAGCTCCGGGGCGAGGACTGGGAGCGCTTCCTGGACCTCGGTGTCCGCACCGTCATCGACCTGCGCTACGACTGGGAGATCGCGGCCAAGGGGCGGGTACCCGATGCCCCGGGGCTGCGGTACCACCACCTGAGCATCGAGCACCGGCCCTATGACCAGGCGGCGCTCGGCCCCGACGTGGAGACCGGACGCTACCTGGCCGACCGGTATGCGGAGGTCGCGCACGACGGGGTCGCCGAGCTCCGCCGCGCCCTGGACGTCCTCGTGGCAGGGGACAGCGCCCCCGTCGTCTTCCACTGCGCATCGGGCAAGGACCGCACCGGACTGCTCGCCGCACTCGTCCTGTCCCTGCTCGGCGTGGCCGGGGACGACATCATCGCCGATTTCACCCTCACCGAACTCGCCACCGAACGGCTCCTGGCCGACTGGCGGGCGGACCACGCCGGCCAGGAACCGGCGTGGCCCGGGTACGGCCGGGCGCCCGCCGACGTCATGCGGTTCTTCCTGGCGGACCTTGCCACCACCCATGGCTCCGTCCGTCAGTACGCGGCAGAACTCCTGCGAGTCGACGACGAATTGGTGGCCGCACTGCGCGAGAACCTCCTCGAACCCGCACGCGGAGGCCAGCCGGCCGAGCGCTCCACGACTGCCTGGAGCGCCTGAGCCGTCACGGTTCCGGTCTGCACTGGTCCGCGCCGATCCGAGCCGGTCCGCGTCGGTCCGCGGAGACGCGCGGGAGTGCCCGCTCGCGCGCCCGGCGTGTGCGCCCTCGTCAGCCTCGGACCGACGCGGAGTGACGTTGTGGGGCATGCCGAGGGCGTACGGATCACTTGCTGACGAGGAACGACATGGCTGACGCCCTGTGGGGACCGGGCCCGGGGCGGATGCCCCGCTCCACCGAGAACCGGTGTACATGAAAACCCTGCTCCTGCCCGGCGGGCAGCAGGCAAGATCATGGGATGACATGGACAGCACCTGATGTAGAGCGCACGCCCGGTTCACTCGTGGCCGGTGAGCGCGAGATGCTCATGGGCTATCTCGCCTGGTTCCGCAGCACCCTGTTGCACAAGTGCGCCGGACTGACCGGAGAGCAGCTCGCCCAGGAGACGGTGGCCCCGTCGAATCTCACACTCCTCGGCCTGATCCGTCATATGGCCAAGGTCGAACGCGTCTGGTTCCGGCAGCGGTTCGCCGGTCAGACGCTCGACCCGATGTACGACCCGGAGAAGGGCAAGGACGCGGACTTCGAGGACCTGGACCCGGCCCGAGCCGCCGAGGCCTACGCGAGCCTGGTCGAGGAATGCCGACTGGCGGACGAGATCGTCGCAGATGCCTCGATGGACGACACGTTCACCCACGCCGGCGAGGTGTACTCGCTTCGCATGGTCCACGTCCACATGATCGCGGAGTACGCCCGCCACAGCGGTCACGCCGACCTTTTGCGCGAACGCATCGACGGTGCGACGGGCTGGTGATGCGCCACTGAGGGGGAAGGTCCCGGCGCCGGGCCGACCGGGTGATGCCGGCCGTGAGTGCGGCGAACGACGCGTACCGGCTCCGGGCCTCCGCCGCCACCCGATGACGCAGAGCGGCGGATGGCAGGGCGCAGGCGACGGGGGCGGGTCAGTCGGTGCCGCGTTCTGCCGCCCGGCGCGCGCCCCCGCATCCTCCCGGATGGCGGACAGCACGGGGTACCGCCTTGACGGAACCGTGCACAACGCACTGCCGCCGGCGGACGGAAGGCACGACCAGTACCTGCACACCCTCATCCAGGGGATACCCGGGCGTGCGGTGAACGCGCCCGCCGCAACTGGTGGAGCGTACCCGGGCGGCCGGGGGAGCACGCTCGCTTCCCGCCTGACCAGGAAGATCATTGTGCTGACCGCGCCGCCGACCAGTGTCATGCAACCTGAACGACCGGCCTGACGACGTCTCCGGTGCCCCCCCCCACGGCGGCCCCGGCGACGGACTGGGTTACCACGCCCATCACCACGGATCTCCTGCGCTGCGCCTTGGAATTGGAGCGTACCGAACACGGAGCGCTGCCACACCGGCTGCCCGCCAGCGCCCGCGCCCAGTGCGCCGAAGGGCAACTGGCCATGGCGGAGGCCCCGCCCTCCGGCGTACGGCTGGCGTTCCGCACGTCGGCCACCGGCGTCGGGCTGGAAACGCTGCGCACCAAAATGGTTTACCAGGGCGCCCCACCCCGCCCCGACGGCGTGTACGACCTGTTTGCCGACGGCCGGACACCGCCTCCCATCGCCGCATCGGCGAACGCTTCGCCGCCCTCGCCTTCGGCACCGGGGGACCGTTCACCGTCCAGCGCACCTGAAGTTCCGGCTCCTCGTCCGGCTGCGATCACGGTCGTGCCGCCCTTGAGGCCCCTGGCCGAAGTCCGTCCGTGACCGGAACCCTCAGAGGCCCCCCGGTTCGGCCATGAGGTCCGCATCGCGCATGCCCGGCAGGACGTAGCCCTCGTCCTCGTCCCACGGGACATCGAGATCGTCCATGTGCACGCGCCACTCCGCTCCTGGCAGAGCGCGGCGCAAATAGGTCACTGAGTCCAGCGTATGGGCGACGACCGGCAGTACTCGGCCAGGGCCGAAGGGCATTTTGGTGACCCCGGCCACGATCTCGTCCGGCTCGCTGCCACCATTGTGGTAGAGGTGGAGGCTTTCCTCGTCCTGGTACGGGAAGGACGACATGCGGGCGGCGGCAATGCGCTCGACAGCGGCCATCTCGGCGTCCGTCAACGGCGCCGCCCGGCTCGCACAGTAGTAAAGAGAGACGCTCATGGCCTGAGCGTACTGATGGGGTACGACAACCCGCCGGGCACCGCAACCGGCCGGCTCTCGGCCGTCCCTGGAGTGGTGCGGGTGCCACGGCAGGGGTACTGAGCGCATGACGATGGAACGCCACCCGATGGAATCCGCCTCACACGAGCGCATCCGGCCTTACCGGCCGCAGTCGAACGGCTAGGCGCGTATCGGGTTGTGATCAGGAGGTGGCCTGGGTGAGGTCTTTGATCCAGATCACCGAGGCGCGAAGGTGGAGGCCGGCGAGGTAGCTCTCCGGGGTCTTGTCGTACCCGGTGGCGATGCCTCGCCAGGCCTTCAGCTTGTTGATTCAGACGCTCGACGGTGTTCCGCTCCTTGGAGAGGTCGGCGTCGTGGCTGGCGGGTCGACCGCCCCTGGAGCCCTCGTTCGCCCGGTTGCCGCCTGGTCCCTCTTCCCCGGGATGACTGCCTCGATGCCACGTTTCCGCAGGTGGGCAGCTCGATGAACTCCCACTCCGCGTGCGTCAGTTGCATTCGCGTCACGCATGACGATCTACCTGATCAGACTCCGCCACGAAGCCGGATCCGGCGGATTGATCACAACCCGATACGCCCCCTGGGCTCTACAGCAGATTCACCGAGCTGGCCTGGTCGTTCATGGCGTCGCCGACATACGGAGTGGAGCCGTGGTACTCCTGGCTTGTGCCGTTGTAGTAGATGTCCGAGTACAGCGCGATCCAGCAGTTGTTCGCCGGGAGCACGGAGCTGGTCCGGTCGTTGAAGCCGTCGAGTTCGTCATAGCCGTAGTCCCACTGCCCGTCGTTCTTGCACGGTTCGGGGATCGAGAGCGTGTAGGTCCCGCCGCCGTAGTTCCAGTCGTTGTAGAGGATGGCGCCCACAATGGAGTCCTCGGTGTTGGCGGCGACGTTTGTGTTGCGCGATCTGGCGGGAGCGTTGAGCTCGGCTGCGAACGCCTTGTCCTTCGCGGCCTTCTCCGGCGTCGCGGGGGCATCGGTGACCCGGCCGCTGGTCGCGACTGCGATCGCCTCGCGGAAGGTGTCGTAGCACGTGGTCTTGTGCGTGGCGAGGTTGGCGACGCAGTGGGCGCCGGTCTTGCTCTGAGGGGTCGCGGTGGCGGTGGCGGTGGTACCCGCGATCGCCATGGTCGCCGAAGCGATCACGATCGCTGCGCGTCGTGCAGAGGACATAAGAATCTCCTGAGAACGGTCAACTGTCTCTTCCAGCCGTGTTGCCTGATGGCCGCGATCAGTTCACTAGTCGCGCGTCTGTGAACGGTAAACGATCTATAAACGAAGTAGTGTGATGTATCGCTTGTATGCAGGTAGTTACGTCACTTTCCCGTCACTACTGCGAAAGCCCCGCCACACCCCCGCATCGGTAGGTATGGCGGGGCTTGGACCAAAGACCTCACACGAGCCAGATCTTGATCACAACCCGATACGCGCCCTAGTAGGGCTTTGTTGGGTACCCCGATTGATCATCTCCAGATAGGTTGTGATGTTCTTTCAGGTGTGACACCCGAGGAGATGGAAACGGTCCGCACACGCTTGGAGGCGTTCGCGGCGGAGATGCTCGGTTCTCTTGCCCGGCGGGATCAGCGAGCCAAGGGCGAGCTGTACCTGCGCGGGCTGATGCTGGACGGCGAGCGCAAGTCGATGCAGCCGATGGCCGAGCGCCTGGGCGTGGACCACCAGCAGCTCCAGCAGTTCGTGGCCTCCTCGACCTGGGACTGGGCCAAGGTCCGTGAGCGGCTGGCTCGTTGGGCTGCCGCTCACATCTCGCCGGAGGCGTACGCGATCGACGATGTGGGCTTTCCCAAGGACGGATACGACTCACCGGGTGTGGCGCGGATGTACTGCGGCGCGCTGGGAAAGCGCGGCAACTGCCAGATCGGCGTCAGCGTCAATCTGGTCAGCGACCACGCTTCCTCGGCGGTCAACTGGCGCCTGTTCCTGCCCGAGAGCTGGGACGACACCAAGAACACCGGCGATGCGCTGCTGACCGGGGCAATCCAGCGCCGACGTGCCAAGGCGGCCATCCCCGACAGCGAGCGGCACAAGGAGAAGTGGCGCCTGGCCCTGGACATGCTCGACGAGGTCCGCGAGGGCTGGGAACTTCCTGACCTGCCGGTGGTCGCCGACGCCGGATACGGCGACGCGACCGGCTTCCGCGAGGGCCTGACCGAGCGCGACCTGGCTTACGCCGTCGCGGTCAAGGGCACCACCACCGCCTACCCGGGCGATGCCGTCCCCGACCGTCCGCCCTACAGCGGCCAGGGCCGCCCGCCCGGACCGGCCTACCCTTCCCAGCACAGCACTCTGCGCCAACTCGCCCTGAACACTGGGCGATCGTCGGCACGAACCGTGACCTGGCGCCAGGGCAGCAAGACCACGAAGCACAACCCCCGCGCCGAGATGCGCTCGCGGTTCCTGGCGCTGCGGGTCCGACCCGCGAACCGGACGATCCACCGCGCCGCCGACGGCTCCCTGCCCGAGTGCTGGCTGCTGGCCGAATGGCCGTCCGGCGCCGCCGAGCCCACCGACTACTGGCTCTCCACCCTGCCTGCCGACACCCCGCTGCGCGAACTGGTCCGCATCGCCAAGATCCGCTGGCGCGTTGAACACGGCTACCGCGAGCTCAAGGACGGTCTGGGCCTGGACCACTTCGAGGGCCGCAACTTCCCCGGCTGGCACCGCCACGTCACCCTCGCCTCCCTCGCCCAGGCGTTCTGCACCATGCTCAGGCTCGACCCAAAAGCGCCTGCGCCGGCCTGACCCTCTACGCGGTCCTCCGCGCGCTTCAGGCCCTCCTGGCCACCTGGACCGGCGCCTGCTCGATATGCGGCCAATCCGCACCCACACCAGAACCACACCACAGGACCTAACAAAGCCCTACTAGCGCTCATCGTCGACGTTCATCGCAACGATCCGGCGTCGGCGCAGAAGGGCGGCGATCCTGAGGCACCAGTCCCTGTTCTCCTCCTCGAAGGCGAGTCCCCGCAGACAGGTCAGGTACGGTCCGACCCGCTCGCCCCTGAGCAGGAACTCGTCCTCGTCCAGCTCGCCGCGCAGCTGCCGGAGCAGCTTGCCGAAGAGCTCAGCCTTGGCCGACGCGGCGGCCGCCCGCTGGTCCAGCTGGTCGATGACCGGACCGGTGCCGATGTGATCGACGGCCTGGACCTTGACGACCAGGTCATCGCGGATGGCCCCCGGTTTCGCACTGGATGCGGCGAAACGCTCCAGCTCGGCGAGCCCGGCGTCGGTGACACGGAACAGCCGTTTGTTGGGCCGGGTCTCCTGAATCACCTGCCGACCGGTGACCAGGCCGTCCTTCTCCAGCTTGGCCAGTTCGGCGTACAGCTGTTGAGGCAACGCGTGCCAGAAGTTCGCCACGCCGATATCGAAGGCCTTCGCCAGTTGATACCCGCTGTACTCACCGTCCAGCAGCGCTGCCAGCACCGCATGCCGCAAGGCCATGGCCCCGCCCTCTCCCTCTTCCCTTTTCGCCGTCCGCTCCCTCATGATACTCATGAAAGTGACTAGTCAGATTCTTGAGTATGAAGGGGAGGGCAATGATGTCTGCCGAGACCGCCGGCCGATTCCGGGACGCCGTCGAGAAGCGCGATCTCGCTGCTCTGGACGGCCTGTTCACCGAGGACATCCGTCTCTACAGTCCGGTGAAGTTCACCCCGTTCGAGGGGCTCCCCATGGTGCTGGGGCTGTTCGGGGTCCTGCTGCGTACGTTCGAAGACTTCCGCTACGTCGGCCAGTTCGACGGATCGGCCGAAACGAGCACGGACGGGACGCAGGCTCCGTCCGAGATTCTGCTTTTCCGGGCCAATGTGAACGGTAGGCAGATCCACGGCATCGATCTGCTGCAGTTCGACGAGGCAGGTCTGATCAAGGAGTTCACCGTGATGGTCCGTCCGCAGTCCGCGGTGCAGGCTCTGGGCGCCGCGGTCCTGGAGGGGCTGGTCGCGGACGGCCTCGTCCCGGCTCCGGATGCCGGCTGAGGCGCGCCGCTCCAGCGGGAAGGGGGTGCCCGGTGAGGTGGGCGCGCACACCTCGGCAAGGTCGCTCTTTGCGGCCTCCGCAACTCTTTCCGTCGCCCTCACCCGATCGGCTCGACGGAGGGAGAGGTCGCTCGGTCCCGGGTGGCCGTCCGGCCGGCGGTCGCCGAGAGGTGTCCGGAAGTCGCTCCTGTCGTCAACTCCCGCTGGGTCGAGGCTCTTGACGCGGGCGGATCGGTAGCTATGGTCTAGTCCAAGTCCAAGTCCAAGTCCAAGTCCAAGGCCGCCGTCCGGACGCCTGCGACTTCATGGCGTACGCGGTGGTGGTCCCTTGCCGTGCCCTTCGCGCCTCTTGACCCCCACACTGGAGAGGCCGGCCTGCCGCCGCCGGGCCCCCACAGCCCGATCGTGTGCAGCGACGCCTCATGTGAAGGAGAAGCATGCACGCGAAAAGGAAGACGGCCGCAGCCATCGGTGCCCTGCTCGCACCCGTACTGGCCCTGAGCCTTCCGACCGGTTCCGCAAGCGCACACGGATACATCTCGTCGCCTCCGAGCCGTCAGGCTCAGTGTGCTGCGGGAACCGTGAGCTGCGGAGACATCAAGTACGAGCCGCAGAGTGTGGAAGGCCCCAAGGGGCTGACCAGCTGTAGCGGTGGCAACAGCCGGTTCGCCGAACTCGACGACGACTCCAAGGGGTGGAAGGTCACCCCAGTGAGCCGGACCACGTCCTTCCAATGGGTCCTGACGGCCCGGCATGCCACCAGTACCTGGCAGTACTTCGCCGGCGGGCAGAAGATCGCCGAGTTCAACGACAACGGTGCGCAGCCCGGTTCGACCGTCACTCACCAGGTGAGTTTCGGCGGCCTGACGGGCAAGCAGAAGGTCCTCGCGGTGTGGAACATCGCGGACACCGCCAACGCGTTCTACGCCTGCATCGATGTGAACGTCGGCTGACCGGCGAGTCCGGGCCGGCGCCGCTCTCCCGGGGCATTCCGAGCCGCCCCGGGTCCGCGGCTCGCCGGTGATGTGCCGAAGGCCTCATCGCACCCGGTGAGGCCTTCGGAGCACACCCACTGCCGCGCGACACGGCAACGGCCGGTCCCTCCCGAAGGCCATGTTGTGCCCCGGGGCCGAGGGCCGCACCGAAGTACTGGCGAAGGTGCTCGAACTCGTAGTGTCCTGGGGCGGCAGGCCCTCGTCACAGACCTCTTCGGGAAACGTGGCGGCGGTTTCGCGCGGCGGGAAGTCGATGCGCTGATGGGGCTGCGCCCGGATGAGGCATGTCTCCCGCACTGAATCCTGCTCGGCTGCTCGGCTGTCCCTCCGTCCCCATCGCATCAAGGGCAGAGTCGGTAGCTGGACAAGCACGTTCATTGAGCAGTCAGTCGAGAACCGACTGGTGTCGCATCCGCGAGCTCAGCCTCGTAGCGACAGCCTCGTGGCGATGCGGGCAAGGTGAGCGAGGTGCTCGCTGCCATGGCACCCGGCGTGCATGGGGTCGACGACCAGATGTGTGGCGCCTGCTTCCGCCCATCTCCGGGCCCTGCTCCCGATCCCTTCGAGGCCGTACCGAAGCTCGACTGCACCCTCCAGGCCGATGTCGGAGGGCAGGCGGCCGGCCCGCTCGGCGGCGGCGGCGATCGCCTCGAACTTCTTGGGGACGTCCGGTTCGAATTCGCGGCCGTGGTACCAACCGTCGGCCATCCGGCCGATGCGGTCCAGCACGATGTCGCTCCAC